>NZ_JBRBEM010000001.1:0-419210 GCF_052805615.1 Pelomicrobium sp. P1
GCGGGGCGCCCTCCGGGCACGTGATCAACATCCGGGAAGTGCGCCTGGCGGCGGGGGCGGAGTTCGTGGTCATGATCTGCGGCGACATCATGACCATGCCGGGGCTGCCCAAGGTGCCCTCGGCCGAGAAGATCGACCTGGACGAAAACGGCAAGGTGGTGGGATTGTTCTAATCGCCTTCGTGCGCTTCGCTGCAACGACAAGACGCTGAAAACGCTGCGGGGCCGGCCATCGGGTATGGAGGAGGATTAATGGAGTTCGGAAGCCCGGAGTTCTGGATCGCCGTCCTGCAGATCATCGCCATCGATATCCTGCTGGGCGGTGATAACGCCGTGGTAATCGCCCTGGCGTGCCGCAAGCTTCCTCCCCGCCAGCGCAAGCTCGGCATTTTCTGGGGGGTTTTCGGCGCCATCGCCTTGCGCGTCATTCTGATTTTCTTCGCCCTCACCCTCCTCAAGATCCCGTTCCTCAAGCTGGTGGGCGCCGCGCTGCTGCTATGGATCGGCATCAAGCTGGTGCTTCCCGACCGGGAGGAGGGCGGCCATGAGATCGATGCCAGCACCAGTTTGATGGGCGCCATCAAGACCATCATCGTGGCCGACGCGGTCATGAGCCTGGACAACGTGGTCGCCATCGCGGCAGCTTCCAAGGACAGCATGGCCTTGGTAATTTTCGGCCTGGTGGTGAGCATCCCCATCATCGTTTTCGGCAGCCAACTGGTGTTGAAACTCATGGACCGCTTTCCTATCGTCATCCTGGGTGGGGGCGCGCTCCTGGGCTGGATCGCGGGTGACATGGCCGTTTCGGACGTGGCGATCAAGGATTGGGTCGAACAAAACATGGCGGGATACCAGTGGATGGTCGCGGTGGCGGGGGCGGCCCTCGTGATCGCGGTGGGCAAGCTCCTGGCGATGAAAACGGCGGCGGAGCCCGTCGTGGACCTCGCCAGCCGGCCCGCCGATCCCCCGGAGACGAGGTGAGCGGGAGAGCGGACATGGCGAAATTACTGGTGCCAGTGGATGGCTCGGAGAATTCGCTCCGGGCGGTGGATTTCGTGATCAAGAAGGCAGGCTGGTACCGGGAGCCCGTGGAGATTCATCTGATCAACGTGCAGCCGCCCATCGTGTCCGGCAACGTGACCATGTTCATCAGCCAGGATCAGCTCAACGACTATTACCAGGAAGAGGGACTCAAAGCCCTGGAGCCGGCGCGGGCGAAGCTCGACGGGGCCCAGGTGCCCTACAAACATCACATCCTCGTGGGAGACCCGGCCGAGATGATCGCCCGCTTCGCCCGGGAACGGGGATGCGACCAGATCCTGATGGGCACCCGGGGCCTGGGAGCCATCGGCAGCCTCTTGCTGGGCTCGGTCGCCACCAAGGTCATCCACCTGGCGGACGTACCGGTGTTGCTGGTGAAATGAGGATCGGGTTCGTTGCGCCGCAGCAAGAGAAAGTCCTTGACTGCGGTCAAGAAGGGGGTCAGCCACCGGTTGCAACCGGCAGGGTGGTCCTCTACTCTACGCAAGCTATGCCTAAAGCAGGCATAGAAAAAAACCGCTCCCGATGCCGTCTGCCGAGGCGTACGGGGTCGGGTTCGATCCTTTCCAGTGATTTGACGAGGAGGAAACGCATGAAACCAACAATGTCAAGGGTAGGGCGGGCCGCGAAGATCGGAGCGATCGGGGGTCTCTTCGGTTTCCTGGCGGCGTCCCCGCTCGCGGCGACGGCGGCTTGGGAGCCCACCAAGCCGGTGGAATTCATCATCCCCGCCGGCACCGGCGGCGGGGCGGACCAGATGGCGCGCTTCATCCAGGGGGTGGTGGCCAAGCACAAATTGATGAAGCAGCCCATGGTGGTCATCAACAAGGCGGGCGGCGCGGGCGCCGAGGGGTTCCTGGACGTGAAGGGCGACAAGGGCAACCCCCACAAGATCATCATCACCCTGTCCAACCTGTTTACCACGCCCCTGGCGACCGGAGTGCCGTTCAACTGGAAGGACCTCACCCCCGTGGCCATGCTGGCGCTGGACGAGTTCGTGCTGTGGGTGAACGCCGAGACACCGTTCAAATCCCCCAAGGAATACATCGAGCACTGCAAGAAAGAGGGCCCGGGCAAGTGCAAGATGGGGGGTACCGGCTCCAAGCAGGAAGACCAGATCATCACGGTGGGCATCGAGCAGGCGACCGGCGTGAAGTTCACCTACGTGCCCTTCAAGGGCGGCGGCGACGTGGCCGTACAGCTCGTGGGCAAGCACGTGGACTCCACCGTCAACAACCCGATCGAGGCCGTGGGTCACTGGCGCAGCGGCAAGCTGCGGCCCCTGTGCGTGTTCGACACCCAGCGCATGCCCTACAAGGACAAAGTGACCACCGACATGGCCTGGGCCGACATCCCCACCTGCAAGGAGCAGGGGCTGGACATCGACTACTTGATGCTGCGCGGCATCTTCATGCCGGCCGGGGTCACCCAGGAGCAGGTGAACTACTACGTCGAGCTGTTTAAGAAGGTGCGGGAGACGCCCGACTGGAAGGAGTTCATGGAAAAAGGCGCCTTCAACCAGAGCTTCATGACTGGGGAAGAGTACCGCAAGTGGGTGGAACAGGCGGAAGCCCGGCATAAGGACCTGATGCAGAAGGCCGGCTTCCTGGCGAAGTAAGGCGCAAGCTCGGGGTTGCAGCATGCCCCTCCTCTCTTGAATCGGCGGGCGTGGAGCGGAGCCGGAACGGCAGGTCTCCCTCCGCTCCTCCCTGCCACTATTCCCACAAAACGCTAGGCGACGATGCGGGAAATCGGCCGCCGCGGGGCGGCCGCGGGTGAGTTTCATGCCTGAATTCTGGAGCACGGACCATGGAACACGGTGAAGGGACGCAAGCGAAGGCGGAAAAGAGTTGCTCGGTCTGCGTGGTGGACGCCGTGACCGCGGCGATTCTCATGTTCATCGGGGCGCTCGTCATGTACGACGCCCACCGCGTGGGGAGCGCCTGGTCTCCCGAGGTGGGCCCGCAGGCGGGATACTTTCCTTTCTACATCGGGTTGCTGATTTTCGTCTGCAGCGCGGTGACTTTTTATCAATCCACTTTTTCCAAGAATCGCGACCGGTCGGTGTTCGTGGACTGGAGCCAGTTCAAGCGGGTGCTCCAGGTGCTGGTTCCGTCGATCGTCTACGCCGTCGGCGTCAGCACCCTCGGCATCTATGTGTCTTCCACCCTCTTCATCGGCGGCTTCATGCTCCTGCTCGGCAAGTACCGGATCCTGCCGACGCTGCTGGTGAGCGTAGGAGTGTCAGCGGTGATGTTCTGGATGTTCGAGGTGCAATTCCTCATTCCGCTGCCGAAGGGCCCGTTGGAGGCCTGGCTCGGCTATTGAACGAAAACGACGGCGGCGCAAAAGCGCGGGTCAAGGGGGGACTGAAGTGGAAGAGATCGCTGCACTGTTTCATGGGTTCGCGGTGGTGCTCAGCCCGGAGAACTTCATGCTTATGCTCCTGGGCGTGGTGCTGGGCGTCATCATCGGCGTGCTGCCAGGCCTGGGCGGGGCGAACGGTATCGCTATCCTGCTGCCGCTCACCTTCTCCATGGATCCCACTTCCGCCATCATCATGCTTTCCTGCATCTACTGGGGGGCTTTGTTCGGTGGTGCCATCACGTCGATTTTGTTCAACATCCCCGGCGAGCCGTGGTCGGTGGCGACCACCTTCGATGGTTACCCCCTGGCCCAGCAGGGCCGCGCCGGGGAAGCGCTGACGGCCGCCTTCACCTCCTCGTTCTTCGGCGCCTTCGTGGCGGTGATCATCATTACCTTCCTGGCGCCCCTGGTGGCGGATTTCGCCCTGGAATTCGGTCCGCCCGAATTCTTCTCCGTGTACCTGCTCACTTTCTGCAGCTTCGTCGCCATGGGCAAGGGCTCGCCGTTCAAGATCATCGCCTCTATGATGTTGGGCTTTGCCCTGGCCGCGGTGGGAATCGACACGGTGACCGGCCAGTTGCGCCTCACCTTCGGCATCACGGAGCTATTGAAGGGCTTCGACTTCCTGGTGGCGGTCATCGGGTTGTTCGGCATCGGCGAGATCCTGCTCACCATGGAGGAAGGCCTGGAGTTCCGGGCTGCCGCCCAGGGCAAGATCAATTTGAAGGTGGTGCTGGAGACCTGGGCCAAGCTGCCCAGGTACTGGATCACGGCGATCCGCGGCTCCCTAATCGGCTGCTGGCTGGGCATTACCCCGGGCGGGGCGACGCCGGCCTCCTTCATGAGCTACGGGGTCGCCAAGCGCATGTCCAAGGACGGGGATAAGTTCGGCACCGGCCAGATCGAGGGCATCGTCGCCCCGGAAACGGCAGCCCATGCAGCGGGTACCAGCGCCCTGCTGCCTATGATTTCCCTCGGCATCCCGGGGTCGCCCACGGCGGCGGTGCTGCTGGGAGGGCTCCTCATCTGGGGACTGCAGCCGGGCCCGCTTCTGTTCGTGGAAAAGGCGGATTTCGTCTGGGGTCTGATCGCCGCCATGTACCTGGGCAACATCGCGGGCCTCATTGTGGTGCTCACCTGCGTGCCCCTCTTTGCCGCGATCCTGCGCATTCCGTTCGCGGTGATCGCCCCGGTGATCATCGTCATCTGCGCGGTGGGCGCCTACACCGTGGCTAATGCCCAGGTGGACATCTGGTACATGATCGCTTTTGGCTTCATCGGGTACGTGTTCAAGAAGCTGGAGTACCCGCTGGCGCCCCTGGTCCTGGCCATCGTCTTGGGGGATCGCGCCGAGGACTCCTTCCGGCAGTCCATGCTGGTAGCTCAGGGGGATCTGACGGTGCTTTGGTCGAACTGGCTGGTGGGCAGCATTACCACCCTGGCCCTCGTCATGCTCTTCTGGCCGCTCATCTCCAAAGGGCTCAAGAGAATCCGCTCCGGCCGGATCGACACCCTCCAGGAACAGCGGCCGGTGGAATGAGCCGGGATGACAGTGGGCGGGGCAGCCGTTACCATAGAGGAAGCTAGCCGTTCTCGGGCGACCGGGTCCTGAACGCGGGTTGGAGGGTTGAAACGATGCCAGTCATCGCGATGAACCAGGAGATGGGCTCCAAGGGCAAGGATGTGGCCGCCTTGCTGGCACAGCAACTAGGCCTGGCGCTGGTCCGGCACGAGGTGGTGGACCACGTGGCCGAGAAGATGCGGGCTAGAAAGAGTCTTATCCGCCGCATCATGGAAGGCAAGGCCGGCCTCATCGAGGGCATGGCCACCGACAAGAAAAGCCTGGCCATATACACCGCCGAGGAGGTATTCGAGCTCGCCCTGAAGGGAAACGTGGTCATCCGCGGATGGGGCGCCACCTACCTGCTCAGGCAGGTGCCCCACATCCCCTGTGTCCGGGTGTGTGCTCCCATGGAAGTGCGGGTGAAGTGGATGATGGAGCGGCTCGAGACCGACGACGAGGAACTGGTGCGCCAGGAGCTGCGGCGCAGCGACGCTGCCCACATCGCCAACATGCAGCAGCGCTTCGGCGTCACTTGGGGCGATCCCTTGATCTACGACCTGGTGCTCAACACCGAACGGCTATCGGTGGAGACTTGCGTGGAGGAGATCAAGCTGCTCTTGCAGCGCCCGGAGTTTCAGGAAACTCCGGAATCGCGGACCAAGCTGCAGAACCTAGCGCTGGAGGCGCGGGTGCGGGCGGCGCTCAAGAGTGATCCCGACACCGACGACATCAACATCACCATCGAGGCCGACAACGGCCGTGTGAAGCTGCTCGGCATCGTGTTGCACGACAGCGAGCGCGGCGCGGCGGAGAAGACGGCGCGCGCCGTGCCGGGCGTGACGGCGGTCGAAAACCAGCTCAAGGTCATGAGCCGGGCGCGTATTTTCACGTCCGAGAAATACGATTGAGCCCGGGACCCGGGGTTTTAGATCACGATCTTGCCCTTGTGCTTGAGCCGGCTTAGGGTTTCCGGCGACAGATTGAGGTAGGACGCTAGCTCTTTCTTGGGAAGCCGCTCCGTCAGCTCGGGGTGCTTACGCATGAAGCGATGCACCCGGCCAGGGGCGTCCAGTAGGTGGAGCGTGATGGTATGGGCCATCACCTCGCTCATCAGCTTCATCACCTCGAATTCGAAGTCGGCCTTAACGCTCGGGTGACGATCCATGAAGCGAACCCACTGCTCCATGGAAAGCTTGGCGGCGCGCACCCGGGTGACGGCGCGGATCGAGTACGGGATAGGGGTCTTCAGGCGCCAGGCGGCGTAGCTCGTATCGATGTCGCTTTCCGCTGCGAAGCGCAGGATCATCTCCTTCCCTTCCTTGTTGGTCACCACCCGCTTGAGAATGCCTTCGATGATGAAGTACTGCTCCATGGAAAGGTCGCCCTGGTTTTCCAGGGACTTCCCCTTCGGGTAGTCGGCGATCTCCAGCAAAGGTTCAAGTTCCGCCCACGCTACCGGCGACATGTTCTTGAGGACCAGGTTCTGCCGGAGCTGCAGGCGCAAAATCTTGTATTCGGGGTGGGCGACCAGAGCGACCATCGGGGGACGGCGGGTTCGACGAACGTCAGCCGGTAGAAGGGGGCGGAGAAGCTGGATTATTGACCGCGGTCAATGCCGAATGCCCGACAACTGCTTAAATTTCTGTATAAATTTTAATTGTATTTCATCGAGCGCAGGGTTCGCAATTCCCAACGAACAGTCAGGAGGAAGTTATGGGAACCGTTGAAACACAAGTCGCCAGCGGGCAGGACGTTAAGCTCATCAGCGGCGGCCAGATCGTGGCCAAGTTCCTCAAGCAAGAGGGCATCAACCACATCTTCACCATTTCCGGCGGGCACATCATCGACATCTACAACGGCTGCCTGGACGAGGGCATCCGCATCGTGGACGTGCGCCACGAGCAGGTGGCCGCCCACGCGGCCGACGCCTACGCCAGGATCACCGGCAATCTCGGGTGCGCGGTGGTGACCGCCGGCCCGGGCACCACCGACGCGGTGACGGGCGTGGCCAACGCTTTCCGGGCGGAGTCGCCCATGCTGCTGATCGGCGGCGGCGGGCCGCTCAAGCAGTACAAGATGGGCGCGCTGCAGGACCTCGCCCACGTCCCCATGATGACGCCGATCACCAAGTTCGCTTCCACGGTGATGACCACCGAGCGTTGCGCGGAGATGATGAGCCAGGCGGTGCGCGAGATGTACAACGGCGCGCCGGGCCCGGGCTACCTGGAAATCCCGCACGACGTGCTGGACGCCAAGGTAGACGCGTCCAAGGTGCGCATCCCCAAGAACTACCGGGTGCGGGGCGAATTCATCGGCGATCCCAACGAGCTGGCCAAGGCGGCCGAGGCCATCGCCACCGCGGAGCGCCCGGTGGTCCTGTTCGGCACCCAGACCCGCACCTGCCGGGCTCACGAAGCGGTGGACCGCTTCGCCCGCCACTTCAACATCCCGGTGTACGTGAACGGCGCGGCGCGCGGCACTCTGCCCCGCAACCACCCATACAACTTCATGCCCTCCCGGCGCGTCGCCTTCGACAACGCGGACGTGATCTTCCTCGTGGGCACGCCTTTGGATTTTCGCATGGGCTACGGCCGGCGGCTCAACCCCAAGGCGAAGGTCATCATCCTCGACATGGACTACAAGAACGTCGGGTACAACCGGGACTTCGACATCGGCCTGGTCGGCAACATCCGGGCGATCCTCAACGCCATGTGCGAAGCATCCAAGGGCGACGTGGCGCGCAAGCACGATCCCTTCATCAAGATGCTGCGCGAAGAAGAGGAAAAGACCAAAAGCAAGAACGACAAGATCGTCAAGGACGACAGCCGCGTGCCGATTCACCCGCTGCGCCTGGTTCACGAGATCAACGAATTCCTGCTGGAGGACACCGTGTTCATCGGCGACGGGGGCGATATCGTGACCTTCTCGGGTTCGGTGGTGAAGCCTCACAAGCCTGGCGGCTGGATGGATCCGGGTCCCCTGGGGACCCTCGGCGTGGGCACCGGTTTCGCCCTCGCGTCGAAGCTCCTGCAGCCCGAGCGCGACGTGGTGGTGCTCTTCGGTGACGGCTCTTTCGGCCTGACCGGCTTCGATTTCGAGACCATGGTGCGCAACAAGCTGCCCTTCGTCGGGGTGATCGGCAACAACGCCTCGTGGAACCAGATCCGCTATGGCCAGGCGATGAAGTACGGCAAGGAACGGGGCGACGTGGGCAACGTGACCGCCGACGTCCGCTTCGATAAGTTCGCCGAGGCGATGGGCGGCTTCGGCATCCGGGTGACCGAGCCCAACCAGATCCGGCCGGCGCTGGAGAAGGCCCGGGATGCGGGCGTGCCGGCCCTGGTGGACGTGGTGATCGACCGGGAGGTGTACTCGAGCGGCACCATGAATCAGACCATGTACAAGTAAGGCGTCACGGTAGGGCCGCGGCGCCCGCGCGCCGCGGCCTGCCGCAGGCTCCCTTATTCTCGGCATATAATCCGACCCGTGCGACCGCCGGTCCTGCGGCGGCAAAGGTGGGCCTACCGAGCGTCCTAAAAAAATGCTTCACGGCGCTCGGCCCTCTCCCCCAGGGAGAGGGAGAGGGGAGAGCTGTAAATGGTTTGTCAACCATTTACCGGAGGCGTAGGAAAAGGCCGGCATCCGGTTCCCAAGTCATGAGGAGGTGAAATTTTCATGGACAAGGCACTCTCGGGATTTCGAATCCTGGACATGACCCACGTTCAGGCGGGGCCGACCGCCTCGCAATTGCTTGCTTGGCTCGGAGCTGACGTGATCAAGCTGGAGCCCCCCACGGGGGACGTGACCCGCGGGCAGTTGCGCGACGTCCCGAACGCGGACAGCCTGTATTTCACCATGCTCAACTGCAACAAGCGGTCGATCACGGTGAACCTCAAGAACCCCATGGGCAAGGAGGTGCTGACCGACCTGATCAAGAGGTGCGACGTGCTCATGGAAAACTTCGGCCCCGGGGTGCTGGACCGGCTGGGTTTCTCCTGGGAGAAGGTGCGGCAGATCAACCCGCGCATCGTCATGGCCTCCATCAAGGGATTCGGCAGCTCCGGCCCCTACGCCGATTTCAAGGCCTACGAGAACGTGGCCCAGGCCATGGGAGGCTCCATGAGCACCACCGGTTTCCCCGACGGGCCGCCCCTGGTGACCGGCGCCCAGATCGGCGACTCGGGTACGGGGCTCCATCTCGCTATCGGCATCCTGGCGGCACTGCACCATCGCAACCGCACCGGCCGCGGCCAGTACGTGGAAGTGGCGATGATGGACGGGGTCATGAACCTGTGCCGGGTCAAGTTCCGCGACCATCAGCGTCTGCAGCGCGGCCCTCTGCCCGAGTACTCCGTACCGACCCAGGGGCTGAAGGCCACGCCCCGGGCGGGCAACGACTCGGGCGGCGGCCAGCTCGGGAACGCCATCAAATGCAAGCCAGGCGGCCCCAACGACTATTTGTACGTCGTGGTGCAGGAGGCGGTGTGGGAGGCGCTGGCCAATCGCGTGGGCGGCGAGGCCCTGGCCAAGGATCCCCGCTTTGCCACCATCGGGGAGCGTCGCAAGAACCAGGTGGAGATGTGGCGCATCCTGAACGAGTTCGCCTCCAAGTACACCAAGTGGGAGTTGATGAAGATCTTGAACGAGCTCGACGTGCCGTGCGGTCCTATCATGAGCACCGAGGACCTCATGAACGACGAGCACGTGAAGCTCCGGGAAATGGTGGTCGAGCTGGATCACCCGCAGCGGGGCAAGTGGTACAACGTGGGCATGCCGATCAAGCTCTCGGATTCGCCCGCGGAAATCAAGCGCTCCCCGCTGCTGGGAGAGCATACCGACGAGATCCTGGCGGAAGTGCTCGGCTACACCCAGGACCATATCGACTCGCTGCGCGAGGCGGGGGCTTTTTCCAAACAGCCCGCCAAGGTGCCGGAATACCACGAGCCGCGCACGGACTAGAACCCTGCTGAAAGGAGCGTCGAAATGAGAGTTGCCATTATTGGTCAGCAAGATTTTAGTTCCGGCTCACGTTGGCCTTCGGCAAACGTGAGCCTTCTCTGAAATCTTGCTGAAGGGGGTCGAAATGAGAGTTGCCATTATTGGCCAGCAAGATTTTGGCAAGGCGGTGATGGAGGCCTTTCTCTCCCGCGGCGACGCCGTCGCGGGCGTGTTCGTGGCCCCGGAGAAGGAGGGCGCCAGGCCCGATCCGCTGAAAGTGGCGGCCCAGGAGAAGGGGCTGCCTCTGTTCCAGTTCCCGTCCTACAGGAAAGCGGAAGCCCAGGACGCCTTGCGCCAGCTCAAGGTAGACCTGGGCATCATGGCTTACGTGCTGCTGTTCGCGCCCCAGGAGTTCGTGAACATCCCGAAGCACGGCACCATCCAGTATCACCCGTCCCTGCTGCCAAAGTACCGCGGTCCCAGCTCCATCAACTGGCCCATCATTCGCGGCGACACCCGCACCGGCCTCACCATCTTCCGTCCGACCGACGGGCTGGATGAAGGACCGATCGTCCTCCAGAAGGAAGTGGACATCGGCCCCGACGAGACCTTGGGGGACGTGTACTTCAACAAGCTCTTCCCGTTGGGCGTGCAGGCTATGCTGGAGGCGGCGGACCTAGTGGTCGCGGGCAAGCACAAGGAGGTAGTGCAGGACGAGTCCCGGGCGAGCTACGAGGGCTGGTGCCGGGAGGGCGAGGCGCGCATCAACTGGCATAACCACGTGGACTTCATCTACAACCTGATTCGTGGCTGCAACCCAGCGCCGGGCGCCTGGACCACCTTGAACGGGAAGAAGCTGCAGATTTTCGACGCCCGCAAGTTGATCTATCGCCGTTTCGGCGATGTGAGCGGCAAGATTGGCGAGGTCACCCAGATCACCGATACCGGCTTCAAGGTGAGCGCCCAGGGCGGCCAGATCGAGGTGATGCGGGTGAAGCCAGAGGAGGGCAAGAAGGTCTCCGCCGCTGAATTCGTGCAGGCTGTAGGTATTACGGTGGGCACCATGCTCGGGACCTGAGAAACGGCCCTTTCACCGTGCGACGAAGGCCAGCGGAGACGCTGGCCTCTTTTTTTTCCGCCGTGCTTCCGGCAATCATTTATTTTTTTCTCGAAATCGTATATTTTATAAGCAACTAGGCGAACAACTTTAAGAGGTTTCTTTGCTTTTGTGTCTAATGGACGGGGCGGCCCCATGAAGCCGGGGGATGCGCTGGAAATGGTAAGCGTAACCGATCCTGGCATGGTCCGTGCTCATAACGAGGACAGCGTCGGGATCCTACCTGAGGAAGGGGTCGCGATTCTGGCGGATGGGATGGGGGGCTACAACGCCGGAGAGGTGGCGAGCGGAATCGTCGTGTCCCTGATGACGGCCGAGCTCAAGGAGGCGTTGGCCCGGCAAGATCCGGCGGATGTCGATCTCCTGAGCGGCAAGCTGATGGCGGAAGCCATACTGAGAGAGGAAATCCGGCGGGCGAACGCGTCGGTCTATCAGGCGGCGCAAAGCCTGCCCCAATACGCCGGGATGGGAACGACCCTGGTGGCAGCGCTTTTTTTCGACAACCGGGTGGCCATCGGCCACATCGGGGACTCGCGCAGCTACCGGTTCAGGGGTGACCAGTTGACGCAGATGACCCGGGATCATTCCTTGCTCCAGGAGCAGATCGACAGCGGCATGATCAGCCGGGAGGAGGCGCGGCAGTCGATGCACAAAAACTTGGTTACCCGGGCGCTGGGAATCGATCCCGAGGTGGATGCGGAAATCCACGTCCACGACGTGCGCCCCGAGGACATCTACCTGCTGTGCTCGGACGGGCTGAACGACATGGTGGATGACGAGGAGATCCGGCTCACCTTGGCGAGCCTGCGCTCCAACCTGCCGCTAGCGGCGCGCCAGTTGGTGCAGATGGCGAACGACAACGGCGGGCGGGACAACGTTTCGGTCATTCTCGTGCGGGCCAAGCACGAGTTCCCGGTGCGGCGGCGCGGGCTCTCGCACCTGCTTTCGAAGCTCAAGAAATAAAGTCGGAAGGACTTTCCTATGACGGCGAAACTGATACTCAGCATGGATGGGTTAGTGCTCAAGGAGTTCCCGCTGAACAAGGAGCGCATCACCATCGGCCGCAAATCGACCAACGACATCCACATCGACAATCTCGCCGTCAGTGGAAACCACGCGGTGATCGTGACCATTTTGAACGACTCATTCCTGGAGGACTTAAACAGCACCAACGGGACGATGGTCAACGGCAAGCAGATCCAGAAACACTTTCTGCAGAACGGGGATGTGATCGAAATCGGCAAGTACAAGCTCAAGTACCTGAATGACCAGGCGACCCAGCGGCTGCAAGGAGACTTCGAGAAGACCATGGTGCTCAAACGCCCGCCCGCCGGCACCCAGTCGGCGGAGGTCGAGCTCGCGACCCGGTCGGCGTCCATGTCCATGCCGTCGTCGTTCCAGTCCCCTTCCGCCGGGGCGGTGACGGCGCTGCCGCCGGCCGCGATTCAGGTATTGAGCGGGCCGAGCGCGGGCCGTGAACTGGTGATCTCCAAGACGCTCACCACCTTGGGCAAGCCTGGGCTCCAGGTGGCGGTAATCGCCAAGCGGCCCCACGGCTACTTCCTGACCCATGTGGAAGGGGACCAGCACCCGGTGGTCAACGGCAAGGCCATCGGGACCCATCCTCGGCAGCTTCACGATCACGACATCATCGAGCTCGCCGGCGTTAAGCTGGAGTTTTTCTACAAGTCCTGAATGGACGAGCGCCGGGAATTGCGGGCGCCGCAACCTTCATCGTCACCAGGATAAGTCGGGTGGAATGAGGCTGAGGATTCTGGGCTGCAGCGGCGGAATCGGAGGAAGGCTCCGGACGACTTCCATGCTGCTCGACGAGAACATCCTGATCGACGCGGGAACGGGGGTCGGAGACCTGAGTCTCGAGGAGCTCAAAAAAATCGACCATGTGTTCGTCACCCACTCCCATCTGGATCACGTGGCCTACATCCCCTTCCTGGTGGACACCGTCGGCTGGATGAGAAGCGATCCTGTGACCGTGCACGCGACGCCCGCGACGCTGGAGATCCTCAAAGAGCATTTGTTCAACTGGAAGATCTGGCCCGATTTCTCCTGCATTCCCGACCCCGATATCCCGTACATGCGTTACGGCCACCTCGAGGTGGGGGAAACCGTCGACCTGAACGGCAGAAAGATCACCCCGCTGCCGGCCCACCACGTGGTGCCGGCGGTCGGGTTTCGGCTGGAGAGCCGATCGGCGAGCCTGATTTTTTCCGGCGATACCACGACCAACGACGCGCTGTGGGAATGGGTCAACCGGACCCGCAACCTGCGCTATCTCATCATCGAGACCGCCTTCGGCGACGGAGAAAGAGACCTGGCGATCGCCTCCAAACACCTGTGCCCGAGCCTGCTGCGCGAAGAGCTGAAAAAGATCGAGCTCGAGGTGAAACCGGAAATCTACATCACTCACCTCAAGCCGGGCGAGTCGGATTCGATCTTGGAGGAAATCGAGGCGGCGGTGGAGGGCTTTTGCGTAAAGAGGTTGGAAAACAACCAGGTATTCGAGTTTTAGGCCTTCCGGCGGAACAATCCGCCGGACACAAACGTGCTGCCCTGAAGGGCAGTGGGGGTAGATGCGATGAGCACGGCTCTGCAATCCCAGAATTCCCAGGAGCAACTGGGCGAGATCACCGCCAAGCTCAGCTTTACGCGCAATTTGCAAGCGGTCACGAACAAGATCCATGCCACCTACAACATCGACGAAATCATGTTCGAGGTGAGCAAGGACATCTGCGATCTGTTCGAGGCCGACCGCCTGACGATCTACCTCCTGAGCGAAGACAAGCAGTCTATCGTCTCCAAAGTCAAGACGGGCCTCAATTCTTTCAAGGACCTCAAGCTCCCCATCTCCGAGCAAAGCGTCGCGGGCTACGTCGCCTTGAGCAAAAGGCTGGTCAACATCCGGGACGTGTACGACGAGCAGGAGCTGCGGCGCTTGAGCCCCCAGCTTCACTTCCTGCAGGAGGTCGACCGGCGCACCGGCTATCGCACCCGGCAGATGCTGGTCGCCCCCATCCTGGACGCCAACGACAACGAGCTGATCGGGGTCGTGCAGCTCATCAACACCCGCTCCGGCCTGCCCTTCTCGCAAATGGCCGCCGAGGGTCTCACGGAGCTTGCCAAGACGCTGGCGATCGCCTTTCGCCAGCGGCAAAGCGCGCCCCAAGTCATCAAGACCAAGTACGATCAACTGATCGCGGACGGGGTCATCTCCGCTCCCGAATACGACCTAGCCATGCGCTCGGCCCGGAGGAAGGGGCTCGACATCGAGGACGTGTTGATCGATGAGTTCCAGGTGAAACTCCCCGCGCTGGGCAAGTCCCTGTCGGCGTTTTTCGGGGTTCCCTACGAGCCGTACAGTCCCGACCGGGTGAAGCCCTTCGACTTGCTCCGGAACCTGCGAAGGGAATACGTCGAGGAAAACGGATGGCTGCCCATCGAGGAGACCAGGGAGGGCCTGGTGATCCTGACCACCGACCCCGAGCGGATTAGCGCCTCCCGCGTCGTCAACAACGTCTTTCCCAAGCATCGCCTGGTTTACCGGGTCTGCACGCGGCGGGAATTTCGCAAGACGGTGGATCTGTTCTACGGCGAAGGCGACCTCGGATCCATCGGCGACCTGCTTTCCAACCTGGACGAGGATTCGGCGGAGGATTACGGACTGTCGGCGGACGACATTTCCGCCGCGGCGGACAACGAGCTGGTAAAGCTGGTCAACAAAATCATCATCGACGCCTATAACATGGGGGCGTCGGACATCCACATCGAGCCTTATCCCGGGAAGGGGAAGACGGAGATACGCTTCCGGCGCGACGGCTCCCTCATGCCTTACATCGAGGTTCCGGCGAGCTATCGCAGCGCCATCGTGACCCGCATCAAGATCATGTGCGACCTCGATATTTCCGAGAAGCGCAGGCCCCAGGACGGAAAGATCAAGTTCAAGAAGTTCGGGCCTCTGGACATCGAGCTGCGCGTGGCCACCATCCCCACGGCGGGCGGCATGGAGGACGTGGTGATGCGCATCCTGGCCGCCGGGGAACCGATTCCCCTGGACAAGCTGGGGCTTTCCGAGCACAACCGGAAGCGGCTCATGGAGTGCATCGAAAAGCCGTACGGCCTATTCTTCGTCTGCGGACCTACGGGCTCGGGCAAGACCACCACGCTGCATTCGATCCTAAAGCATTTGAACACCCCGGAGAACAAGATCTGGACCGCCGAGGACCCGGTGGAAATCACCCAGAAGGGCCTGCGTCAGGTGCAGATCAATCCCAAGGCCGGGCTCACCTTCGCCACCGCCATGCGCTCCTTTCTGCGGGCCGACCCGGACATCATCATGGTGGGGGAAATGCGCGACAAGGAGACCACCAGTATCGGCATCGAGGCGTCCCTCACGGGCCACCTGGTCTTCGCCACGTTGCACACCAACAGCGCGCCGGAGTCCATCGTGCGCCTCCTCGACATGGGGATGGACCCGTTCAACTTCGCCGATGCGCTACTCGGCATCCTGGCCCAGCGCCTGGCCAAGCGCCTTTGCACCCAATGCAAGCGGCCCCGGGCCGCCGGCCAAGAAGACGTCAAACGGTTGCTGAACGAGTACACGGAGGAACTCAAAAACCTGGAGTGGTTCAAGAAAGATCCGGCAGCGGCGATGAAGAACATCTACGCCGAGTGGACGCGCAAGTACGGCGACCAGAAGGGGCAGATCACCCTGTACGATCCCGTCGGTTGCGAGAGCTGCGGCGGAACCGGCTACCGCGGGCGCGTGGGGCTGCACGAGCTGCTCGTGGGCACGGACGCGATCAAGCGCCACATCCAGAGCCATTCCCGCGTGGCCGAGATGCTCGTCACCGCCCTGGACGAAGGCATGCGCACCCTGAAACAGGACGGAATCGAGAAAGTCCTGCAGGGCATCACCGACATGCACTCGGTGCGGGCGGTGTGCATCAAGTAGACGGCCGTGCACGCGCTTTCCACCAAGGACCTTCTCGCCAGGCTCGAAGAGCTGAACGCGGTCGGCTCGGCCCTCAGCAAGGAAAAGGACCTGAGCAGCCTGCTGGAGGCGATCCTGAAGGCGGCAAAGCGCATCACCCATGCCGAGGCCGGCACCCTGTACCTGATGGAGGGCGGCGAGCGCTTGCGCTTCGAGCTGGTCCATAACGACGCCCTGGGGATCGCCATGGGCGGCACGAGCGGGGTTCCTATCCCCTTCTATCCGGTGCGACTATACGACGACGCCGGGCGGCCCAACAATTCCATGGTGGTGGCGTTCGCCGCGCTGCGTGGGGAAACCGTGAATATCCCGGACGCCTACGCCGCGGAAGGTTTCGATTTTTCCGGCACCCGGAACTTCGACGCGAAAACCGGCTACCGCTCGAAGTCCTTCCTCGCGGTGCCGATGAAAAACCACGAGAAGGAGACCATCGGCGTTCTCCAGCTCATCAACGCCAAAGACCGCCTGACCGGCGAGATCGTCCCGTTTTCCGACGCGGACCGGCGCCTGGCCGAATCCCTGGCCTCCCAGGCCGCCATCGCCCTCACCAACCGGCAGCTCATCGGTCAACTGGAAAGGTTGTTCGAATCGTTTATCGGCCTAATCAACGCGGCCATCGACGAGAAGTCCCCGTATACGGCAGGCCATTGCCAGCGCGTGCCGGTGCTCACCATGATGTTCGCCGACGCGGTCTGCGCCGTCGCTGCGGGCCCGTTCAAAGATTTCACGATGACCGACGCGGACCGGTACGAGCTCAAGATCGCCGGGCTCCTGCACGACTGCGGCAAGGTCACGACCCCCGTGCACATCGTCGACAAGGCCACCAAGCTGCAGACGATCTTCGACCGCATCCATCTGATCGACACCCGGTTCGAAGTGCTCAAGCGGGACGCGGAGATCGCCATGCTGCGCCAGCTCATGGCGCTTGACACGGCCTCGTGTAATCTACTTCCCTCCTTGGAACGAGAGGGCTCCTCAGCCCGCGCAGGCCCGCGCCCCGGTGCCTCCCCAAGACCGATCCCCTCGGCTCTCACCCCTGTCCCCTCCCTTCGGGGCGAGAGGAGCTTGCCGGTAAGCTTCTCAAGCTCGCTCCTCACTCACCAGGGAGATAGGAACCCCGCTCAGAGCGCATCGAGCCATCTCTCCTCCCCCCTGGGAGGGGCATCCCCCTCCTCTTCCTCCTCCCCCCAGCGGGGGGAGGAGAACGGTCCAGTCCCTCTCTCCCTCTGGGAGAAAGTGTCGGGAGAGGACTCCCCGGGCACGGTAGGGTGCGCTTCAGCGCACCGCAGCGGCGGGAACTCGGATGAACCGGTGCGTTTCGCTTCGCTCAACACACCTGACAGAAAAGCGGGGTACGCTTCAGCGCCCCGCCCAGGTATTTCCAGCTTGTGGCTAGAAAATGCCCCTCGGGCCGAACGCCGGGCGGCCATCGAGCGGGAATGCCGGGAACGGCTGGCCCAGATCGAGGCGGATCGGGATTTCCTGAGGAAGTGCAACCTCGGGGTCGAAGCCATGCGCCCCGAGGACCAGGTACGGGTGCGGCAGATCGCATCCCGGTATACCTGGACCGACGCGACCGGAAAAGAAGTCCCGTTCCTCACGGATGACGAGGTCGAGAACCTCACCATCAAGAAAGGAACCCTTACCGCCAAGGAGCGGGAGATCATCAACCATCACATCGTGGTCACCCTCCGCATGCTGGAATCCCTGCCCTGGCCCGCCCACCTGAAGAACGTGCCCGAATATGCGGGCGGCCACCACGAGCGGGTGGACGGCAAGGGTTACCCGCGGGGGCTCACCAAGGATCGGATGTCGGTCCAGGCCCGGATGATGGCCATCGCCGACATCTTCGAGGCCCTGACGGCGGCGGACCGGCCCTACAAGCGGGGCAAGACCCTGAGCGAAGCCCTCTCCATCCTGGGGCAGTTCGCCTTGAACGGCCACATCGACCCGGACCTGTTCCAGGTCTTCGTGCGGGAGAAGGTGTATCTACGCTACGCCAAGCAATTCCTGGAGCCCGAGCAGATCGACGAGGTGGACGAGGCTCAAATCCCCGGCTACGACCCGCGGGCTTTTGAGCCTAGCGACCGAAAGTGACGAAGAGCGTCAGTTTTTGCCTGCGCCCGGGGTGTCCCCAAAGCCCAAAGGCGCCTTTCGGTGCGCTTAACCGAGGCCTTATCGGGCGTTGCATAACCGGTCGAGGCAGATTCTCGCGCTCAGACCGGCCCTCCCCAGCCCCTCTCCCGGGGAGCGCAACAGCGCGGGAGAGGGGGGGGTTCGCGGGTCTTCCATCAACCAATGTAAAAAAAGATGAACACGGAGAGGCCCCCGGACGGCTTGGCATGCGCCTTGCTCCACCGAGGCTGGGAGTGTGTCCCTTGGGTCTTATCGGTGAAAAGGAGCGTTTTATGAAACAGTTGCAAAAAGGTTTCACGTTGATCGAACTGATGATCGTGGTGGCGATTATCGGCATTCTGGCCGCCATCGCGATCCCGGCGTATCAGGACTATACCGCCCGGGCGCAAATGTCCGAGGCGGTGGAGCTCATGGCGGGCGGCAAGACGCCGCTGGCCGAGTGGTACGCCGATAAGGGGGTGTGGCCGAGCGCTGCCGCGTCGGTCATGAATACCCTTAGTGGCAAGTACGTAAGTACTGTTGCGATTACGACTGGTGCTGCCGGCACTGGTCAGCTTGTCCTGACGGCCACGATGAAGAACACGGGGGTCAACACGGCAATTCAGGGCAAGACCGCAACGCTCGAGACGACAAATGGTGGCAGAACCTGGATCTGCGCCCCTGGAACGGTTGACGCCAAGTACTTGCCCGCCTCGTGCCGGTAATTGAATCTAACTGGAACAGCCTGCTTGACATACCGAGCAGGCTGTTTTCTTCTGTACAGTCACTTCTTGAAAAATGGATGGCCGGTTGTCGTTCTTGAGAGCGATGACGATGGCGGTGAATTTCCTGATCGATGATGACCAGCTTGCTTAGTTTGGCTCGTTCTGTGGTTGGATCCTCATTACGGTCAGCAGCGGTTAGGGGCGAGCTATTCGCGGGGACGGCTTTTATAGTCGTTCTTCTTTTCGCCGCGTTCCTCCATTGGCCAGGGCTAAAGGGAGATTTTCTTCTCGACGATTATCAGAACCTACGCTTCTTGGAGCGGGTGTCTTCCCTGTCGCCCCAGGAGTGGCTCATGCCCGTCTTGTCGGGCATCACCGGCGGCCCAGGGCGCCCCGTGTCCCTTGCCAGCTTTGCGCTTCAGTACGCCGACTGGCCCCGGAATGTGGTTGCCTTTAAGTATGTCAACGTCTTGCTTCATCTGCTAAACGGATGCCTCCTGTTCTGGCTTTGGCTGAAGCTGGGCCGGTTGGCCGGTATCTCTGAGCGGCGCAATCTCCTGATCGGCCTCATCGCGGCAAGCATCTGGCTGTTGCATCCGCTCCTGGTGTCCACGACCTTATACGTCGTCCAGCGCATGACACAGTTGTCGGCCTTGTTCACGCTGGCAGGGCTTCTCCTATACCTCTACGGACGGGAATGTCATCGCGCTGGAGCTTGGCGTTCAGGATACTTGTGGACTTCCCTAGGAATCGGTCTGTTCGGCTTGTTGGCCACGCTGAGCAAGGAAAACGGAATCTTGATCTGCGCTTTGGCGCTGGCACTGGAAGGGACCCTGCTGCGGAACCTTCCGTCGCCTCCCGGCTGGCGAGCCTGGAAGTTTATTTTCCTGTACGGACCCCTCGTCCTCCTTGCGCTGGTGGTGGCTTGGCGGTTCGATACGATGGTGCTCGGACCTTATGCCATCCGGGACTTCACGCTCGTCGAGCGCCTGATGACCCAGGCCAGGGTGCTCGTGGAGTACCTAGGCCTGGTCGTCGCGCCCGTCCCGAGCGCACTCGGGCTATACCATGATGACTACGCCGCCTCCAGGGGGTTGTTTGCACCGGCCACCACCTTCTGGTCCGGCCTCTTGATCGTGAGTCTCCTTGTTCTTGCCTTCGCCGCGAGGGGTCGTGCCCCCGTGTTGGCGTTTGGCCTGCTCTGGTTCTTCATCGGTCACTTGCTGGAATCCACGATATTCCCCCTGGAACTTTACTTCGAGCACCGGAACTACTTGCCCATGGCAGGGCTTGTCTTCGCCCTGAGTTTTTATGGAGTTGCCCTGACGGAGAAGATCAAGTCTGCTTCGGTAAAGCGAGTACTCCGCCTGTTTCCTGTTTTGTATCTCTCGATACTCGCGGCTGTCTCGTTTAACGAGATCCGACTCTGGGGCGATCCGATCAGGCAAGCGTATACCTGGGCACGGGAAAAACCTGATTCTCGTCGGGCTCAGGAGCGCTTGGCGAGCGTTTGGCAAGCTCTTAGTGAATACGAGCGGGCGGCAGCCGTGTACCGCGGGATTGCAGAGATCCACCCACTGGATGTCGGGGCGTATCTGGGCTGGTTAAGTCTTGGGTGCTTTAACGATATGGTCTCCTTGCCAGACCGCGATACCCTTTTCGCGCGGCTGGAGAAGGCCTCGTTTTCAAATGCGCCTATCGCTTCGTTAGATGTCATCGTTACAGAAAAAGAGAAAAGAGGGTGCGCGCGGGTCAATGACGAGTATGTATTCGAAATCATCAATGGGCTGGAAGCCAATCCTGCGTACAAACCTCATCTAACGAACCTGGGTTTTCTGGCGGGAAGGTTGCACGCGACTAATGGCAATCTTGATAAAGCAATCAAATCGCTCGACGCAGCATATGCAGCCCAACCCCGGGTCGACATCGCTTATATCCAGGCAGGGTGGCTGGCGAGCGCAGGCCTTAGGGACGAAGCACTGCACTACCTGAAACAGGCTCGGCAAGCGACGAGCCCGTTGCCCCTCAAACGGAGTCTACAACTGGCAAACATCGCTGCCTTGGAGCGAGCTATTCTTCGAGACAAAGGGGCGCCCTAGGCGGCATAATCCAGGTGTGGCGGCCACAGCAAAAAGCACACCTATGGATCCGAAGACCGTCAGCATCATTATCCCTGCGCGCAACGAAGCGGCGAGCCTGGAAACTCTTCTTCCGGCGCTTCGCCAACGCTACCCAGAATCCGAGATCCTGCTGGTGGACGACGCGTCGGAAGACGAGACGCCGGACCTTTGTCGGCGCTACGGGGTCAATCGGGTCGCTCACCCTTACCGTCTAGGCAACGGCGCTGCGGTCAAAACGGGCGCTCGGGCGGCGCGGGGAGAAATCCTGGTCTTCATGGACGCCGACGGACAGCACCGCCCGGAAGACATTCCCAGGCTGCTGGAGAAGCTGGAGGAGGGTTACGACATGGTGGTCGGGGCCCGGGACGGAAGCTCCCAGGCTGGAGCCCATCGTGCGGTCGCCAACGGGTTTTACAATCGCCTGGCGAGTTGGATGGTGGGCCAGCGGGTGGCGGACTTGACCTCAGGCTTCCGCGCCGTAAGGGCCAATAAGTTTCGCAGATTTCTGTACCTACTGCCGAACGGTTTTTCCTATCCTACCACCATCACCATGAGCTTCTTCCGGGCGGGTTATCCTGTGGCCTACGTGCCCATCGTGGCACCGCCACGTATCGGGAAAAGCCATCTGCGCTTATTCCGGGACGGGATCCGGTTTTTGCTCATCATTTTCAAAATCGGCACGCTTTATTCACCATTGAAACTCTTTGTCCCGGTGAGCGCTTTCTTCTTTCTAACCGGGTTAGGGTACTACCTCTACACCTATTTGAGTTTCCATCGCTTCACCAACATGTCAGCGCTATTGTTCATTACGTCGATTTTGGTTTTTCTCATGGGACTCGTCTCGGAACAGATCACGAACTTGAACTACAAAGACAGTGACCGCTGAGACCGCTCGCCGACGCGTCCTGGTGCTCACCTCGACGTTCCCGCGCTGGGAAGGGGATCACGAGCCGCCGTTTGTCTATGAGCTTTGCCGCCGACTCGTAACCCGTTTCGACGTCTTGGTGTTGGCTCCTCACGCTCCAGGAGCGAAGCGACGAGAAACCATGGGTGGCGTCGAGGTGGTGCGTTTTCGCTATTTTTTTCCCCGCTGGCAGAATCTGGCGTATGAGGGAGGTATCCTGGCGAAACTGCGCCAGAACAGATGGCGTTATCTACAAGTGCCTTTCTTTTTTCTCTTTCAATTGCTTGCCTTGATTCGCATTCTGGGCAAGAGGAAATTCAACGTTATCCATGCCCATTGGTTGATACCCCAGGGGTTGGTAGCAATATGGGCGCTGCTCCTGCGCAAAGGGCCCAGGTTGCTCTGTACGTCCCACGGAGCAGATCTCTACGGTTTGCGAGGAGTATGGCTCGACCGCCCGAAACGGGCGATTATCAAGCGGACGGCTGCGTTGACGGTGGTAAGCCGGGTAATGGCAGAACTGGCAGTGAGGCTCGGAGCCAAGGCCGAGTCCCTGCACGTCATTTCCATGGGTGTCGACGCTCAAACGCTATTTACACCGGCAAGGCGCGGTGAGAGAAGGGATCACGAGCTTTTGTTCGTGGGGCGATTGGTCGAAAAGAAAGGTTTGACCTACCTGCTCGGCGCTCTGCCTGCCATCCTGGCCAGACACCCCCGTGCAAGCTTGTCCATCGCGGGCAGCGGCCCGGAGGAAGAACGCCTTCGGTTCCTAGCCGACAAGTTGGGAATTTCCGATCGTGTGACTTTTCTCGGGCCGATTCCAAACCCGGAGCTTCCTCACCTGTATCGCCGTGCGGCCGTGTTTATCGCGCCGTCGATCGTTGCGGAGAGCGGGGATCAAGAAGGGCTTGGACTAGTCCTCGCGGAGGCCCTGGCGTGCGAATGTCCCGTCGTGGCCTCCGACCTTCCGGCCATTCGCGATGTGGTCATCGATGGGGTTACCGGTCTGACGGCACGCGAGCGAAACAGCGCCGATCTTGCCTCAAAGGTGATCGCATTATTGGACAATCCCGATCTTCGCAAGCGCCTTGCTGAAGAAGGGAGGCGGCACGTTCTGGCGCGATTTGACTGGGAAGTAGTGGCCGACCGCTATGCTCGACTGATCGAGGCGCTTGCTCAGTGATCTCGACTGGAAATGTGAGTTCAAGCCGAAGCAGCCAGGGGAAGGTTTGCGCCATCGTCCTGGATTACCGCGGTGCGCAGAAGACCGCCAAATGTTTACGCTCGCTGGTCGGCCATGGAATAGATCAGATCATCGTCGTCGATAATTCAGCCGATGCTAAAGCATCGCGGGAATTGTCGGATGTGCTTGAGACGATATGTCGTGAAGACCCAGAATTTACCATTCGCCTGCTTACGCCAGAAGAAAATCTGGGATTCGCAAAAGGGATGAACTTTGCTTTGCAGCACGCTGCGCACAGTGACACGCTATATGACTACTATCTTCTGATCAATAACGATGCGGAGGCAACTCCCAACCTGATTTCCCAGCTCAAGCGAGCACTCGACAGTGATCCACAACTTTGCCTGGTCGCCCCCTCCATTTTCTCGGTATCGGGTAAGCAACAAGCCCTGGTGTGGTATCACCGTTACTTTGGCCTTCTCACAGAGCGCAGGACACCGCTTGCCTTTCCTTACCTTACTGGCTGCTGTCTGATGTTCAGGAGAAATCTTGCTGGCTCTGGAAAGCTTTTTGATGAGGATTTTTTCATGTACGGCGAGGATGCGGCGCTTGGATGGCAATTGTCGAGAGCAGGGAAAGAAATGAGGTGTCTCCGAGACGCCCTTGTCCAGCATGAAGGTGGAGCTTCCTCCTCCAAAGCGGGATTGTTTTACGAATATCATCTGGTCCGAGCGCACTTGTTGCTAGCGCTAAAGACGTGGCGATCGCCCGTCGAAATCCCATTCATGGTGCTGTGCAAGCTCCTAGCTCTGGCTGCCCGAGCCTTCATACGATGTGTCCGGTACCGGAGCGCTATACCCCTCTACGCCTACGTGTTGTCCTGGCTACCGCTCAAGGTTCGAACTCCGTAATGAAATCGAGCGGAAAGACGGTTGAATGAAAACATGGTTTCCGGCGATCCGGGCGGGTTCGGGGGCCGACGTGTATACAATCCGGCTTGCCGAAGCGCTCAGGAAACGCGATGTCCGAGCGGAAATCCGATGGTATTGGAGATGGCTCGAGCTTGCTCCATTTCTCCTGCGTCCAACACGTGTCCCGCCGGATGTTGATGTGGTGGTGGCCAATTCTTGGAATGGCCACGCATTTAAACGACGCGGAATTCCTCTCGTCATCGTCGAGCATCACTGCGTTTTGGACCCCCTTTATCGACCTTACGTGTCGCTCCCGCAATACCTGTATCATCGGGCGCTGATCAAACCCTACGAGCGCGCGTCCCTGGCAAGGGCGGATGCCGTTGTAGCCGTCAGCGAGTTTACCGCTAACGGCTTGAGAGCGTTCCTGGGATTCGAGCGGGTGCGCGTCATCCATAACTGGATCGACGTAGGGAAATTCAAGCCGAGAACCCCATCTGAAGCAGAAGGGAGAAGACGCCCTTTCCGTCTGCTATATGTGGGAAACCTCTCGCGGCGAAAAGGCGCGGACCTGCTGGCGCCTATCATGCAAGCGCTGGGGAGGGATTTCGAGCTTTTTTACACTACCGGGCTGAGATCTGGCATCAGGGCAAATTCGCCATCCAACATGACTTTCCTGGGGAGGTTGGAGGAGGAAAGGCTGATCGAGATCTACCAGGATTGCGACGCGTTGCTATTTCCTTCCCGTTTCGAGGGATTTGGATATGCAGCTCTGGAAGCCATGGCGTGCGGGAAACCGGTGATCGCCTCTAATTCCAGCTCTCTGCCGGAGGTGGTGGAGGACGGAGCATGCGGGATTTTATGCGAGCCAGACAATGTGAATGCGTTCGCCCAGGCCTGCAGAAGGCTGGCGGAGGACCCGGCGCTGCGCAGGCGCATGGGCGAGGCAGCGCGCGAACGGGCTGTCAGGCTGTTTTCGGAAGAAGCGATCATGCCAAAGTATATTCAACTGTTCGAGGAACTTTCCGGGAAGGGGCCTGTAAGGCACTGATCCGCTTGGCTGCACTTTGTGCTGCCTTTGGGACGCAATCCAGGGTGGTCGCCCCACTTTGTTAAGCTTTCTTAACTGGCACGGGCCTTGCCTTAAGATTGGTAAGTCTGTGTTTTGACAGGGTTTGGAACTCGGAAGCTGACGCGGAGGGGCAAAACATGTCTCGGGGGGTAAAAGGTTTCACCTTGATCGAGTTGATGATCGTGGTGGCGATCATCGGGATTCTGGCCGCAGTGGCAATCCCCGCGTATCGGGATTATCACGCGAGGGCGCAAGTGTCTGAAGCCATTGTGCTTACTGGCGCCGTGCGCGGGCCGCTTGCGGAATTTTATTCAGACATGGGGCGGTGGCCCATCGCCGCGAGCTCGGTGATCGAGACCGCGGCAGGGAAATACGTGGAAAAGGTGGAGCTCGTGGGGGCGACGGGTGCCACGGGGACCATCGAGGTGGTGGCGACAATGCGCACGACTGATGTGGCGCCGGAAATTTCCGGACGGACGCTGGTCATGACGAGCGACGATGGGAGAACCTGGGCTTGTTACAGCGGGAGCATCCCGCAACTGTATCGCCCCCAGGCGTGCAAGTAATTATTTCCAAGCGATCATAACGATCTCTTCACCCACGTCCGGCTGCACAAGACCAGCGCCTAGTTCGGTAAGTTGGAAGGCAATCGCCATTGCACGGTCATGCGCATTTGGTTTGGACGATGCAAGTTTTCGGCGAATGGCTTGGCTGGCGACATAGATTTCCTGAGCACCCCGGCTGGTAATGAACAGTTTCGTGCGGCTAAAGCCGACCTTCTCAATTAGTGAATGCAGGGCGGGTGCTGTAAATACTTGTAGGTGGCGAGGAGGCTCCAGGCCCCTCCAATCCGATTTGAACACTCTATGACCAAGGCTTTGGGCATTGGGTGTCGCGACCGTGATCTGTCCCCGGTCTCGTACAATCCGGTGGCACTCGCGAAGCAACCCTTCCGGATTATGAATATGCTCGATAACATGGCTCATGACAACGGCGTCAAAGAAGTTGTCCGGATAGCGCTGGTCCTGCAACGTTCCCCATCGAACTTCCAACCCTTTTTCGCGGGCGCGATCGATGGCGCGAGAGTCGAAGTCCACGCCCTGAACGATCCAACCAAGGGATTTCAGGAATTCAAGAAGCTTGCCGCTGCCGCAACCTATTTCCAACAGCCTGCCGCCCGGTTTATGGGGAAGATACATCACATCGAAGTCCAGGCTTGCACGGCGGGTGGGATGCAATCGGATCAATAGCCCGAGAAGACCTTCGACCATTTTGTTCCCATTAAAGGGATATCCATATCGCTGGGCCAAATATCCGGATCTGGCCGAGTCGAAGACCTTTTGCAGGCGCGGATTTCTGTGCCGCTTCTTTTCGGCATGGGTGTAATACGCCTGGTACGCACGACCGATGTCCTCCGGAAAAGGCATTGGATCCAGCCACAACACCCCGCAAGCTGGATCGGCGCAGCGCCTCACGCCCCATTTACCGGGGGTGCCGAACAATCGATCTTCCAGACCGCGGTACAGGACGGCGCCTTCCGTACCACATAGAAAACAGCGTGGAGCGGGATAAGCTCTGATCTGCACATCCGGAGCCGTCATGGCTTGGTGTTGGAATGCAAGAACAAGCCGAGCACCACCGCTCGTTCGTCGGCCGAGAAACACCGTAACCAGCACCAGGCGAGCAGCACGGGCAAACCTACGCCTAAAAATCCAAGCTTTGCGAGGGCGTTTTCCAGGGCTGCCCCCATGGCGATCACGATGCCTGCCAGAAAGGGCAGCAGCCATGCCTGGTTTACGCGAGGTAGCGTTTCGACGGAAATGAGATTCGCGGATGCATAAAAAAGCAATGCCGCATCCACTATCACCCTCCCGGTCCATGCGAGCGCGGCACCCGTGACCCCATAGGCGGGGACCAGCCATCCCAGGGCGGCCAGGTAGAAGGGCAGTTCGGCGAGATGAAACTTGGCCGTAAGATCGGGTCTTCCCGCGCCCTGCACCAAGGCGTAGGCGATCTGCGCCAGGCTGTTAATCAGGACGCCCACCGCGAGGATTTGAAAGACGCGGTAGCTGTTCCGCGCGAACTCGGCGCCGATCCACAGCGCCAGGGCTTCATGGGAGAAGGTCACGAGCACTAGGGTGATGGGGAAAAGGGCGATGAAGGCGTACTTGGTCCCTTGACCGAAAAGTCTTGCCGTCCGTTCGCGGTCCCGATTGAAGGAAGCGGAGAACGCCGGATAAAGCACCGCGGCCAGCGCACCCGGGATAAGCCATAGTTTGGTGACGACCTCGTAAGGCGTGACGTAATACGCCACCGCGGTCAAGGAGATGACGCTGCCGATGACGAAGCGGTCCATGTAGACCATGATAGGGCCGATCACGCTCGAAACCGCCATCCAGCCGCCGATCCTGAGAAGCGCCGCGGCGGCGCGACCTTGCAGCGCCAAGCCCCGCGATGCTGCCGGAAATAGGCGTGCGGACGAGATGAAGTACGCAATCCACGCCACGATGCGGCCAGCCGCGAGCGCCGTCGCGATTGCGGTGAGGCTCACGGACACCGCTAGGACGGCAAGCGGCCCGATGAACGTGACCGCGCCCATTCCGACCTGGATGGCGTTGCTGGTCCCGAAGCGCTGCTGGCCTTCCAACACGCCTTTGAAAGTGGCGGAAGTGGTGACGAGGGGAAGGCTTGCGGCGAGGATGTACAAGGCGGAGCGGGTTTCCTGCGCCAGTTCGGGAGGCATGCTCAACGTGCTGGTGACCAGCCACGGCGTTACGGCGGCGAGCAGCAGCGCTGCCGCGACGCCGAGCGAGCCCGTCAGTATCAGGGCCGTGTCGATGAAGGCGGGCACCTGATCGGTCTCGCCCGCTGCGCTTTTCTCCGCCACGACCTTGATGAGTGCCCGGCTGATGCCCAGGTCGAACAGGCTGAAATAGCCGATGACCGCCCAAAGAAGCGTCAGTGCGCCAAACCGATCGGTTCCGAGCTGCTGGATCAGCAGGGGGAAGGCGAGGAGCGCCAGGAACAGAGGCACCCCTTGTCCGATCAAGTTGTAGAGCGTGTTCCGGGCTAGGCGATGGGCGTTCACGGAAACGAATGGTGGCCGTTCAGTGACCCGGTAGGCAGACCAAGAGAAGCGCAGCGGCTCACTCGTGCCGCAACGCTTCCACCGGCTGGAGGCTCGCCGCCTTTTGCGCCGGGTAAAAACCGAAAAAGACACCGATACCGGCGGCGAAGCCGAACGAGAGGGCAATGGCGCTCAGGCTGACCACCACGGTCATACCGGCGGTCTCGCTCAGCATCCATGCGATGGCTATCCCCAAAGCTACCCCTGCGAGACCCCCAACGGTACAGATCAAGACCGCTTCTAGCAAGAACTGGGCCAGAATGTCCCGGCGCCGGGCCCCGACCGCCATGCGAATGCCGATCTCCCGCGTGCGCTCGGTCACGGACACCAGCATGATGTTCATGATGCCGATGCCGCCGACGACCAGCGAAATGGAGGCGATCGCTCCCAAGGTGAGGGACAAGATGCGCGCCGACAAGGCCGCGGTCTCGGCCACGGCCGAAAGATTGCGCACGGTGAAGTCGTCCTCCTGGCCTGGCGCGACGCGGCGGCGCTGGCGCAGGAGGCTGCGGATTTCTTCCTGCGCTTGCTCCATGACCTCGGCCGAGCGGGCCTGGACCACCAGGAAACGGACGGCTCCGGGCACTGACATGCCGAAGAGCTGGCGCTGGGCGGTGGTGAGCGGCACATGAACGGTATCGTCCTGGTCGCGCCCGTCCAGATTCTGGCCTTTCGGGGAGAGCACCCCCACCACGACGAAGGGGAGGTCGCGGATACGGATGGTTTTGCCCACCGGGTTCTCAGCGCCGAAAAGGTTTTCAGCCACCACCTTTCCGAGAACGGCAACCCGTGCCGCTGAGCGCACCTCGGCTTCGGTGAATCCATCCCCTAGCTCGATGCCCCAGCCGCGGATGCGCCAGAAAGTCGGAAGGACGCCGTAGACGTTGGTGCCCCAGTTGTTGGGGCCGTACACGATCTGCAGCGCGCCGCTGTGCATGGGGGCGACCTCCGCGATGTCCGGCAGGGCGGCGATCGCCTCGGCGTCGGCGACGGTGAGGGGGCCGGCGGTCCCGGCGCCCAGGCGCACGCCCCCCTGGGTGGTGGCCCCGGGCACCACCACGATCAGGTTGCTTCCCATGCTGGCGATGGCCTGGTTGACCGTGGTCTGGGTGCCCTGGCCGATGGCCAGCATGAGCACCACGGAGGCGACCCCGATCACCATGCCCAGCATGGTGAGCGCCGCCCGCAGGCGGTTCTGGCCGAGGGCGCGCCAGCTCTCAGCGGCGAGGGCTAGGAAATGCATAATCTTGTGGTTAAATCCCCATGCAATAACCCGTTTTCGTCGTTCATATTTCGTCGTTCATAGGGATGAATTCATGATCAATCCGTGTTCATCCTGCGTTTCCATTCGTGGCTTGCTTACGTCCTGTACGATCCGCCCGTCCAGGAAGCGCACCAGGCGCCGGGCGCAGGCCGCGATGTCGGATTCATGGGTCACCAGCACGACGGTGATGCCGCGGGTTTGATTGAGCTCCGTGAGCAATGCCATGATGGCGGCGCTGGTGTGGGTGTCCAGGTTCCCGGTCGGCTCGTCGGCCAAGAGCAGTTGAGGATCGTTGATCAGGGCGCGGGCGATGGCGATGCGCTGCTGCTGGCCGCCCGACATCTGGTTGGGCAGAGACTCGGCGAAGCGGCCGAGGTCCATGCGTTCCAGCAGTTCGCGGGCGCGGCGGCGGCGCTCGGCGAGGCGCAGGCCGGCGTAGAGCAGGGGCAGCGCCACGTTGTCCACGGCATTCACGCGCGGGAGGAGGTTAAAGCCTTGGAACACGAAGCCGATGGTGCGGTTGCGCAGCCGCGCCAGGGCGTCCGGGCTCAACCTGGACGTATCGCGGCCGTCGAGGAAGTACCGGCCCGCGGTGGGGACGTCGAGACAGCCCAGGATGTTCATGAGGGTCGATTTGCCCGAGCCCGACGGGCCCATGATGGCGACGAACTCGCCGTGCCGGATCGTCAGGTCCACGCCCTGGAGGGCCGGGCGCTCGTCCGCCGCCGCGGGGTAGCGCTTGACGATGCCCTCCAGGCGCACGAGGAGCTCGCTTGCGCTCATAGGCGGAAGCGGAACAGGGGACCGCTCGTCTCCGGGCGGCGCTCGGTGCGCGCCTGGCGGACGACGATGGTGTCCCCCGCCTTGAGCTCGCCGCTCACCACTTCGGTATAGTTGCCGTCGCTGAGCCCGGTGCGGATCCGCACGGGCACGAGGTGCTTGCCTTGCTCCAGGCGGTAGACCGTCTTGGTGCCGGGAGGCTCGGGACGCTGGGGGCGCGCCGGCTGGGCTTCCCGCTCGCCCTGGGGGACGAAGCGCAACGCCGCGTTGGGAACGCGCAGGGCGTTTTCCCGCGTGCGCAGCGTGATGTACACGTGGGCGGTCATGCCGGGCAGGAGGATGCCGTCCGGGTTGTCCGCCGTGACCACCACGTTGTAGGTCACCACGTTCTGCTGCACCGTGGGGTTGAGGCGTATCTGGTTGACCGTGCCGACGAAGGTGCGCTCGGGAAACGCATCCACGGTGAAGCGCACCCGCTGGCCGATCTGGATGGCGCCCACGTCGGCTTCCGCCACCGCCGCGTAGATCTGCATCTGCTTCAGGTCCTTGGCGATCTGGAACAGGGTGGGGGTTTGGAAGCTGGCGGCTACGGTCTGGCCCACGTCCACGTTGCGGGCGACCACGATCCCCGAGATGGGGGAGCGGATCACGGAATAGCGCAGGTTGACCTGCTCCCGCTCGAGCTGGGCCCGGGCCGCCGCCACCTGGGCTTCGGCGGCTTCGGTTTCCTTGACCGCGTCGTCCAACTGAGCCTGGTGCACGAAACCCTTGGCCACCAGTTCCCGGGTGCGGCGCTCCTTGACCTGGGCGAGCCGGAGGTTCGCCTCGGCGCTAGCCAGGTCGGCCCGGCGCTGGGCGATGGCGGCCTGGATGAGGGCCGGGTCCAGCTCGGCCAGGACTTGGCCGGCCTTCACCTGATCGTTGAAGTCGACGTGAATCTTGTGGACCGTGCCCGAGATCTGGGTGCCCACGTTGACCAGGATCACCGGGTTCAAGGTACCGTTGGCGGCGATGGTCTGGACGATGTCGCCCCGGTCCACGGTGGCGGTCACATAGGGCGGACGATCGTTGACGCGGTTGAGGTACTCCCAGCCGCCGGCGGCCGCGGCCAACGCCAGGGCCGCGACGAAAAGAACCGCTTTGATCCGCATCGAACTCCGGCGCCGGGATGAATGGCCCGCACGCGCCGAGTGATTATAACCGCCCGCCGACCGGGGGAGGCCGCTCGCCGCCTTGGTGAGCCGCCGGGAGGGGATGCGCTCGGGGGATCTTTACGCGATGCCCGGATTGCCTTTCATACCGACCAGCTTGGGCAGGTTGAGTTTCGGCGCAGGGATCGTTTTCCGGTCCCGCAGGTAGCGGGCCACCACTTCCCAGACCGGCTCCCCCGAGGCGCCCTCGGCCACCGGCGCCCATCCCGCCACTTTGTACTTCTTCGCCGGATCGAGGGGCTTGCCTTTCAAGGTCATGTTGCTGATGCGGCGGCCGATGGTCTCGTTGGGGGCGCAGGTGTACTGGAGCCCGCCCACCCGCACCATGTCCCCGCCTTGCTGCAGGTAAGGGTCGGGATTGAACAGGTTATCGCACACGTCCTCCAGGATCGTTTTGATCTGCTCCCCGGTCAGCTCGTTGAGAGTGGTGTAGGGGTAAGTGATGGCGGTCTGGTCCATGAGCCGCTCCATGGTGATGGGCTCCCCCGGCAGGATGGTGGTGCCCCAGCGGAAGCCCGGGGAGAAGGCGATCTCCGCCCCCTTGACCGCCATGAGGGCGTCCAAGATCACCTGGTCGAAGGAGCCGTTGAAGTTGCCGCGCCGGTAGAGGAGCCCTTCGCTCACAGCCAGCTTCTCCTGGAGCCGGTTTTCGTAGGGGGCGCGGAGCTTGCGGATCAATTGTTCCATGTCCGGGTCCGGCGGCAGGAGATTGGCGAAGACCGGAAGCAGCCGGTAGCGGTAATCGGTCACCTTCCCCCCTTTTACCTCCAGGTCCAGCACCCCCAGGAACTTGCCATTGGAGCCCCCGTTGGTGACCAGGGTCCGGCCGGCGGCGTTTTTGACCACCGAAGGCTGGGGCACCCCGTCATGGGTGTGCCCGCCCAGGATGACGTCGATGCCGGTCACTCGGGTGGCCAGCTTCAGGTCGACATCCATGCCGTTGTGGGAGAGGAGCGCCACCACCTGGGCGCCTTTTTCCCGTACCTCGTGCACCAGCTTCTGCAGCCGATCGTCCTGGATACCGAAGGTCCACTCGGGGACCATGTAACGGGGGTTGGCGATAGGGGTGTAGGGGAAGGCCTGGCCGATGATGGCCACCGGCACCCCGTTGATCTCCCGGATCACGTAGGGCTCGAACACCGGGTCGCCGAAGTCAGTGGTCTTCACGTTCTGGGCGACGAAGGCCACTTTGCCCTTGAAGTCTCTCTCCACTACCTCCTTCACCCGCTCGGCGCCCAGGGTGAACTCCCAGTGGGCGGTCATGATGTCTACGCCCAGTTGCAGGCAGGCGTCCACCATGTCCTGGCCCTGAGTCCACAGGGAGGTGGCCGAGCCCTGCCAGGTGTCGCCGCCGTCCAGGAGGAGGGCGCCGGGACGCTCAGCCCGGAGCTGTTTCACCAGGGTGGCGAGGTGGGCGAAGCCCCCCACCTTGCCGTAAGTGCGGGCCGCCTGGACGAAGTCCAGGTGGGTGAAGGCATGGGCTTCCGGCGTGCCGGGCCGGATGCCGTAGTGCTTGAGCAGGGCTTCCCCTACCAGGTGGGGCGGCTGTCCAGCGGCGGTGGCGACCCCGATGTTGACGCTCGGCTCTCGGAAGTAGATGGGCAGGAGCTGGGCGTGGCAGTCGGTCATGTGCAGCAGGCTCACCTGCCCGAAACGGGGGATCCGGTAGAACTCTTCCGGCTGGGCTCCGGCCAAGGCCGAGCGGCTGCCCAGGGGCAGCCCCGCCGCAGCGGCGGCGGCCAGGACCTGGAGAAACTCGCGCCGAGTCATGGACATAAACATCCTCCTGGATTTTTCTACTTTAAAAGCGAAAAGCCCGAGAGCGCGCTCCCGGGCTTTTCGGCTTACGCCAGAATGGCCATTAGCTGGCGGATGGCTCTCCGGGGGAAAGCCCGGCCCGCCCCGCTAGCCGACGGTGGTCTCGATACTGTCGGATTCGCCCTTGTTGTCGACCCAGCTCACCTTCACCTTGTCGCCCGCCTTGGCGCCCTTCACTCGGAAGCCCAGGAACGGGTTCCTGGAAACCGCCTGGCTCCACTGGGCGTCCAGAACCGGCTTGCCGTTGAGTGTGGCGGTCACGTTGGTGATGAAATGGGCGGGGATGGGCTGGCCGGTCTTCGGGTCCTTGCGCTGGCCCGTCTCCATGGGATGGTTGATAAGCAATTTCACGTCGGCCACCTCGCCCTGCATGGTGGCCCTGATTTTCATGCTCGCCATGAGTCGTCCTCCTGGGGATCGCTTTCGTGCAGATACCGGTCAGCCGCCGCACCCGCCGATGGTGACCTTGACCTCTTTCGAGGCCACATAGTGTTTTCCGCCCGCGGTCACCAGCGCCATCACGTTGGAGGTCTGGCCCATCTTGATGCGAAAGCTCACGTAGCCTTCCGCTCCGTTGCCCAGGTTGAAGCTCCCGGTCAGCGGGAACGGGTTTTTCTCAGCGATCACGGCGATGCGCTCGGTCCCGGCGATCTTGCTGGTCACCTCCACGGGCACCACGGCGCCGTTTTCGGCGATGTCGGGGGCCTTGACCACGATGTCGCCCGACTCGATCGGGGAGCCGACGCCGATGGTCTTCAGCACCTCCTCCACCTTTTTCGCCTCGAAAGCGGCCTTGTTCCACTCGGCCGCCAACACCGCGCTGGGCCGAATCAAACCTGCCGCGGCGGCCACCGCCAGTGTCCCCGCCGCCCCCGTCCCTCTGAGTATCGTTCTACGCAATGGATTCATGGGTATCGCCTCCTTTGGCCGGACTGGGGGTCCGGCGCTCTTCCTCGGACAAAAATTAGCATAACGTAATTTTCTGCGACGTCAAACCCCCGGCAGCCCAAAAAAATCGTTTTCGTTTCTAATTAGTTAACTCTGATGCGACGATAAACGGAGTTTATATCTCTCTGGCCTTTTCAACGGGCCGCTTCCCGCTGTTGGGCCGCCAGCTCCCGGCGCAGCTCCCGCAACCGGGCCTCCACGATGGAGAGCTGGTAAAAATCCCCCCCGCTGCGGGCGGCCAGCTCCAACTGCTGCACGGCGCCGCTCAAGTCTCCCTCCCGGACGTAGGCTTCCGCCTGGGCGCGATGGGCGGCGAGGCGGTCCCCCCTTGCCCCGTGGGCCTCGGCCTGCAGGCGGTAGAGGCGGGGATCGTCGGGGAAATACTCGAGCTGGTTCGAGACGAACCGGATCGCCGCTTCGGTTTGCCCGTCGGCGAAGAGCCCCCGGGCGTAGTCGTACATCAAGGCCCGGTGCCGGGGAAAGGTGGCCAAAGCTTTCCGGTAGTGCTCGAGCGCTTCTGGACGCTTCCCCTGGGCGAAGAGCAACTCGCCCGCCAGGGTTTCCACCATCGGGTGGGGGGGGAAGCGGCCGCGCAGCGTCGTGAGCTCCGCCTCGGCCCGGGAAAGCTGTTGGGCCCGGATCAGCGCCCGCGCCAGCCCGTAGCGGGTGGCCATTTCGTGGGCGTACTTCTTCTCTTTGAGCCGGGTCTCGAAGTCCCGCACCGCGTCCAGGGCCGGGCCCTGCATGGCTTGCAGCTTAGCCCGGACCAGGTGGAAGTCCGCGCTGTCCGGCACCTGCCGGTAGGGTAGGGACTGGACCCGGTTCTGGATGTCGGCGATGCGCTCGTAGGTGAGGGGATGGGTGCGCAGGTAGGCGGGGGCCGCCGACTCCTGGAATCGGCCCGCCCGCTGCAGCTTCTCGAAGAAGGCGGGCATGGCGCGGGGATCGTAGCCCGCCTGCTCCAGGATCTGGAGCCCCACCCGGTCGGCCTCCCGTTCCGCGTCCCGGGAGAAATTGAGCTGGGCCTGGATCGCTGCCGCTTGGGAGGTGACGATGGCCGCTTCGGCCACCTCCGGGTTGGAGCGGGCGGCGAGGATGGCCAGTGCCAGTGCCGCCAGGGTAGGCAGGGTGGCCTGCTCCTGCTTGGCGATCATGCGGGCGATGTGGTGCTGGGTGACGTGGGCGATTTCGTGGGCCAGCACCGCGGCCACCTCCGACTCGGACTGGGCGGCGAGCAACAGCCCCGTGTGCACGATGATCACTCCGCCCACGAACGCGGCGGCGTTGATGGAGGGGTCCTTGATCAGGAAGAAGCGGAAATTCTGGCGCCCGCCCGGACTGTTGGCGACCAGGCGGTAGCCCAGGGCGTTCAAGTAGTCGGTGAGCTCCGCGTCGTCCACCAGGGCGGGGCTGCGCCGGATTTCCCGGACGATTTCGTCGGCGATGCGGCTCTCGAGCTGGGGGCTCAATTGGGCGGCCGCGGTGTCGCCCAACTCCGGCAGTTGCTGAGCGTTGGCGAGGGCCGCCGCCCCCAGGCACGCCCCGGCGATCAGGTGACGCAGTTTCATGCTGCTGGGTATGATTGGGACAGACGGGCGGAGTTCAATCGATGGAGGCGCTATCATGACACAGGGACTGACCCATTTCGACGCGAGCGGCCAGGCCCACATGGTGGATGTGGGGGAGAAGGCGGAAACCCGCCGGGTGGCGCGGGCGGCGGGGTCGATCTGCATGCGCCCGGATACGCTGAAGCTCATCCTCGAGGGCGGGGCCAAAAAGGGCGACGTGCTGGGAGTGGCCCGCATCGCCGGGATCCAGGCGTCCAAGCGCACGGCGGAGCTGATCCCCCTGTGCCATCCCGTGGCCCTCACCCGTATCCAGGTGGAGTTCGTCGCCGACGAGAAGCGCAGCGCCATCGACTGCCAGGTGACCGCCGAGACCGTGGGGCGCACGGGCGTGGAAATGGAGGCGCTCACCGCGGTGAGCGTCGCCCTGCTCACGGTCTACGACATGTGCAAGGCGGTGGACCGGGGCATGCGGCTGGAGGCGATCCGGCTGCTGGAGAAGCAGGGCGGCAAGTCGGGCCATTGGGTCGGGGGCTGAAGCCCCTCTTTTCGACTTTCTCGCGCGGGGGGCCGGCGATGGACAGGATCGGCAAATACCAGGTGGTGCGCAAGATCGGCAGCGGCGCCACCAGCGCCGTCTACCTGGGCCTCGACCCCTTCACCCAGCGGCAGGTGGCGATCAAGCTGATCTATCCCGAGGCGCTCAAGGACAAGGCCAAGGGCAAGCTTTACCGCAAGCTGTTCCTGATCGAGGCCTCCCTCGCGGGCAAGCTCAAGCACCCCCACATCGTCGAGATCATCGACGCGGTGGTGGAGGAGGAGCAGAGCTACATCGTCATGGAGTACGTGCCGGGATCCACCCTGGAGCGGTTCTGCGAGGTGGACAATCTGCTGCCCCTCTCCGACGTGATCGAGATCATCTACAAGTGTTGCAAGGCCCTGGACTACGCCCAGCGCCACGGCGTGATCCACCGGGACATCAAGCCGGCCAACATCCTGCTTCCCGGCGGCACGGACATCAAGATCTCGGACTTCGGAGCGGCCATCACGGCAGACACCCTGCATACCACCCAGATCAGCGCCGTGGGCTCGCCCGCCTACATGTCGCCCCAGCAGATCAAGGAACACCCCCTCACCCACCAGACCGACATCTACTCCCTGGGCGTGGTGATGTACAAGGCGCTCACGGGACGGCTCCCCTTCAACGCCAGCACCAACGTGAGCATGATCTACCAGATCCTGAACGCCGAGCCGCCCAAGCCGAGCACGATGCGGCCGGAGATCCCTCCGGCCCTGGACGCCGTCGTGCTCAAGGCCATGGCCAAGGACCTGGAGGCGCGCTACCAGACCTGGGAGCAGTTCGCCCGGGACCTGGTGAACGTCCACGAGCTGGTGAAGGGCTCGGTGCAGGAAATCTCGGACACCGAAAAGTTCAACGCCCTGCGCTCCCTCGAGTTCTTCCGGGAGTTCACGGACGTGGAGCTGTGGGAGGTGGTGCGCATTACCTCCTGGCATCGCTATCCCCAGGGCACCGCCCTGATCCGCGAGGGTGACACCGGCAGCTCGTTCTACGTCCTCACCTCGGGCGAAGTGAGCGTCACCGTGGATGGAAAGCTGCTCAACGTGTTGAAGGCGGGGGACTGCTTCGGGGAGATGGCCTATCTCGCCCGGCGGGCGTTCACCCGCTCGGCCACGGTGACCACGCTCACCGAGGTGACGGTGGTGGAAATCGGCGCCGAAATGTTGAACAACGCCTCGGAGGCCTGCCGCCAGAAGTTCAACTGCGCCTTCCTGGGCATCCTGGTGGACCGGCTGGCCATGGCCAACGTGCGGCTCTCCCAACTCCTCGCCGAGCGCCAAATTCCGCTCCTTTGACATGCCCATGTCATCCTCCCACTTAAAAGGGGAGGCCGGGAGGGGGATGGGTTACAAGTGCGGCGCAGCGCTTCTCCAAAACTTCCGTTCCCGTCCCCACGAAGGGCAGGAAGCTGGGTCTTCAGCGGACCAAAAAAAGACTCAGGATGCTCGGAAAGGGGGATGCGTCGCTCACTTCCCCAGCGCCGGGGAGCTGAAATAGTGTTCTATTAGGGTCCGGTCCCGCCACAGCTTCTCGTCCAGGAGCGCGGCCGGGACTTTATACCGGTGCGCCGAGTCCACGGGCACCTCCTGGACGATCCGCTCGATGTCCTCGTAGGGAAGCTTGCGCAGCAGCCCCCCACCCGAGGTCTCGCGGACGATCATGAACTGCTCGTAGGTGCGCAAGACGTGAAAGTTCGCCGGCCGAACCTTGCCGGTGGCGGGGTCGCGCCAAGTCACCGTATAGCGGGTATCCTCCTTGAAGTGGCTCTTATCCACGGCGGCCTCCGTACATTAGGAAATTCTAATTTATCACGGCAGGCCCGCCACCTCAATCGATTTTCCCCATAAAGGAGGAGGGGAAGGCCCATAAAAACAATTCTTTTGCTGAGAACGATTTTGTTTTGCACAATAGCGCCCTTTCTGCCAAGGCCTCGAGCCACCTCGATTGCTCCATGAGCGCAGTTCTCTCCGAACATTCCAACGAGCCGGTCCGGGAGGTGAAGACCACCACCTGCTACATGTGCGCTTGCCGCTGCGGCATCCGCGTGCACGTGGTGAACGGGGAAGTGCGCTACATCGAGGGCAACCCGGCCCATCCCCTGAATAAGGGCGTGATCTGCGCCAAGGGGTCCTCCGGCATCATGAAGCAGTACTCCCCGGCCCGGCTCACCCGCCCCCTCCTGCGCAAAAGCGGCGCTGAGCGGGGCAGCGGCCAGTTCGAGCCCATCACCTGGGAGGAGGCCTTCTCCATCCTGGAGGAGCGGCTGCGGAAAATCCGGGAGACGGACCCCAAGAAGTTCGCCCTGTTCACCGGCCGCGACCAGATGCAGGCGCTGACGGGCCTCTTCGCCAAGCAGTTCGGCACCCCCAACTACGCCGCCCACGGCGGTTTCTGCTCGGTGAACATGGCGGCGGGCTTGATCTACACCATCGGCGGCTCGTTCTGGGAGTTCGGCGGGCCGGACCTGGAGCGGGCCAGGCTCTTCGTCATGATCGGCACGGCGGAGGACCATCACTCCAATCCCCTGAAGATCGCCATCTCCAAGTTCAAGCGTTCCGGCGGCCGCTTCATCTCCATCAATCCCGTGCGCACCGGCTATTCCGCCATCGCCGACGAGTGGGTACCCGTGAGGCCCGGCACCGACGGGGCGCTGCTGCTGGCCATCATCCACGAGATCGTCGCCCAGGGGCTCTACGACCGGGAGTTTCTCACCCGCTACACCAACGCGGCGCAACTGGTGAACGTGGATGAGGCCTCCGACAAGCACGGGCTGTTCGTCCGCGTGGACGAGGACGACGTGGACTACGCGGGGTGCATCGATCCCCAGAACAAGCTGTGGTGGGACCGCTTCACCAACAAGGCCGTGCTGACGCACACCGAGGGCGCGGACCCGTACCTGCTCGGCAGCTTCCGGCTTTCCGACGGCACGCCGGTCAAGCCCGCGTTCCAGCTCCTGGAGGAGCGGATGCGGCCGTATACGCCGGAGTGGGCGGAAGGCATCACCGGCGTGCCCGCCGCCACCATCCGGCGCCTTGCTTACGAGATGGGAATCACCGCCCGGGACGAGAAGATCGAGCTGCCCATCCCCTGGACCGATAGCTGGAACCGGGAACACGAGTCGGTGACCGGCAACCCGGTGGCGTTCCACGCCATGCGGGGGCTGGCCGCCCATTCCAACGGCTTCCACACCATCCGGGCCCTGGGCATCCTGATGACCCTGCTCGGCACCATCGACCGCCCCGGCGGATTCCGCCACAAGGCGCCGTTTCCGCGGCCCATTCCCCCCTGTGCAAAGACCCCCACCGGGCCGGAGGCGGTGCAGCCCGGGAAACCCCTGGACGGCATGGCCCTCGGCTGGCCCGCCGACCCCGACGATCTGTTCGTCAACCCCGACGGCTCGCCGGTGCGCATCGACAAGGGCTTCTCCTGGGAGTACCCCTTGTCGGTGCATGGGCTCATGCACAACGTCATTACCAACGCCTGGCGCGGCGATCCTTACCCCATCGACACGCTGCTCATCTTCATGGCCAACATGGCCTGGAACTCCACCATGAACACGGTGGAGGTGCGTAAGATGCTCAACGACCGCGACGAGAACGGCGAGTACAAGATCCCGTTCCTGGTGGTGTGCGATGCGTTCCAGTCCGAAATGGTGGCCTACGCCGACCTGGTGCTGCCCGACACCACCTATCTGGAGCGCCACGACGTGATGTCCATGCTGGACCGGCCCATCTCCGAGTTCGATGGGCCGGTGGACGCGGTGCGCATCCCGGTGGTGCCGCCCAAGGGGGAATGCAAGCCGTTCCAGGAGGTGCTGATCGAGCTGGCGAGCCGGTTGAAGCTGCCCGCCTTCGTGAACGCTGACGGCTCGCGCAAGTTCCGCGACTATCCCGACTTCATCGTCAACTACGAAACGGAGCCCGGCTCGGGGATCGGGTTCCTCGCCGGCTGGCGGGGCAAGGGAGGCGAGAAGTTCATGCGCGGCGAGCCCAACCCCCGGCAGTGGGAGATGTACGCCAAGAACAACTGCGTCTTCCACTACAAGCTGCCGCCGAGCTATCAGTACATGCGCAACTGGAACAAGGGCTACCTGGAATGGGCCCAGCGGGCGCGCATCATCCGCTACTCGGAGCCGGTCCTGATCCACGTGTACTCCGAGGTGCTGCAGAAGTTCCGCCTGGCGGCCCAGGGCAAGTGGCCGGGACGCAAGCCGCCGGCGCACCTGAAAAAGCGCATCGAAACCTACTTCGATCCCCTGCCCTTCTACTACGAGCCGCTGGAAGCCCGGGTCACGGATACCCAGCGATATCCGCTCAACGCCGTCACCCAGCGGCCCATGGCCATGTACCACTCCTGGGATTCCCAGAACGCCTGGCTGCGGCAGATCCATACCCACAACTATCTTTTCGTCAACCCGCGCACCGCCCGCGCCCAGGGCATTGAGGACGGGGATTGGATCTGGGTGGAGAGCCCATGGGGTCGGGTGCGCTGCATGTGCCGCTTCAGCGAGGCGGTGGAGCCCGGTACCGTGTGGACCTGGAACGCCATCGGCAAGGCGGCCGCGGCCTGGCATCTGGCCCCCGACGCCAACGAATTCCGCAAGGGATTCCTGCTCAACCCCCTGATCACCGAGGAGCTGCCCGATGCGGAAGGCGGGCGAGTGTCCAATTCCGACCCGGTGACCGGCCAGGCCGGCTGGTACGACGTGCGGGTGCGCATCTACAAGGCCGCCGCGGACGAGCCCAAAGAGGTCTGGCCCCAGTTCGACCCGGTGCCGCCGGCGCCTGGGACCGCCCCGGCGCGGCCCCGCTGGCTGGCGTTCGTGGCGGGGAGGGGAGAGTGGAAGTGAAGGAGCATTTTTCATGACGCAGCTTGCCCTGGTCATCGATCTCAACGTGTGCGTGGGCTGTCACGCCTGCGTCACCAGCTGCAAAGAGTGGAATACCTCGGGTCAGGCCGGCTACCTGTCGGATGACCGGCCCTACGAGGCCGACCCGACCGGCTGCTTCTTCAACCGGGTGCAGACCTTCGAGGTGGGGGAGTACCCCCACACCGAGACCGTGCATTTCCCCAAGTCCTGCCTGCATTGCGAGGATCCACCCTGCGTACCGGTGTGTCCCACCGGGGCCAGCTACAAGCGGGCGGAAGACGGCATCGTGCTGGTGGACTACGACAAGTGCATCGGCTGCAAGTACTGCTCCTGGGCCTGCCCCTACGGCGTGCGGGAGCTGGACGAGCACCAGAAGGTGATGAAGAAGTGCACCCTGTGCGTGGACCGCATCTACGACGAGCGGCTTCCGCCCTCGGAGCGCAAGCCCGCCTGCGTGCTGGCCTGCCCCACCAACGCGCGGCTGTTCGGCGACGTTCATGACCCCGAATCGGAGGTGTCCAGGGCGATCCGGGAAAACGCTGGCTACACGTTGATGCCGGAGTGGGGCACCCACCCGGCGAACCACTATCTCCCGCGGCGCAAGACCCGGCTGGAGATCCGGGCCGAGGACCTGCAGCGGGCCGACAACCCTCTCAAGATCGACGGCAAGCTGCCCAAGCCCGCCCTGAAGGAACCCTCCCTGGACGATGTGACGAGCTGGTAAGACCCGAGCCCTGCGCCTTCGTCCGATTCCGCCGGCGCCATGAGCTGGCGGGCCGGGGCGCCTCCGATAGGTAAGAAATCGAATCCATGCATCCCGCTTTTTCCGTCATTTTCCTGACGACCTTGATCGGCGCTGGCCAGGGGTTGTACATGGCCCTCTATCTGGTGGATCTGGGGGCTCGGCTCGGAAGGCTCCCGCCCATGGACGACGCGTCTTTCCACGCCCTGGGCGGGCTCATCGCCCTCGTGCTTCTTGCCGCGGGGCTCCTCGCTTCCTTTTTCCACCTGGGGCATCCCGAGCGGGCGTGGCGCTCGGCCGCCATGTGGCGCACCTCCTGGCTATCCCGAGAGGTCATCGTGCTGCCCTTGTTCATGACCCTCGTCTGCCTGTGGAGCCTGGGCAAGTGGCTCGGCTGGCCCGGCATGGCGGTTCTCGGGGCCGCGGCGGTGATCGTCTCCGTGGCGCTTTTCGTGTGCACGGGGATGATCTACGCGTGCATCAAGTTCCTCCAGGAATGGCACTCGCCCCTCACGGTGGTGAACTACCTGCTCCTCGGCTCCGCCTCCGGGTTCACCTTGGCCACGGCCTGGGCTGCTTGGCATGGGGAGACCAACGTCCCCTTTCTCGGCGCCTGGGCCATCGCCCTCACCTTCGCCGCCTTCCTCACCCGGAGCGCCACCCTGGTGCGCAACGCCCGCTTGAGGCCCAAATCGTCCCTGCAAACCGCCATCGGCGTCCGCCACAGCCGCATCGTGCAGAAGTCCCAGGGGTTCATGGGGGGCTCCTTCAACACCCGGGAGTTTTTCCACGGGAAGCCCCCGGCGGTCCTCAGACATGTCAAGTGGGCGTTCCTGGTGCTCGCTTTCCCCGTTCCGCTGATCCTCCTGGCCGCAGGCCTCTACGCGCTGGCCGCGGGCAAGCAGGCGTTCTCTTTTTCCCTGCTGGCGGCCGCCTTCGCCCTTCAATACCTGGGCCTGGTGGCTGAGCGCTGGTTTTTCTTCGCCCAGGCCAATCACCCGCAAAATCTTTATTATCAAGTAGTTTCTTAGGGGATGGCGGCATAGGCTCCACCTTGCTGCCGAACGGAAGACGTATTAGAATTTCCTAATATCTTGGATTATGGAACCGATGCATAGGATCCGGCAGATCGACAGCCAAGGGCTGGCCGCGTTGGCGGCTCAAGGCCCAATCCAGGTCCTGGACGTGCGCACAGAGGAGGAAGTGGCGCGGGGCATGATCGAGGGGGCGATACACATCCCGTTGCACCTGCTGCCCCGCCGGGTTGGGGAACTGGACCCGGGCGCAGTTACGGTCGTCTATTGCCGGTCGGGGGTCCGCTCGGCCCAGGCGTGCGCTTACCTCGCCGCCCAGGGGTTCGCGAGTCCGTATAATCTGAAAGGTGGGATACTCGAATGGTTGCGCTCGGGCCAAGCCGTGGCACGGTCGATCTGAGCCCGGTGGATCCGGCGCGCGTTCGAGGAGATTGCACCTGTTGTTCGATCATCCGGAAGGAGACACCATGAATTTCGACAAGGAACTGGATGCCCGCGGCCTCAACTGCCCACTGCCCATCCTGCGCACCAAAAAATCCCTGGCTGACATGCAGTCCGGGCAGGTCCTCAAGATTGTGGCCACCGATCCGGGCTCGGTGAAGGACTTCCAGGCGTTTTCCAAGCAAACCGGGAACGAGCTGTTGAACTCCGCCGAAGTCAACGGCGAATTCCATTTCTGGCTCAAGAAGAAATAGCCGATTGCCGGCGCACACCACCGGACTCGACGGGCCGGGCGGGAGGAGGATTCGATGGACGAAGCGAAGAAGCTGGCGTTGATCGCCACCAAGGGCACCCTCGACTGGGCTTATCCGCCCTTCATTCTCGCGTCCACCGGCGCTGCTCTGGGCTACGAGGTGAAGATGTTCTTCACCTTCTACGGCCTGCAGTTGCTGCGTAAAGATCTGTCGGACCTCAAGGTGAGCCCCCTGGGCAACCCGGCGATGCCCATGAAGATGCCTTTCGGCCCCAAGTGGTTTCGCAGCATCAACTGGAAGATCCCCAACGCCGTGCAGGCCCTGGTTCCCGGCTTCGAATCCCTGGCGAGCGTCCTCATGAAACAGACCATCCGGCAGAAAGGGGTGGCTCCGATTCCGGAGCTGCGGGAGCTGTGCCTGGAAGCGGGGGTGACCTTCATCGGCTGCGAAATGACGGTGGATCTCTTCGGCTTCAGCCACGACGACTTCATTGACGGCATCGAGTACGGGGGAGCCGCCACCTTTTTCGAATTCGCGGGGGAGTCGGATGTGTGCCTGTTCATCTGAGGATCGGGACGGGGCGCCACGAGCGGTTCGGGATGCGGGAGCGTCTTCGGCTTAGCCCGGGCACTCCCTGATTCGATCATAAGGAAATTCGATCGATTCGAGGGGTTGTAACCGGCTGCGGGCTGGCTTAATATTGGAACATTAGCAGCTTCTAATAATCCATCTCATTCAGGACGGTCATCCGTCCTTCTGGTGAGGAGGCATCGATGGCGACCTACGCCGAGATGCAGGAGATTTTCGACGACATCCGTAGCGATTTCCGCTACGACCACGAGCTCAACGGCTGCCTCAACTGCGGCATCTGCACCGCCACCTGTCCCTCGGCCCAGTTCTACGATTACAGCCCCCGGGAGATCGTCCAGCTCCTGTGGACCGAGAACGTGGAGCAGATCTACGACGCGATGCAGGAGAAGATCTGGGCCTGCGCCCAGTGCATGACCTGCGCCGCGCGTTGCCCGTTCAAGAATTCCCCCGGGGGCCTCGTGGCCATCATGCGGGAGGTGGCCATCAAGCACGGGATGCAGTCGGCGAAAGACGTGCTGCGCCCCTTCGGGCGGGTGATGCTCAAGCTCATCACCACCGGCAACCAGCTCTCGCCGGACATGATCCAGCCGGACCACTTTCCCGACTGGGGCCCCAACATCCAGAAGGTGGAAGGGGACCTGAAGACCCTGCGCAAGGCGATCCCCATGAAGACCCTCCAGACCACCGAAACGGCCTGGGAGGTCTCCCTCAAGACCTCGATCGAGATGTACACCATCTGGGAGATGACCGGCGTCCTCAAGTCCCTGGAAACGATGGACGAGAACCTGTACGACGTGATCGAGGACTTCATCGACGAGAAGAAAGAGGAATACGAAGAGTGGCTCGAGGAACAGGAGCAGGACTGAGCCGCCGCACACCTTAAAGGAGATGCGACCATGAGCAACCCGTTTTCCCTTCCCTCCGACGGCAGCGGCATCGCCGGCCACGGCTCGTTTTTCCAGCCGACCAACCTGTCCAAGGAGGAGGCCGAAAAGGCCACCGAGTGGGTGCGCAAGCACGTGGACCGGCGCACCATCGACCTGGGCGAGCGCATGGAAGACGTGCGCGAGCACCTGTGGGAGCTGGAGAAGGACGGCGAGATCATCGTTCACCGCGTGACCGACGCCCACCGGCCGGTGGAGGTGCAGACGCTCTTCGGCTGGACCAAGAAGATCCCCACGGTGCAGCTCTGGCACCACAAGTCCTGCGGCCAGTGCGGCAACATCCCGGGCTACCCAACGTCCTTGCTCTGGACCATGAACCGGCTCGGCTTCGTCCCCGGCCGGGACTACCTGGACGAGACCGACCAGACCTCCTGCACCGCCTGGAACTACCACGGCTCGGGCATCGGCAACGTGGAGTCGCTCGCCGCCGTGTTCCTGCGAAACTTTCACCAGGCCTACGTCTCCGGCAAGCAGCACGGCTACGGCGCCGGCCACTTTTATCCGCTTGTCCACTGCGGGACCTCCTTCGGCAACTACAAGGAGATCCGCAAGTACCTGCTCGAATCCGCCGAGCTGCGGGAGCGGGTGAAAAAGATCCTCGCCAAGCTCGGGCGGCTGGTGGACGGCAAGCTCGTGATCCCGGAGGAGATCGTCCACTACTCGGAATGGGTGCACGTGATGCGCAACCGCATCGCCTCCGAGCTGCAGAAGATCGACGTCTCGCATATCCGCGTGGTCATGCACGCCGCCTGTCACTACTACAAGATGGTGCACGAGGACGCGATCTACGACCCGACGGTGCTCGGCGGCAACCGCACCGCGGTGGGCACCTCCATCGCCCAGGCCCTCGGCGCCCAGGTGATCGATTACTCCACCTGGTACGACTGCTGCGGCTTCGGCTTCCGCCATATCATTTCCGAGCGGGAGTTCACCCGCTCCTTCACCATGGACCGTAAGATCCGGGTGGCGGTGGAGGAGGCCAAAGCGGACGTGATGATCGGCAACGACACGGGCTGCATCACCACCATGGACAAGAACCAGTGGATCGGGCGCGCCCACGGCCAGAACTTCCAGATCCCGGTGATGGCCGACATCCAGTTCGCGGCGCTCGCCTGCGGGGCGGACCCCTTCAAGATCGTGCAGCTCCAGTGGCACGCGAGCCCGTGCGAGGAGCTGGTGGAGAAAATGGGCATCTCCTGGACCGAGGCGAAGAAGAATTTCGAGGCCTATCTCCAGGAGGTCAAGGCCGGCCGGATCGAGCACCTCTACGACCCGAAACTCGCTGGGAGCATGGCGGCATGACGGAAAAAACTGTGCTGGTGGTGGGGGCGGGCCCCACCGGGTTGTCGGCGGCGGCGGCGGTGGCTTCGGCGGGCCAGCGGGTCGTGCTGGTGGAGAAGGAGAACATTCTGGGAGGCGCGCCGATCCTCTCCGGCTACGCCAAGCTGGTCCCTTCCGGGGAATGGGCCAAGGACGCCATCGGCCGCATGGTTAAGCGGGTGGTGGAGAACCCGCTGATTACCGTGCACAAAAGCGCCAGGGTGACGAAGGTGGAGGGCAGCCACGGCGACTTCACGGCGACGCTGTCCAACGGCCAGACGGTCAAGTGCGGTGCCATCCTCCTCGGCACCGGCTTCACCCATTTCGACTCCATCAACAAGCCCGAGTGGGGCTTCGGCACCTTCGAGGACGTGGTGACCACCACCCAGGTGGAACAGATGGTGGCCGCCGGCAAGATCTATTGTCCGTCCGACGGGCGGGTGCCGGAGCGGGTGGCGATCCTGCTGTGCGTGGGTTCCCGCGACCGACAGATCGGGCGGGAGTGGTGCTCCAAGATCTGTTGCACCGTCTCCGCCAACCTGGCGATAGAGATCAAGGAGATCTCTCCCAAGACGGATGTCTTTATCTACTACATGGACATCCGCACCTTCGGGCTGTACGAGGACAAGTACTACTGGAAATCCCAGGAGGAGTTTAAGACCAAGTTCGTGAAGGCCCGCATTGCCGAGGTCACCCAGGGGCCCGACGGGCGGCTCCTGGTGAAAGGGGAGGACACCCTGGTCAAGCGCCCCATCGTGATTCCCATGGATCTGGTGGTCCACGCCATCGGCATGGACCCGAACCTGGACAACCCGGAGATCGCCCGGGTGTTCGGGGTGGGACTGGAGAAGCACGGCTTCCTGGAGCGCGGCGAGCACTACACCAGCTCCTTCAGCAGCACCCGCCGTGGCGTCTACGTGGGGGGCGCCGCCCTCGGGCCCGAAGACATCGATACCTGCGTCTCCCACGGCCTAGCGATGGCCATGAGGGCGGTCGGAGACCTGAATGCTCTGGTTCACAAAGCAGCGGCATGAGCCGCCGGCGCCCGAGCGTGATTTGATCGTTCCCGCCGAGCTGCCGGTCGCTCTGGACGAACGGCTGTTTCTCCACCACCTGGCCGCCCTGCAGGTGAGCCTGGAGGCGAGCGGCGGGATCGAGGTCTGCCTAGAGCGCCTCGACGCCAAGCGGCGGCTCTTCGCCGAGCTCTTGGGCGAGGGGCGTCATGCGGCCGTTGCGTTCCCCGACGCCGAGCGGCTCCTGGGCGCGGTGTTCACCGCCCGCAGGCGGATCCATCCCCTGCTCGCCGCGGCCGGGGAGGCGTGGCTGCGCGGGGCGCTGCAGGCGTTGCTGGAGGGCCCAGGAGGGGTGCGGGAGCGGATGGAGCGTTTCGCTGCGGAACTCGTGGCGGCGGCCCAGGGCGTTACCGGAGACGCCCGGCTCGCCGCCAAAGCCCGGCGCGCGGCCTTCGACTTCGCCGCCGAGCTGCTCCACTTCCTCGACCCGGTGCGCTATCCCCTCATGAGCCGCTGGGTCTGGGACCCGGCCACCCGCAGTGGCGCGCTGCGGGAGTTCGTCCGGGAGCGCGACGCCTCGGGGGGCTTAGCCCTCGACGCCAGCCCCGAGACGTTCGAAGGCGCCCGCATCTGGCTCAAGGCCCGGATTGCCGAACAGGGCGTGTTCCGGGACGTGCATTTCTGGATCGACCTGGTGCTGGCCCAGGCCTACGTGACCTACCTACGCTCGGTGGCGGAGGGCAACCTGGGGGGCGATTTCGGCCGTGGCGCCCAGCCGGGGGAGCAGTTGAAGAAGCTGCTGGGCATCGACTGCCTCGACGGCCGGACGCGGGTGAAAAAGGCCGCAACCGGCCAGCGGAGCTGAAGCGAGGAGCAGGCAAACCCATGCCGATACACGAGAAGACGTTGCTCGCGCCGGAGCAGGTGCTCCAGGCGGATAAGCTGGTGGTGGACGGGGTGGACGTTTCCGGGCACTGGAACACCATGATCCTGCCGCGCACCCTCACCGACTACGACGAGGACTTCGAGAAGACCATCCAGGCGTACGGGGGCGGCGAAAACGTGCATCGCTGCTGGCAGTGCGGGTCCTGCACCAATTCCTGCACCATGTACGCCATCAACATCGACTTTAACCCCCGCTACTGGATCTACCTGGTCCGCCTGGGCCTCAAGGACGAGCTGCTCAAGGACAAGGACATCATCTGGCAGTGCGTGTCGTGCAACAAGTGCACCAACATCTGCCCGAAGGACGTGCGGCCGGAAGGGGTGATGAAGGCCATCCAGCACTGGATGGAAGACCAGGGCTACGTGCCCAAGGCCCCCTCCACCCTGTTCGACGAGGAGTTCACCCGCCAGTGCCTGGAGCGGGGGCGGATCGAGGATTCCGAGGTGCTGCTCAACTTTTTCAAGCAGACCCGCCAGAACCTCTGGCAGCTCGCCACCCGGGGCTGGCTGGGGATCTTCGTCGCCCGCATGAACAAGTGGACCGAGCTCAAGAAGGGGCGTATCGGCCGCTTCCTCGCCCGCGTGCCCATCCTCATGCCTATGCACATGGCGTGGAACCTGGTGTTCAAGCCGCGCACCCGGTCGTGGGGTCGCACCGGGGAGATCCTGCGCCGGTACGTGGAGGAGCAGAAGCGCATCGCCCATGGTTGACGTGAGGAGTCAATGATGTCCAAAGTGGCGTATTACCCCGGCTGCGCGCTAGAAGGCTCCGGCGGTCCCTACGACCGCTCCACCCGGGCGCTGGTGAAGGCGCTGGAGCTGGAGATGCACGATCTGGAGGACTGGAACTGCTGCGGGGCCATGGAGGTGAAGAACGTCCATCCCATGCTCCAGACCTACATGTCGGCGCGCAACCTGGCCATCGCCGGCGTGAAGATGGGGTTCGATACCGTGATGGCGCCCTGCAACGGCTGCTATCACAACCTGAAGAAAGCCGAATACGAGCTGGCCACCTCCGAGGAAGCCCTCAAGACCGTGCAGGATCTGGCGCGGCAGGCCGACGATCCGGTGTACAAGGGGGACGTGCGCACCCTTCACTTGCTGGAATGGCTCATGGAGGAGCTGGGCCCGGAGGGCATCAAGGCGCGCCTCAAGAAGAGCCTGAACGGCATCAGGGTGGCCAACTACTACGGCTGCATGTACACGCGCCCGCGGCAGATCTTTCCGGAGAAGGACCGGGGGCCGGGCTCCGAGTCCACCCATAAGCCCCACTTCATGGACGATCTGCTGGCGGCGGCCGGAGCGGTGAACGTGGACTTCCCTCTGAAGACCGCCTGTTGCGGCGGCGCCCATACCCTGTCCGACGCGGACACCTCCACCCAACTGGTGCTCAACCTGCTGCAGGCGGCCGAAGAAGCGGGGGCCGAGGTCATCGCCACCGAATGCCCCACCTGCCATTCCGGGCTGGAGATGCACCAGGTGCGCGCCGAGACCCAGTTCGGGATCAAGACCAGCGTGAAGATCCTCTATTTCACCCAGCTCCTGGGCCTGGCCATGGGATTGTCGGCGAGAAAGCTCGGGATTCACGAGAACGTGAGCGACTCGCTGGATTTCCTGCACGAAAAAGGGATCATCTGAGCTTCCGGTGATGGATGGTCGGCGGTAGGCGCCCCTGCACGGCCGGCACGCGTGCCTTGCGCTGGAGGCTCGTGTAAGCTGACCGCCATGGAGTGCAATGGCTGCGAGTTTCGACCCGAGCTGTATTACGATGGGGAGTACCAGATCTGGGTCCGCGTGGAGAACGACGGGACGGTGTCCGTGGGCATGACCGACCTCTCCCAAACCATTGCCGGCCGGATCCTGCACGTGCGGGTGCGCCGCCCGGGGACGCTGCGGCCCGCCGGCAAGCCCGTGGCCACCATCGAAAGCGGTAAGTGGGCGGGGCCCGTGCCCAATCCCTTCGATTGCACCATCGAAGCGGCCAACCCCGAAGTGCTGGACGATCCGGCGCTGCTCAATCGTGCTCCCTTCGACGCCTGGATCGCCCGGGTGCGGCCCGCTGGCGATCTGGAGAAAGCCCTCGAAGGCCTGGTGACCGGCGAGGCGGCCCGCACGGGCTACTGCGCCCGGGCCCGGCGCGAGGACATCCGCTGCGAAAGGCCCTCGTCCTGATGGCCGAGTCCCATTACCTGGATCACGGGGAGCAGCGGGTGGTCATCGTGATGACCAGCGGCCCCAGCACGCCCCACCGCTGCGCCACGCCGTTCTACATCGGGGCCCTCCTCGCCTCTATGGACGCGGACGTGCGCATCTTCCTCACCATGGAGGGGGTGCTGCTCGCCCAGAAGGGTGTGCCGGAGAATTTGACCGCCATGAAAGGCGGTAAGAAAATCATCGAGTTCATGCGCGAGGCGAAGGCGGCGGGCGTCAGGCTCCACCTGTGCAAGCCGGCGATGCCGGGCTACGAGCTGGAGGTGGAAGAGGTGATCGACGAGGTGGACGAAATCTCTCCTGCGGGGGCCCTGGCGGACCTGATCCTCGGCTGCGACAAGACCATGTTTTTCTGAACGACAAATAAAGGGGAACCGACATGGCGACCGTGCGAGGCTGCAACTTTCCTGACGACTTGTACTACAACGTGGAGAACAACGTGTGGGCGCGCCGGGAGGCGGACGGCACCGTCACCGTCGGCTTGACCAGCTACGCCTGTGCGCTGGCGGGGGAGATCGTCTCGTATACGCCAAAGAAGGTGGGAAAAAACGTCGAACTCAACAAGTCCGTGTGCACCGTGGAGTCCGGCAAGTGGGTCGGTCCGGTCAAGGCGCCGGTCTCGGGCGAGGTGATCGCCATCAACGACGCGGTGCAGGCGAAGCCGGGCACCATCAACGCGGATCCCTACGGCGCCGGCTGGCTGGTCAAGATGAAGCCGAGCCAGTGGGATGCGGAATCGGCGAACCTCCAGACGGGGGCGGCCGCCGCCCAGGCCTTCGAGGCCAAGATGCAGGCCGACGGTTTCGGCGGTTGCGCTTGAGCATGAGGATGCAACCACGGAGGCATAGAGAAAAGAAGAAATTCTCATGTCCGACTGGTTGAGCATCGTTGAGCGCGTGGAGGCGCTGGAGGACCTGGAGCTGGATCCCCGGCTGGTCGATGGCATGGCCTCCCGCTACGGCAGGCTCAGCGGCGAGCGCATAGACGGGATCAATTTCTATACCCCCACGTTCAAGGCCTACGCCACCTCCGAGATCGCCGGTTGCGGCAAGAGCGCCTGGCCCGCCGTGTCCATCACCGGGCCCGAATGCAAGCTCGCCTGCGACCACTGCAAGGCCAAGATCTTGGAGCCCATGATCCCTGCCAGGACGCCCGAAGCCCTGTGGCAAGTGGTGAACGAGCAGATCGCCGCGGGCGCCCGGGGGATGCTCCTCACCGGCGGCTCCAACCACCGCAACGAGGTGGAGTACGGGCCTTTTTACCCCGTGATCCGGCGCATCAAGGACGCCTTCCCCGGGTTCAAGATCGCGCTGCACACGGCGCTGGTGGACCGGGACATCGCCCGGCGCATGGAAGACTCCGGAATCGACGCCGCCATGATGGACGTGATCGGCGCCCAGGACACCATCCGCCAGGTCTACCACCTGCGCCGCGGCGTGGAGGACTTCGAGGCCTCCCTGGCGTACCTTACCGAGACTTCCCTCAAGGTGGTGCCCCATATCGTGATTGGCCTGCACTACGGTCGGCTCCTGGGGGAGTGGAACGCCCTGGAGATGCTCAAGCGCCATCCGCCAGATGCGCTGGTGCTGGTGGTGGTGATGCCCTTTTACGCGCCGGCGCACCGCCCCTTCGCCACGCCGGACCCGAAGGAGGTGGGGGCCTTTTTCATGGACGCCCGGGAGGCCCTGCCCGACACGCCGATCCTCCTGGGCTGCGCCCGCCCAGCGGGCCGGGCTAAGACCGAGATCGACGCCTACGCGGTGCTGGCGGGGCTGAACGGCATCGCTCATCCTGCGGACGGCATGGTGGAGCTGGCGGCGCGCCTGGGGCGGGACGTGCGGGTGACGCCCGCCTGCTGCTCCATCACGGTGGGGGACGAAGTGCTTGCCCTGGAGGGCGACAGCGAGGGTCTCACGATCGACCTCGATCGCGTGATCGAAGAGGAACGACGGCGCAGCCGACCCCCGGCCGGTGCCGGCGGGCTCGCCGGAATCCGGGTCGTGGTGTCGGGATCGCCGGGCTGAAGGGGGGACCGTGACCGCACGCTGGCGCTTGCTCGATACGGGGATTCGCCGGGCGGCGGAGAACATGGCCCTCAACCGGGCCCTGCTGGAGGCGCGCCAGGCGGGTGAGGCGCCGCCCACGCTGCGGTTTCTCCAGTTTCTCCCGTCAGCGCTGCTCGGTTACCACCAGAGCGCCGAGCAGGAGCTCGACCTGGAGCGCTGCGCCGCCGAGGGCATCGCCGTGCAACGGCGCATCACCGGCGGAGGCGCCATCTACATGGACCCAGGCCAGCTCGGCTGGGAACTCTACCTCTCCCGGCGGGAGCTGGGAACGGCGGATATGGCTGCCATCGCCCGACGCATCTGCGAAGCGGCGGCGGAGGGGATCCGCGCTCTCGGCGTCGATGCCCGGTACCGGCCGCGTAACGACATCGAGGTGGGCGGGCGCAAGATCTCCGGCACGGGCGGCGCTTTCGATGGGGAGGCGCTCATGTACCAGGGGACCCTGCTGATCCAGTTCGACGTGGAGCGCATGCTGCGGGTGCTGCGCATCCCCGCGGACAAGCTCTCGGACAAGGCGATCGGTTCCGCCCGGGAACGGGTGACGAGCCTCGCCGAGCTGCTGGGCGCTGCGCCGCCCCTTGCGGACATCAAGGCCCGTCTCGCCGAGGCGTTCTCCCGGGCCTTCGGCGTGGATTTCGTCCCCTCGGGGCTCACGCCGCCGGAGGAGGCCCGCTATCGTCAGGCCTTGGCGGAAATGGATCATCCCGACTGGGTGCACCTGCTCACCCGCCCCAGAACGGAGCAGCCCCTGCTGGAGGCGGCAGCGAAGTTCCCCGGGGGATTGGTGCGCGCCGCCGTCCTCTATGACGCCGCGGGCGAGCGGGTCAGGCAGGTCTGGTTCACCGGAGATTTTTTCGTGCGGCCGCGGCGGGCGGTGATGGACCTGGAAGCCCACCTGAAAGATGCGCCCCTCGAGCGCCTGGAAGAGCGCGTGGAGGCTTTTTTCGCTGGGCGGTCCGTGGACCTGCTCATGCTGAAGCCCGCCGATTTTGCCCAAGTGGTGCGCAAAGCGCTCGCGTCCCGATACCCCTCCTCCCAGGAGGAGCCCTCCTGAATGGTCCGGCGCTGCGATCTCCTGGTGGTCGGTTTGGGCCCTGCAGGAGGCGCAGCCGCGTGGACGGCGGCGCGCCGGGGGCTCCAAGTGATCGCCCTGGAGCGCAAGCGGGTGGTGGGCCTGCCGGTGCAGTGCGCGGAATTCGTGCCATTGCCCCTCGGCCGCTGGACCCGGGACCCCGGGGTGCTCTTGCAGCGGATCGAAGCCATGGAAAGCCGGCTGCCCTCGGGGCATGGGGAGCGCACCCCATTCCCCGGCTTGATGGTGGACCGGGCGGCCTTCGACCAGGCCTTCGTCCGGGCGGCCGCAGCGGCGGGCGCCCAGGTGGAGACGGGCACGTGCCTTGCAGGCATCGACCTGTCCCGGCGGCGGGCATGGGCGGAGGGGCCCGATGGGCCGCTGGAGGTGGAGTTCAAGCTCCTGGTGGCTGCGGACGGGCCCCGTTCCCGGGTGGCCCAGGCTTTGGGATTATCGTCCCTGGAATGCGTGGAGACTCGGCAGTACACGGTGCCCCTCACTCGGCCCAGCGCCGTCACCGAGGTCTGGCTCTCGAGTGACTATCCAGGCGGCTACGCATGGCTTTTCCCCAAGGGGCCCTGGGCCAACCTGGGATTGGGCCTGGACCGGGCCTTCGCCCCCGACTTGAAAGGGCCCCTGGAAGCGCTCCATCGCCGGCTGCAGGAAGAAGGCCGGGTGGGCCGCGAAATCGCGTCCCGTACGGGCGGCGCGATTCCCGTGGGGGGCTTGCGCCCGGCGCTGGTCCACGGTCCGGTGCTGTTCGCGGGCGACGCCGCGGGCCTCACTCACCCCATCACCGGCGCGGGCATACCCGCCGCGGTGATCTCGGGGGAGCGCGCGGGACAAGCGGCGGCGGAGGTCCTCGCGGGCCGAGCCCGGGCGCTGGCCGATTTCGAAGAGGACGTGCGGGATCAGTTCGAAGACTCGGTGGCGCGGGCGGTGCGCCGGCGACGGGCGATGAGCGCCGGGTGGCGGACGCCCAGCGCCCGGACCGACGCGTTCCACCGTCGCGGCTGGATCGCGTTTGCAGAGTATTTCGCTTGAAGGAGAAAACAGATGAACGCCGTGCCGGAAGCTCAGCCGATCCGCTTCTACCGCCCCAACTACCACATCAAAACCCCCCAGATGCGTTCGCCGGAGTACGTGCAGATGAGCACCGCCGCGGCCATCACCCTGGGGCTCGTCCCCGGGCGGATGTACCGCACCGCCTGCACCCACTGTCTCAACCTGCTGGTGACCTATCCGGAAGGCTGCCGGGCCAATTGCGCTTATTGCGGGCTCGCCCGGCACCGGGAGGAGGCCCGGGACTACGCCGACCGGAATTTCATCCGCGTGGACTGGCCCACGGTGCGCTACGACGAAGTGATCGAGCGGGTGAAGGCCGCGGAAGACCGGGGGCAGTTTCAGCGCATGTGCATTTCCATGATCACCCACCCGAATTCGGACCAGGACACCTTCGCCCTCCTGGAGAAATGGGTGCGGGAAATCCAGCACATTCCGGTGTCCATCCTTTCCAATCCCACCACCATGGAGAAGGAGGACTTGAAGCGCCTAAAGGCCATGGGCGCGGACATCTTCACCGTGGCCCTGGACGCAGTCACGCCAACCATCTTCGACCGCACCCGGGGCAAGGGGGTAGACAGTCCCCACAAGTGGGAAAAGTACTGGCAGGCCATCGAGTGGGCCGCCGAGGTGTTCGGCCCCGAGAAATTCGGCGCCCATCTCATCTGCGGCCTGGGGGAGACGGAGCGGGAGATCCTCACCGTGGCGCAGCGGATCAAGGACATGGGGGGGCACAACCACATGTTTGCCTTTTTCCCGGAGCGGGGCTCCCTCATGGAAGACTGGCCGCCGGTGGACCGGGCCCAGTGGCGCCGGGTGCAGCTTGCCCGGTTCATCATCGATTACGCCGGCGGGCGTATCGACGACATGCAGTTCGACGAGGCGGGGCGGGTCGTTGACTTCGGGCTTCCCGAGGACGAGCTGGAGGCCCTGATCCGTTCGGGCAAGCCCTTCCGCACCTCCGGTTGCCCGGGCAAGGACGACGAGGAAGTCTCCGCCTGCAACCGCCCCTACGGCGATTCTAGCCCGACCGATATCCGCTCCTTCCCTTTCGCCCTGAATCGCCGGGACGTGGCCATCGTCCGGCGCCAGATGCGGAGCGAGGACCGGGTACCTAGTGAATAAAGAGGCAGTCTTTTCAAGGTATTAAAGCAGAGTTGACATTAGCAATGAATAATATTGAAATTTAATAAAAATAACCCTAGGATGTTCGTGGAAAAACGGCTCGTTCGAGCCCACTTTCAGGAGGGCAACAATGAGGAGACAGAGGAAAACCCTGGCCACGGCGTTCACCCTGGGCTGCGCCTGCTTGTCCGGCGCCGCCCTCGCCACCGACGGCTATTTCCAGGAAGGCTACGGCATGAAGAACAAGGGCATGGGGGGCGCGGCGACGGCCCGGGCCGTCGATGCCTTCGGCGGCGCCAACAATCCCGCCAGCATGGCCTTTCTCGGCAACCGCCTCGACGTCGGCATCGGTGCCATGGTCTTCAGCCCGATCCGGGAGTCTAGCCGCTTCGGCAGCGGAGTGGCGGGCATCGACGGAACCGCGGAAAGCGACCGGAAGTTTTTCTTGATTCCCGAGTTCGGGGTGAACTGGATGCTTACCCCCAATCTCGCGCTGGGCGTGACCGTGTATGGAAACGGCGGCATGAACACCGATTATCCCGGCGGCCAGATTCCGGCGGCGAGCGCCTGCGCCGCGTTCAACCCGGGCAAGCCCAGCTACAACCTGCTGTGCGGCGACGGGCGCCTGGGCGTCGATCTCGCCCAGGTGATCATCGCCCCCACCTTGGCCTACAAGTTCCACCCCGATCATTCCATCGGCGTGGCGCCTCTCCTCGCCGGCCAGCGCTTCGCGGCGAAGGGGCTCCAGGCGTTCGCCGGCTTTTCCACCGATCCCGCCAACTTCACCAACCGCGGGCACGAGACCTCCGTCGGCGCGGGGGTGCGCGTGGGCTACTTCGGCAGGCTCGCACCAGGCCTCTCGGTGGGCGCCGCCTACGCGACCAAGATCTACATGGACGAGTTCGACAAGTATAAGGGCCTCTTCGCTGAGCAGGGCGATTTCGACATCCCCGAGAATTACAACGTGGGCATCGCCTGGCAAGCCACCCCGAAGCTGGCCATCGCTTTTGACTACCAGCGCATCAACTACAGCGACGTGAAATCGGTCGGCAACCCCAGCGGCCTGTTGCTCGGCTGCGCCGGGGGGAATCTCTCCAACTGCCTGGGCGGCTCGAACGGAGCAGGCTTCGGTTGGCAGGACGTCAACGTGTTCAAGCTGGGCGTGGAGTACCAGTACAACCAGCGCTGGACCCTGCGCGCCGGCTACAACCGCAGCGACAACCCGATCCGGGCCCAGGACGTCACCATCAACATCCTGGCGCCCGGGGTGATCCGGGACCACGTGACCCTGGGGGCGACGTACGTGACACCGACGGGCGGCGAATGGACATTCTTCTATATGCATGCCTTCAACACCGGCGTCACGGCCCAGTCGTTCTTCACCAACTTCGGCGCACCGCCGACCACGACCGAGACCATCAAGATGTATCAGAACTCGATCGGGGTCGCCTATAGCTGGAGGATGTGAGCGGCTCGCGTGCGCTTCGGCCTCGGCTTCCAGGGGGGCGCGGGCGCCGAGGCTCGGGGGCCCCCGGGAAGGAGGGTTGGGGCGCTTCAATTCGATAAAGGAGGAGAGATGGCCAGGAAGGTGGGGCTCGGTGTGGCGCTTGTTCTGGCGGCTGCGCCGGCGGCGTGGCCGGCGCCGGTTTTGATGTCAACTGAATGGGCCCGGGCCCTGTGCGCCGCGTGGAATGCCGACCCCGTGCTCACCCGGCAATTGGTCGAATCGGGATGGGTCAAGAATCATGCCGGCCGTGGCTATAAGGTCATGCAACTCTACCGCCAGGACTGCCCGGACAGCCTCCGCATCGAGTTGCGGGTGAGCGAGCAGGACGGCAGCGCGCTGTGCGTCTACGGCGGCGCAGCCGAGTCCAAGCTCGATTCGTCGGCGGACTACCTGATGTGGGCGGAGACGAAGCGCTGGCAGGAGATGGGCCGCGGCGAATACGGCCCGATGCGCGCCATGTTCTTCAACCGCTTGCAGTTCGAGGGGCCCCGCTTCGAGGCGATGGGCAACATGGGGCCCTTCGAGAGCTTCTTGCTCCTGGTGGGCAAGGTGCCGGGCGATGCCGCCTCCTGCCCCGCGCGGTAGAATGGGAGTACCTGCGAGCGATCCCGCGGGCGACATGAAACAGATCAACCTCACCGACATCAGCCGGCTCAAGAACGAGCTCAATAAGTACCGCAAGGGAAAAAAGCTCGACATCGTGCACTTCAACCAGGCAGCGCGGCTCGCCTGGCTGGGCCGCATCGTCCTGTGCCCGCTGGACCCGGAGGATCCCGACTGTGAAGCGTATCTCCTGTATCTGCCGCCGCCCGATGAGTTGACCGCTCGGGTGCTCACCTTAGACGAGGTGGACCAGAACGGGCATCCGTTCCTGGGGCAGATCCACGTGCTCGATGGCGAGCAGGGGCGTCACTTGGCGGACATCTTTCGCGAGGGCATGGAGGCGCGGGTCAAGGCTTTGCAAGCGTTGGAGCAGCGCGACTTCTATTTTGCTTGCTTTTTCGAAACCCGTCCCGAAGGTTCAGCGGGCGAGCAACAGTAGGCGTCCCGCCAAGCGTCGGGCTCGTGTTTTGGCGTTGGATTGCTGCCAAGCCGCGGCGCCGGCGCGTGATACCACCTCGCCGCCCCAAAGCCCATGGGTAAGCCCGTCCTCTCCCCGCGGCGACCGCCCTCCCCTTTGGGAGCGGGCGAGCACAGGCAGGGGAATACTTCTGTGTCGGAGATGGAAGGATCATAAGGGCGTGGGATGCGGAGCGCGCGACTGATCAACGTGGGATTCGTGACAGGAGAGGTCCTGCACGCCACTTATGCCGCGGTCGCCAGGTGCATGAAGGATGACGATCCGCCTGCCATCGTCTGGGGTCAAGCCGCGGAGCATGTCAGCATCGGCCAGCACCAGTCCCGCGAGGCTGAGCTGGCGGCCGAGCTGGAAGTGCCGGTGGTGCGGCGGCCCCTGGGGGGCGGCTGCGTGTGGATCGATCCGGACCAGTACTGCTTTGCCATCGTAGTGCCCCAAGCGCGGTTCCGGGGGCGGCCCGCGCAATGGGGCGACTGGGCGCTGGCGCCGGCGCTGGACACTTACGCTTCCTTCGGGCTCGCCGTGGAGCGCGTGGAGCAAGACCTGTGGTGCCGCGGGCGCAAGATCGCCGGCAGCGGCTCGGCCAGCATCGGACGAGCCGCGGTGATCGGATCGAGCTTCCTGTATCGCTTTCCCGCCGAGCGCTTCGGCCGCTGTGTTGCCTCGCCGAGCGAAGCGTTCCGGGTCTGGCTGGTGGAGGAACTGACCGAGGCTGTCTCGGACTGGGCACGGGAAGGCGAGCCTCCGCCGGAAGAGGCGTTGCTCGAAGCGTTCCGCAGCGCTTGTGCGCGGCGCCTCCGTTGGCATCTAAAGACGGCCACTCTGACCGATGAAGAGCTCTGCGCCCGGGCAGGGGCGCTTGAGGAGGTGGAGGAGCCCTGGTACACCCCCCCGCGCCGCGCCGTCCGGCACGGCCTCAAGCTCAACGCGGCCCGTTTTCTCATCGAACGCCGAGCGGGCGAGGAGTGGGTGCGGCTTGTGATCGACCGCAAGCGCATCGCACGCATCGCCGCTTCGGACGACGAGGTGCAATCGTGTCTGGAGGCGACTCCCGGCCTGCCGGTCGATCAGGGCACTCTCCAGAGGGCCCTGGCGGCGCTGTCTGCGGATCGCTCGGCCCGCTGGTCCCGGTTCATCGTCGAAGCCGCTGCCGGTGTGCCATGACCATTCCCACCGTCAAAGCGCGCCTTGAGCGCAAGCTCATCGTCATGACCACGGACCCGCTGTTGCTGGACGAGCTGCGCGCCGCGCTGCCGTCGGGGTGGACGCTGGTCGAGTGCACTGATCTGGAGGCGCTCGGCGGCTACCAGGACGTGCTGCTGCATCGGTTCATCCTGCTCGACCTGGACGAAGCCCAGGCCTTCGACCCGCTGGCGGTCATCGAGCAGGTGCGCATGGAGATGATGCTCAACGTGCCGATCTTGTGCTTCGGCGGAGATCTGGCCACCCGGGATCAGGCGCGCCTCGCCCGGGCCGACCGCTTTTTCGAGCGGGAGGAGATCGTGGAAAAGCTCAAGCTCTACTGCGACCAGTTCGGCTGGGGCGAAGGGCGCTGATCAGGGGGCGTCCTGCGAGCAGGGTGCGCTTGACACGGCGTCTGTGGCTGCGTTCTTTGCGCCGAAAGGTGGGGTGAGGGAAAAAGCTCAGGCCGGGGGCAGCTTTTCCATCTGGCCCCTGAGCTTGTCCAGGGTGTCGCGGAAGGCCTCCAGGCGCTGGCGTTCCTGGGCTACCACCGCCGCCGGCGCCCGCTCCACGAAATTGGGATTGGCGAGCTTGGCCTGGGCTTTCTGGATCTCGGCTTCCACCCGGGCGAGTTCCTTGGCGAGGCGCGCCCGCTCGGCCGCCACGTCCACTTCCACCTTCAGCATGAGCTGGTAGTCGCCCGCAATGGCCACGGGCGCGTCGGCGGGGGGCAGGCTGCCCTCCACCGCCTGAACCTCCGACAGGCGGGCCAGGGCCCGCAGTGGGGCGGCATGGGCCTCGATGAGCGTTCGCGGACCGACCGCCAGCAAAGGGACCCGCTGGGAGGGCGACAGCCCCATCTGGCTGCGCAGGTGCCGGCAGGCGTTCACCACCTCCTTGAACGCTTGTACCCGGGCCGTGGCGGCCTCGTCGATCCTGTCCGGGTCGGGCTGGGGATAGGGCGCCAGCATAAGGGTATCGCTTTCCTTCTTCCCCGCCAGGGGCGCGACCCGCTGCCACAGCTCCTCGGTGATGAAGGGAATGAAGGGGTGCGCCAGGCGCAGCAGCGCTTCCAGCACCCGCACCAGGGTGCGGCGCGTCCCGCGCCGGACCGCCTCGCCCCCCTCGGCGAGCTGCACCTTGGCGAGTTCCAGGTACCAGTCGCAGTACTCGTCCCAGACGAACTCGTAGATCGCCCGGGCGGCCAGGTCGAAGCGATACTCGGCCAGGGCGTCGATCACCTGTTGCTCCGCCTGTTGCAGGCGGCCGACGATCCAGCGGTCGAAGACCGAAAGCTCGACAGGCGCCCCCTCGTCGAGCCCGCAATCCTGCCCCTCCGTGTTCATCAGCACGAAGCGGGTGGCGTTCCATAGCTTGTTGCAGAAGTTGCGGTAGCCTTCGCAGCGGTTCAGGTCGAAGTTGAGGGTGCGGGCGAAGGTGGCCAGAGACGCGAAGGTGAACCTCAGGGCATCGGCGCCGAAGGCGGGAATGCCCTCAGGAAAATGGCTGCGGATGTACTGCTCGATCCTCTCCTTGTGCTCGGCGCGGAGCAACCCCACCGTGGATTTGGCCAGCAGCTCGGGCAGTGAAATCCCGTCGATCAGGTCGATGGGATCGATGGTGTTGCCCTTGGACTTGGACATCTTCTGGCCTTCCGCGTCGCGCACGATGGCGTTGATATAGACGTGGCGGAAGGGCGCCTTGCCGGTGAAGTGCTTGGTCATCATGACCATGCGGGCGACCCAGAAGAAGATGATGTCGAAGCCGGTCACCAGCACAGAGGAGGGAAGATACAGCTCCAGGTCCCGGGTCGGCTCCGGCCAGCCCAGGGAGCTGAAGGGCACCAGGGCCGAGGAAAACCAGGTGTCGAGCACGTCGGGATCGCGCCGCAGGGGGCCGGTATAGCCGGCGGCTCGGGCCTGGGCGTAGGCCTCCGCCTCGGTGCGGGCGACGAACACCCGGCCTTGCTCGTCGTACCAGGCGGGGATCTGGTGGCCCCACCAGAGCTGGCGGGAGATGCACCAGTCCTGGATGTTCTCCAGCCAGTGGTTGTAGGTGGTGGCCCAGTGCTCGGGAAAAAACCTGACCTCGCCCCGCGCCACCGCTTCCAGCGCCATCTGGGCCAGGGACTTGCCCGGGAAGAGGGTTCCCTCGGGGGCCGGGGCGGACGTGGCGACGAACCACTGGTCGGTGAGCATGGGCTCCACGACGACGCCGGTGCGGCCGGAGCGGGGCACCTTCAACCGGTGGGGCTTCTCGGAGACGAGCAGCCCCTGGGCCCGCAGGTCTTCCAGCACGCGGTGCCGGGCCTCGAAGCGGTCGAGCCCTCGATAAGCCGGGGGCGCCTGGTCGTTGATCCTGGCGTCCAGGGTGAGGATGTTCAAGGGCGCGAGCGCGTGGCGCGCCGCCACCTGGTAGTCGTTGAAGTCGTGGGCCGGGGTGATCTTCACGCACCCGGTGCCGAATTCCGGGTCCACGTGCTCGTCGGCGATGACCGGGATCGTCCGCCCGGTGAGGGGCAGGGTGACCCCTCTGCCGACCAGATGCCGGTAGCGCTCGTCATCGGGATGGACCGCCACCGCCACGTCCCCCAGCATAGTCTCGGGGCGGGTAGTGGCCACCACCACCGCCCCCGAGCCGTCGGCCAGGGGATAGCGGATTTCCCAGAGCCGGCCGTCCTCCTCTTCGCTGTCCACCTCCAGGTCGGAGACCGCGGTGCCCAGCACCGGGTCCCAGTTGACCAGGCGCTGGCCCCGGTAGATGAGCCCCTGCTGGTAGAGCCGCACGAAGACCTCGATCACCGCCCGGGACATGCGCGCGTCCATGGTGAAGTAGCCGGCCCGCTGGCCCTCGGTGTCGGCATAGGTCCAATTGGCCGAGACGCCCAGCCGCCGCATCTGGCGGGTGATGGTGGCCCCCGAATGCTGTTTCCACTGCCACACCCGCTCGACGAACTTCTCCCGGCCCAGGTCGTGCCGGGTCTTGCCTTCAGCTTCCAGCTGGCGCTCCACCACGATCTGGGTGGCGATGCCGGCGTGGTCGGTGCCCACGATCCAGTTGGCGTTGTAGCCCCGCATGCGGTGGTAGCGCACCAGCACGTCCATCAGCGTCTGCTGGAAGGCGTGCCCCATGTGGAGCGTTCCCGTCACGTTGGGCGGGGGGAGCTGAATGCAAAAGACCGGTCGATCGGGCTCGTCGCGGGCGGCGAAATACCCGCGGGACTCCCAGTATTCGTACCAGCGTTGCTCGATCCCGCGCGGATCGAAGCTTTTGGCGAGTTCTCCCATGGGCGGGGGCGAGGTCGAAAAGCTACGTATTATAGGGCCCAAGGGCATGGACGGGACCCCGCTCCCGGGACGGGATTCCGCGCCGGGTGCCATGACGGTCAGGGCCACCGCCCGGGCGGCTTGCGCGATCAGGGTTTCCCGCTGCCCTTCGGGGAGCGCCGGGGCCAGATGGGCGCGCAGGACGCCCGCGATGCGGCTTTCCCACGGCTCGCCCGCTCGCAAAGCGTCCTCGGCAATCTCCTCCCGGAGAACGGGCAGGCCCTCTTCATCTTCTGCGCTTTCCTCGAAAGCGACCGGCTCGGGCTCCTCCAGAACCTCGCTCAGGAGGGGGAAGGGATCCGGGTCCTCGGAAGACGCGGGCTCTGCCTGCCGCGGGCGATGCTTGGCGAGCAGCGCGTCCAGCTTGGCGAGCAGCGCGTCCGTTTCGTCGATGGATCGGGACGCCTCGGTCATGGGCGCGAGCTCAGTCTCGTCCCCTCAAAGCGGAGAGGTCGTGATGATGGATGGCGTAGCCCCGCTGCTGGTAGAAGCGGTAACGCTCCCGGGCCGCCTGACTGTCCGCCTCGTCGGTGGAGACGATCTCCACCAGCCGCTGGAAGCGGCTGAAGAACGTCGGCCACCCCAGACACAGGTTGATCAGCACCTCGTCGTGGGGCAGCGGCTCGGGCGCATGGTCCACGATGACCGGCGTCGCCGCGGCGAGGGGACTGGCGTTGCGGCAATGGGGAATGAAGCCGGTAGCAGGCACGGTCCACAACAGCCGGTCCACTTTTTCCGTCGTTTCCCCGTCCGGCGTCAGCACCAGCACCCGCAAGCCCTGCTGGAACGCCTTGGCCGCCAGCCGGCAGGCGGTGGCGAGCTTATCGTCGACGCGGGTGTAGAAGTCGATCTGGGTCATCAGAAGCTAGGATTCAGAGGACAGAATTCACCCATTTTTGCCCTTTGCCATCGAGAGTTATCTTCCTCCTTCGGCTTTCCGTCCCCTGGCTTCTGTAACGCGGTTGATGAGAAACTGGGTGAGCAGGGGCACGGGGCGACCGGTGGCGCCCTTCTCCTTGCCCGACTTCCAGGCGGTGCCGGCGATGTCTAGATGGGCCCAACGGAACTTCTTGGTGAACCGGGCGAGGAAGCAGGCGGCGGTGATGCTGCCCGCCGGCCGGCCGCCGATGTTGGCCATGTCGGCGAAGTTGCTTTTGAGTTGTTCCTGGTAGTCTTCCCACAGGGGCATCTGCCAGACCCGGTCCAGGGCTTGCTCGCCCGCCCGGATGATCTCATTGGCGAGCGCCTCGTCGTTGCTGAAGAGGCCGGTCGCCACATGGCCTAGGGCGATGACGCAGGCGCCGGTCAGCGTGGCGATGTCGATCACCGTGGCGGGCTTGTAACGCTCGGCGTAGGTCAGGGCGTCGCACAGGATCAGGCGTCCTTCCGCGTCGGTGTTCAGGATCTCGATGGTCTGGCCGGAGAGGCTGGTCACCACGTCGCCGGGCTTGCTGGCCCGGCCGCCCGGCATGTTCTCCGTCGCCGGGATGACGCCCACCACGTTCATGGGCAATTGCAGTTGTGCGAGGGCTTTGAAGGTGCCCAGCACGCTGGCTGCGCCGCACATGTCGAATTTCATCTCGTCCATGTCCTGGGCGGGTTTGATGGAAATGCCCCCGGTGTCGAAGGTGACGCCCTTGCCCACCAGGGCGACGGGAGCCTGTTTCCGGTCTGCGCCGTGGTACTCGAGGATGATGAGCTTGGGGGGCTCGTGGGCTCCCTTGGCCACGGCGAGCAGGGCGCCCATGCCCAGCTTTTCCATGTCCTTGCGCTCCAGCACCTGGACCTTGAAGTCGTAGGCCTTGGCCATGCCGGTGGCCTGCTCGGCCAGGTAGGAGGGGGTGCAGATGTTGCTCGGCAGGTTGCCCAGGTCTTTCGCCAAGTTCATGCCGCAGGCGATGGCTTGGCCCTGGTGCAGGCCTTCTTCTGCCGGGCTCACGTCAGCCCGCCGGGGCACCGCCAGCGTGAGCTTGCGCAGCCGGCGGGCTTCCTCCGGCTTGCTCTTCAAGCGGTCGAAGCGGTAGGCCGTCTCCATGGCCGCCACGACCGCCGTCGAGACTTTCCACGCCACGTCCCGCTTTTTCACCTCCACCTCCGGCAGGCATAGGGTCGCCTCGGCCGCGCCGCTCTCAGCGAGGGCGCGCACGGCCGCAGCCACGGCGTTGCGGTACTCCTTTTCCCGGAACTCCCGCTCCGGTCCCAGGCCCGTGAGCAGCACCCGGTCGGCCAGGATTCCCGGCACTTTGTGCAGCATCAGGGTGGAGCCGGATTTTCCTTCCATATCGCCGCGGCGGAGAATGTCGGAAACAAAGCCCTGGGCGGCGCTGTCGATGGCCTGGGCCGGAGCGCTCAATCGGTGCGGCTCGAACACGCCGACCACCAGACAGGCGGTGCGGCTTTTCTCGGGGGCGCCGCTTTTTATGCTAAATTCCACGACTAACTCCTCGTCTGGATTGCGTTTTTAGGTCTTTCGCGAATGCCGAATTATCCCCGCTCAGGCGCGTATAAGTCAAAGAACGCGCCGCGGATCTTCACCCGAAGCGCCTTACGCGAGTTCTCCACCACCGGGATCGTGGTCTTCGTGGTGGTTCTGGCCATCACCCTGGTCACCCAGGTGATCCGCCTGCTGGACCAGGCCGCTAGCGGGTCGATTCCCGCCGAGGGGGTGTTGGCACTCCTCGGTTTCCGCACCTTGAGCTATCTCGCGCCGCTGCTCGCCGGCACCACCTTCGTCGCCATTCTGTTGAGCCTGAGCCGAGCCTACCGGGACTCCGAGATGGTGGTGTGGTTCAGCGCCGGATTGAGCCTGACCGCCTGGGTGCGCCCGGTGCTCCTGTTTTCCGTGCCGATCGCCTGCATTGTGGCGGCCCTCGCCCTTTTCCTCTCGCCCTGGGCCATCGCCAAGAGCGAGGAGCTGAGGCAGATCCTCCGCACCCGGGATGACGCCTCCCTCGTGAGTCCCGGCACCTTCCAGGAATCGCGCCACGCCGACCGGGTCTTCTTCGTCGAGGCCGTAAGCCAGGACAAGCAGCGGGTGGAGAACGTGTTCGTGCAGTCGATGGAGAAGGACACCGTCGCGGTGATGGTGGCCCGCATCGGCCGGGTGGAGACGGCGGAGAACGGTGACCGCTTCCTGGTCATGGAGAGCGGCGCCCGGTTCGACGGCCCTCCCGGCTCCCCCGAGTACAGGATCATGCATTTCGACCGCTACGCGGTGCGCATCCAGCAGGCGGAGGCTCGCCCCGCCGTGCCTTCCACCAAATCCCGGCCCTTCCTCGAGCTGCTGGAAAACCGCACGCCCGAGCATGTCGCGGAGCTGGGGCGGCGGCTGAGTCAGCCCATCAGCGCCGTGCTGCTTGCCCTCCTGGCGATCCCCCTGGCCCAGGTGAACCCGCGGGCCGGGCGGTCCCTCAACCTGGTCATGGCGATCCTCATCTACATGATCTACACCAACACCTTGAGCGTGGCCCAGGTCTGGGTGGCGTTCCAGCGGATCGATCCGGCCCTGGGGTTGTGGGGGGTGCATGGGGCGATGCTCGCGTTCATCGCCGCCTTCTTCTATCGCCGGCTTTCGGTGTTCAGCCTGGGGCGGTTGCGGGCATGAAGGTCCTGCGGCGTTACGTGGCGCGGGAGATCTACTTGGCGACCGGCCTGGTGTTCGCGGCGCTCATCTCCCTCTTCATCATCTTCGACTTGATCCACGAGCTGAGCGACGTGGGCAAGAGCGCCTACCGGGTGTCCCAGGCGGTGGCTTACGTGCTCTTGAGCGTTCCCGGCCACGCCTACGAGCTGTTCCCGATCGCGGCCCTGATCGGCACCGTGGTCGCCCTTTCCCAGTTGGCGGCCCACTCCGAGCTCACCGTGATCCGGGCCTCGGGCGTGTCCCTCTACCGGCTGGCCCTGGCGGTGTGCCTGGCGGGCCTCACCCTGGCGCTCATCACCCTGGTGGTGGGGGAGTTCATCGCCCCGGCGAGCGACCGGGCCGCCCAGCGGCTGCGGCTGCGCGCCACCAGCACGGTGGTGGGACAGGAATTCCGCTCCGGCTTGTGGGTCAAGGACGAGGGCAGCTTCATCAACGTGCGCCAGGTGCACCTGGATTTCTCCCTGCGCGGGGTGAAGATCTTCCAGTTCGACGATGGGTTTCACCTGCGCTCCATCAGCTTCGCCGAGCGCGGCGAATACCTGGGGGATCACTGGTGGTCCTTGTCCAACGTGGTGCGCACCGAATTCCAGGGAACGGAAAGCCGAGTGGTGAGGCTCCCTCAGGAGCGCTGGCGATCGGTCTTGAGCCCGGAAGTGATCAACGTGCTGCTGGTAGATCCCCACAAAATGACCCTCGCCAACCTGTGGAGTTACATCCAGCACCTGCGCGAGAACCGGCAGAACAGCACCCGGTTCGAGATCGCCTTGTGGCGCAAGGTGGTGTATCCCGGGGCGGTGCTGGTGATGATGTTGCTCGCCATCCCCTTCGCCCAGCACCAGCGCCGTGCCGGCGGGGTAGGAGCCCGGGTGTTCATCGCCATCATGGTGGGCCTGGGCTTCCACTTGTTGAACCGCCTGTTCGCCCACCTGGGAGTGCTCAACGAGTGGCCGCCGGCCTTGAGCGGCATGGGCCCAACCGCGGCGTTCCTGGGTCTTGCCTTCGCAGCCATGTGGTGGGTGGAGAGGAGGTAAGCCGGCCGCGGAGCCCGTGGGCCAGCTCAGCCTTTTTCCTGGACGATCCGGGTTCCCGCCAGGCGGTCATGGAGGAACTGGCGTTCCCGGTCCAGGAGCGCCCACAGGAAAGCCGGCAGGAGCAGGGTGAGGGTGGCCGTCAGGAAGCGCAGCACGGCCTGCTGGGCGGACACCGGGCCCCCGTCGGCGGACATCAGCCGCAGGCGCCATGTTTTCATGGCGAGGGTCTGGCCGCCGTGGGTCCACTGCCCCACGAAGTAAGCTCCCGAGACCGCCAGCAGATAGGTCTGGGTCAGGGGACGCAGCGCCGGCTCCCGGGCGCCGGGCACTGCCAGCAGCAGCGCCAGGTCCGCGATCAGGAGGACTGCTAAAAGCAGCAAGCCGTCGTAGAGGAGGCTCAGAAACCGGCGCCCGAGGCTGGCGTAGGCCGTGGGAATCATGGGGTGGGAGGCGCCAAGCTGGCTATCGGGAGGCAGGCGGGACGCCGGCGTCCGGCTTGGCCTCCTCTGCCTGGAATTCGCTGTATTCCTGCCATTTGCGCTTGATTTCCCGGCGCTTCTCCGGCGGCATCTGCTTGAGGTTCTGGTAGTTCCTGCGGGCGAGCTCCCGCTCTTCGGGGGTGAGCCGGCTCCACTCCAGGAGCCGGGATTGGAGTCGCTTCTGCTGCTCCGGGGTGAGCTTCGGGTATTGCCGCGCCACGCCCAACAGCTTTTTCTTTTGCACGTCGGAAAAGCTGTCCCACTCGTTGGCCAGGGGCGCCAGGATTTCCCGTTGCTTGGGCGTCAGCTCCGACCAGGAGGGTTGCCGCTCCCCCGCCGCGGTCAAGGGGCTCGAGAACACGCCGAGCAATGCCAGCCACAGGACTATTGCTCGGAATGCTGGAGCCATGAAGGGAATTGGGGGTGGAGGTAAGCGCGTACCGGAAGGTCGCCCGAGAGCAGCGCAGCGTCCAGCTCGCCGGGATCAAGGGGGCTCTCCCGCTGGGACCAGAAAACGACCGCCACCGCCAGGGCGACCGCCACCACGCCTGCGGACCTCCACAAGCGCCAGGGGGAGTGTCCGGGTAGCCCCAACCCCCGCCCGCGGCCCGCTCCCGCCAGGTCCATGGCCGGCTCTGTTGTCCGGTGGCGGGCGATGGCCCGCTCCCGGGCCTGCTCGAGGCGGGCGCCGACGGCGGGATCCAGGTCTTTTAACCCGTCATCGAGCAGCGCGCGGATCTTTCCAGCCAAGCGTGTCTCGTCGTTCATAATTCGATGCCCTTGGACCGCAGCCATTGGGCCAAGGCATGGGTCGCCCGGGAACAGTGGGTCTTCACGCTGCCCTGGGAGCAGCCCATGATGCGGGCGGTCTCGGCCACATCCAACTCTTCCCAGTAACGCAAAAGGAAGGCTTCCCGTTGACGGGCAGGCAGGCTCTGGATGCCTTGCTCAAGGATAGCAAGCACTTGGGAGCGCTCCAGGCGCTCCGCAGGACCCTCCATGGCGTTGGAGGCTGCAGCGGGTTCGAGAGTTTCGAGGGGATCCTGCTCGGGGTCCCGGCCCGGCACGAGCGCCGAGGCTAGGGTGGTCCACATGCTGGCTACTTTCTGCCGGCGGAACGAATCGCGGATAACGTTCTGGAGGATGCGCTGAAAGATGAGGGGCAACTCCTCGGCCGGGCGTTCTCCGTATTTCTCGGCCAGCCGCAACATGGCCTCCTGGACGAGGTCCAGTGCCAGGTCCTGGTTCTTGACCGCAAACAGGGCCTGCTTGTAGGCGCGGCGTTCTACGCCCGCCAAAAAGTCGGACAGTTCCCTGGAGGTAGCCAGCTTGCATCAACCTCGGGGTGGACCAAGAGATCGGGAAACCCTTACAAAAGGCGCCCCATGGTAGCAAAAAAGTCGTGATGGCAGTGAGACTGCCCCGGGCCAGGGCGTCGGTGCCCGAACGGCCCCGCAGGGCCCGCCGGGGGCGGAATTTCCCGACCGGGCAAGCCCTTGCCCTGGAGGAGTGGTTGCCTTCCCCGGGCTTGACCGGATCTTTTCTTATCGATATCGTTTCACGTTTATTCTCGATTACCAGGTTTTTCAGGCAGATCCGATGGAACTGACCGGCGCAGAAATCGTGGTGCGCTGCCTCCAGGAGGAAAAAGTCGACTACGTGTTCGGCTATCCCGGCGGGGCGGTCCTGTACATTTACGACGAGCTGTTCAAGCAGGACAGGGTCAAGCATATCCTGGTACGCCACGAGCAAGCCGCGCTCCATGCCGCCGACGGCTACGCCCGCGCTACCGAAAAAGTGGGCGTCGCCCTGGTGACCTCGGGACCGGGCGTCACTAACGCGGTCACGGGCATCGCCACCGCCTACATGGATTCCATTCCGCTGGTGGTCATCACCGGGCAGGTGCCCACCCACGCCATCGGCCAGGACGCCTTCCAGGAGTGCGACACGGTAGGCATCACCCGCCCGTGCGTGAAGCACAACTTCCTGGTGAAGGACGTCAAGGACCTGGCCATTACCATCAAGAAGGCGTTCTACATCGCCTCCACGGGGCGCCCGGGGCCGGTGGTGGTGGACATCCCCAAGGACGTGACCACGGCCAAGTGCGAATTCCGCTACCCGGAGACCGTGTCCATGCGCTCCTACAACCCGGTGGTGAAGGGGCACGCCGGGCAGATCCGCAAGGCGGTGCAGTTGATCCTAGAGGCCAAGCGGCCCATGGTCTATTCCGGGGGTGGGGTCATCCTGAGCAACGCCTCGGAGCTCCTCACGGAATTCGTCCGGCTGCTGGGCTTCCCGTGCACCAACACCCTCATGGGCCTGGGTGGCTTTCCGGCCACGGACCCCCTCTTCGTCGGCATGCTGGGCATGCACGGCACCTACGAGGCCAACATGGCGATGCAGCACTGCGACGTGCTGGTGGCCATCGGCGCCCGCTTCGACGACCGGGTGATCGGAAACCCCAAGCACTTCTACAACCCGGAGCGCAAGATCATCCACATCGACATCGACCCCTCCTCCATTTCCAAGCGGGTGAAGGTGGACGTGCCCATTGTGGGCAACGTGCGCGACGTGCTGGAGGAGCTGCTGCGTCTGCTCAAGGAAACCCGGGAGCGGCCCGATCCCCAGGCGCTTAAGGCGTGGTGGACCCAGATCGAGCTGTGGCGCGCCCGGGACTGCCTGCGCTACGACCGCTCGAGCCCGGTCATCAAGCCCCAGTACGTGCTGGAGAAGCTCTACGAGGTGACCCGCGGGGACGCTTACGTGACTTCGGACGTGGGCCAGCACCAGATGTGGGCGGCCCAGTTCTACAAGTTCGACAAGCCGCGGCGCTGGATCAATTCCGGGGGGCTGGGCACCATGGGCTTCGGGCTGCCCGCGGCGATAGGCGTGCAGCTCGCCCATCCCGAGGCGATGGTGGTGTGCGTGACCGGCGAGGCAAGCATCCAGATGTGCATCCAGGAGCTTTCCACTTGCAAGCAGTACCGCCTGCCGATCAAGATCGTGAACCTCAACAACAAGTACCTGGGCATGGTGCGCCAGTGGCAGGAATTCTTCCATGGCAACCGCTACGCCGAGTCCTACATGGACGCCCTTCCTGATTTCGTCAAGCTGGCCGAGAGCTACGGGCACGTGGGCATGAAGATCGAAAAGCCCGGCGACGTGGAGGGGGCGCTGCGGGAAGCGTTCTCCATGAAGGATCGCCTGGTGTTCATGGACTTCATCACCGACCAGGCTGAGAACGTTTTCCCCATGGTGCCCGGTGGCAAGGGCCTGTCCGAGATGATCCTGGTCTGACGCCATCGTCGACGATGGTCACGACGATGGGAGAACGCGATTCCGACCACCCGCCCCAGTCCCTTGTCTTCTGACTTCTGGTTACCGAAATGCGCCACATCATCTCCCTCCTGATGGAAAACGAGCCCGGGGCCCTGTCGCGCGTGGCTGGGTTGTTCTCGGCGCGCGGCTACAACATCGAGTCGCTGACGGTCGCTCCCACCGAGGATCCCACCCTCTCGCGCATGACTATCGTCACCTCCGGCTCGGACGACGTGATCGAGCAGATCACCAAGCAGCTCAACAAGCTGATCGACGTGGTGAAGGTAGTCGATCTGTCGGACGGCGAGCACATCGAGCGGGAGCTCATGCTGGTCAAGGTGCGGGCGGTGGGCAAGGACCGGGAGGAGATGAAGCGCATGGCGGACATCTTCCGCGGGCGCATCATCGACGTGACCGACAAGGCCTACACCATCGAGCTGACCGGTACCGGATCGAAGCTGGACGCCTTCCTGCAGGCGATCGAGCGCAGCGCCATCCTGGAGACGGTGCGCACCGGCGCCTCGGGCATCGCTCGCGGCGAGCGGATCCTCAAGGTTTGACGGCACCGATCGTCGACCCGTTTCATCGAGCCGCGCCGCGCCGGCCGCGGCGTTCGGCCGCCAACAACCATCGAAGAGGAAAACCATGAAAGTCTATTACGACAAAGACGCCGATCTGTCGCTGATCAAGGGGCGCAAGGTCACCATCGTCGGCTACGGCTCCCAGGGCCACGCCCACGCCAACAACCTGAACGACTCCGGGGTGAAGGTGACCGTGGGCCTGCGCAGGGGGGGTGCTTCCTGGGACAAGGCCAGGAACGCGGGGCTCGCGGTGAAGGAGGTGGCCGAGGCGGTCAAGGGCGCGGACGTGGTCATGATCCTGCTTCCGGACGAGCATCACGCCCGGGTTTACCGTGAGGAGATCGAGCCCAACATCAAGAAGGGGGCGGCCCTCGCCTTCGCCCACGGCTTCAACATCCACTTCGGCCAGATCGAGCCTCGCGCCGACCTGGACACGATCATGATCGCGCCCAAGGGTCCCGGCCACCTGGTGCGCTCCACCTATATCCAGGGCGGCGGCGTGCCTTCGCTCATCGCCGTGCACCGGGACGCTTCCGGCAAGGCCCGGGATCTTGCCCTCTCCTACGCCTGCGCTATCGGCGCCGGCCGGGCCGGGGTGATCGAGACCACTTTCCGCGAGGAGACTGAAACCGACCTCTTCGGGGAGCAGGCGGTGCTGTGCGGCGGCTGCTCGGCCCTGGTGCAGGCCGGTTTCGAAACCCTGGTCGAGGCGGGCTATGCGCCGGAGATGGCGTATTTCGAATGCCTGCACGAGCTCAAGCTCATCGTGGACCTGATGTACGAGGGCGGCATCGCCAACATGCGCTACTCCATCTCCAACACCGCCGAGTACGGGGATTTCACCCGCGGCCCGCGGATCATCAACGAGCAGACCCGCGCCGAGATGCGCAAGATCCTTGCGGAAATTCAGAGCGGGGAGTTCGCCAAGGAGTTCATTCTCGAGAACCAGGCAGGGGCGCCCAAGCTCAAGGCCCTGCGGCGCATGGGCAAGGCGCACCCAATCGAGGTGGTGGGCGAAAAGCTGCGGGACATGATGCCGTGGATCAAGCAGAACCGCCTGGTGGATCAGAGCAAGAATTGAAGCGCGGGACCCGCAGGGCGCCGCCCGGATGCGGCCCGCGAATGCCCGCTCCGGGGCGGGCGAGCCGATGAACTACCCCCATCCCCTCATCGCCCGGGAAGGCTGGCCGTTCGTCGCCGTGACGTTGGCGACGGCCCTCGCCGCAACGTTCCTGCTGGGGGCATGGTCGGCGCCCCTGTGGCTGCTGTTCGCCTTCGTGCTGCAGTTCTTCCGCGACCCGCCCCGCCCCGTTCCCCAGGGGGCGGGGCTGGTGCTTTCGCCCGCGGACGGACGGGTAGTGTCGGTGGAGGCCTGTCGCGATCCGTTCATCGAGCGCGACGCGCTGCGCATCTCGGTCTTCATGAACGTGTTCAACGCCCATTCCAACCGCAGTCCCGTGGACGGCCGGGTGGTCAAGCGCTGGTACTTCCCGGGCAGGTTCTTCAACGCCGAGCTTTCCAAGGCCTCCCTGGAGAACGAGCGCAACGCCTTGTGGCTCAAGACCCCGGAGGGTTTCGACGTCACCTGCGTGCAGGTGGCGGGGCTGGTAGCCCGGCGCATCCTGTGCTACGTGGACGAGGGTGCCCGGCTCGGCCGCGGCGAGCGCTACGGCTTCATTCGGTTCGGCTCCCGCCTGGACGTGTATCTTCCCCGGGGAGCCCGGCCCCGGGTAGGCATCGGCGACAAGGTCTACGCGGCGAAGAGCGTCATCGCCCGGTTGCCCGTCACGCCGGGCGGCAATGCCGTCGCTGGCGATTTCGGTTAAGCTTTGATGGATTTGGCGGGGGCAGCGGCTCCCGCGGGAAGCCATGGCGAGGCTCCTTGACTGCTGCGGGTGAGCGCCCGATGCTCCACGACCCGAACCGCAAGGCCCTGCTCAACCCTGCCGTGCGCCGGCGGGGGATCTACCTTCTGCCTAACCTGTTCACCACCGCGGCTCTCTTCGCTGGTTTCTACGCCATCGTCCAGGCGATGAACGGACGCTTCGAGCACTCGGCGGTGGCGATCTTCATCGCTATGGTGCTGGACGCCCTGGACGGGCGGGTGGCGCGGCTCACCCATACCCAAAGCGCCTTCGGCGCCGAATACGACAGCCTCTCCGACATGGTGTCCTTCGGCGTGGCGCCCGCCCTGGTGGTGTACGAGTGGGCGCTGCAGGGGCTGGGCAAGCTCGGATGGCTGGGCGCGTTCGTCTACTGCGTCGGCGCGGCGCTGCGGCTGGCCCGCTTCAACACCAACATCGACGTGGTGGACAAGCGCTACTTCCAGGGATTGCCGAGCCCAGCGGCGGCGGCTCTCATCGCCGGACTGGTGTGGATCATGCACGACTACGACGTGAGGGGCCGGGAGGTCATGTGGCTTGCGTGGATCGTGACGGTTTTCGCGGGGGTGAGCATGGTGAGCAACCTGCGCTTCTACAGCGGTAAGGACGTGAACCTACGCAAGAGCGTCCCGTTCGCCGTGCTGCTCGCCCTGGTGCTCGCGATCGTGCTCATCTCGAGCGACCCCCCGACGGTGCTGTTCCTGCTGTTCGTCGGCTATAGCCTTTCCGGCTACGCCCTGTGGGTCTGGGAGCGCTTCAAGCGCCGCCGCCTCAAGACGCCGCCCGGGGCCGCCCCTTGAGCTCCGGGCGGGGGACGGCGCGGCGGCGCTGGCCGTTTTCCCGGGAAGGCCGGCAAAATAGACGCGGGCTCGTGCGGGCGGTGCCGTACCGAGCCGGACGGGAGACGAGGCCATGGAAGACAGGCTGATCATATTCGATACCACGTTGCGCGACGGCGAGCAGAGCCCCGGCGCGTCCATGACCAGGGAAGAGAAGCTACGCATCGCCCGGCAGCTCGAGCGCATGCGGGTGGACGTGATCGAGGCGGGCTTCCCCGCCGCCAGTCCGGGCGACTTCGAGGCGGTCAAGGCGGTGGCCGAGGCGATCAAGGACAGTACCGTATGCGCGCTCGCCCGGGCCACGGAGCGCGATATCCAGCAGGCGGCCCAGGCCATCAAGGGGGCGGCTTCGGGGCGCATCCATACCTTCATCGCCACCAGCCCCATCCATATGCAGAAGAAGCTGCGCATGGAGCCCGACCAGGTGGTGGAGCAGGCGGTTAAGGCGGTGAAGTGGGCGCGCCAGCATTCCGACGACGTGGAGTTCTCCCCCGAGGACGCGGCCCGCTCCGAGATCGACTTTCTATGCCGCATCCTGGAGCGGGTGATCGCGGCGGGGGCCACCACCATCAATATCCCGGACACGGTGGGCTACAGCATCCCGGAGCAGTTCGGGACGCTGATCCGGCAGTTGCGCAACCGCATCCCCAACGCCGACCAGGTGGTGTGGTCGGTGCACTGCCACAACGACCTGGGCCTGGCGGTGGCCAACTCCCTGGCGGCGGTGCTCAACGGCGCGCGCCAGGTGGAATGCACCATCAACGGCCTGGGCGAGCGGGCGGGCAACGCGGCGCTGGAGGAGATCGTGATGGCGGTGCGCACGCGCCGGGACATATTCCCGTGCGACACCCGCATCGACACCACCCAGATCGTCCCGGCGAGCCGGCTGGTGGCGGGAATCACGGGTTTCCCCGTGCAGCCCAACAAGGCCATCGTGGGCGCCAACGCCTTCGCCCACGAATCGGGCATCCATCAGGACGGGGTGCTCAAGAGCCGGGAGACCTACGAGATCATGCGGGCGGAGGACGTGGGCTGGGCTGCCAACCGCATGGTGCTGGGCAAGCACAGCGGCCGCAACGCCTTCCGCACGCGGCTCAAGGAGCTGGGCATCGAGATCGAGTCGGAGGAGGTGCTGAACGCCGCGTTCGCCCGGTTCAAGGAGCTGGCGGACAAGAAGCACGAGATCTTCGACGAGGACCTGCACGCCTTGATGAGCGAGGAGGCCCTCGCCCTGGACCAGGAGCATTACCGGCTCGTCTTCCTCAAGGTCTGCTCCGAGACCGGGGAAACCCCCCTCGCCCGGGTAATGCTTTCCGACAACGGGGTGGAGCGCACGGGCACGGCCACGGGGAGCGGCCCGGTAGACGCCACGTTCAAGGCGATCGAGTCCATCGTCAAGAGCGGCGCGGAGCTGCAACTCTACTCGGTGAACGCCATCACCAGCGGCACCGACGCCCAGGGGGAGGTCACGGTGCGGTTGCAGAAGGGCGGGCGCATCGTGAACGGCCAGGGAGCGGACACCGACATCATCGTCGCTTCCGCCAAGGCCTATATCCACGCCCTCAATCGGCTCCAGGCGCCCGGCGAGCGGGCCCACCCGCAGCTATAGCCCTGGGTTTATTGAGCTTACGTCAGGCTTTAGAGGACGCTCATTAGGCGATCATCGTGCCAGCTTGACCGCGGTCTCGGCAAGCCGCCGGCCCAGGGCCATGCACAGCCGGCGCTCGGCCTCGGTGAGCGGCCTGTCGTCGGCCGGGCCGGCCACGTGGCTCGCCCCGTAGGGGGTTCCGCCCGCGTCGGTGCTCATCAGGTCCGGCTCGGTGTAGGGCAGGCCGAGGAGCACCATGCCGTGGTGCAGGAGGGGCAGCATCATGGTAAGAAGCGTTGTCTCCTGGCCCCCGTGCAGGCTTCCCGTAGAGGTGAACACCGCCGCGGGCTTGCCCGCGAGAGCTCCCCGCAGCCAGAGCCCTGAGGTCTCGTCGAGAAAGTGCTTGAGGGGCGCGGCCATGTTGCCGAACCGGGTGGGGCTGCCCAGGGCGAGGCCGATGCACTGCTCCAAGTCGGCGAGCGCCACGTAAGGGGCGCCGGATTCGGGCACCGGGGCTTCCACCGCTTCGCACACCGGGGAAACCCGGGGCACCGTGCGCAGGCGGGCCTGCACGCCCGGCACTTGCTCGATCCCTCGCGCAACGAACCGGGCCATCTGCCGTACGGCGCCGTGACGGCTGTAATAGAGGACCAGGATGTCGCGCGAAGGCATGCTTGACCGATCAATTCAGGCAGCGGTTGGCTTGTTATTATAAGGGCATGCTGAAGCAACCTATTTGCAAGGCGCCCGGCGTTCATCGTCCCGTTGTCCGGCGCGGGAACGTTCGGTGCGCCCGCAAGCCGATGGGCCTGAGCGGGTTGACCATCGTTGCCCCGAGTACGCCCGGGTCCCGCATCGGAGGGGCCACGGGCCGGGTGCGATGTCTTGGAAAGGGAGCCCGTGCGCCGCTGGCTTAAGGCACGGTTTCCCACCGCGGAAAGCTTGCGGCAGAACCGCTGGCTGAAGCCCCTGCCCCCGCGCTGTCCCATCCTCAACTGTGGCATTTCAATCCAATCGCCGCACCGTCGCGGGCGGGGTCGCCGTAGGGGTTTTTTTTCGGATTACTGATCCCCGTGGGCCAGATTCTGGGCGCTGCGGTGGCCGCGATATGCTTCAGGGTCAACCTGCCGGTGGCCGCTATGAGCACCCTGGTCACCAATCCGTTCACGGCTGGCGCCGCCGGTTATTTCCTGGTCCACCAAACGTGGCGTTGGCTGACGGTGTTTCGTCTTGCCCGAAAGCGCCGCAGCCGCGGGGAATCCGCCTGAATGCCTGCAGGCGGGTTTAGCCCTCCCGGTCCTGGGAAGGCATTCCGGCAGTCGTTCCCGGATAAGACCAGGCTCTTCTCCAGGCTTCCAGCACCGCGTTGGGATATTCGGGCCTGCCCAGGCTGCCGTTGTACCGGCCGAGGGCCCGGTAGAGGTCCCCTTGTTCCAAGTCCAGGTAATGGCGCAGGATGGTGCAGCCGTAGCGGAGGTTCACCCGCAGGTGAAAGAGGTTGTGCTCCTCCGCGCCGATTTCCTTCACCCAGAAGGGCATCACCTGCATGTAGCCCCGGGCGCCAGCGGAAGAGACAGCGTATTTGCGGAAGCCGCTCTCCACCTGGATCACCGCCAGAACGAGCTGAGGATCGAGACCGGCCCGGGTGGCTTCGTAGTGGACGGTGCGCAGGAAGTCCTCCCGGGCGCGCGGCTCCGGGAAGTGGCGCTCGAGGCGCCGGGACATCTCGGCCAGCCACCGTTGCCCTTCCGCGTCGGAATTGAACGCGGCGCGCTGTACCGCCCGGTCGGAGACGGCCCGGTGGAGGGCGGCCCGCACGCTGGCCGAAAGGGGCTCGTAGCGCTGGTCCCCGCCCCAGGCCAGGGCGGGCAGGCACGCGCTCAGGAGGACCGAAGCGAGGCGGATACCTTTGATTTTAAAAACTCCTTGGCCGAGGGCAGGGGGACGGGCTGGGGCTCCGGGTCGCGCCGCCCTTGATATTCGATGCTGCTTTGTTTCAGGCCCCGCTCGGACACCACCACCCGGTGGGGGATGCCGATCAGCTCCATGTCTGCAAACATCACGCCAGGACGTTCGTCCCGATCGTCGAAGAGGACCTCTACCCCCGCCGCCTCCAATTCCGCGTGCAGGCGCTCGGCGGTTTCCCGCACCCCCGGGCTGCGGGCGAGCCCCAGGGCTACCAGCGCCACCTGGAAGGGCGCCATGGGGGCGGGGAAGATGATGCCCCGCTCGTCGTAGTTCTGCTCGATGGCGGCGGCCACGATCCGGGACACGCCGATCCCGTAGCAGCCCATCTCCATGGGTCGGCTCTGCCCGGTCTCGTCCAGGAAGGTGGCGTTCATCGCTTCCGAGTACTTGGTGCCGAGCTGGAAGATGTGGCCCACCTCGATGCCCCGCACGATCTCCAGCCGTCCTTTGCCGTCGGGACTCGGGTCCCCGGCCACCACGTTGCGCAGGTCGGCTACGGTTTCAGGAACCGGGAGATCCCGGCCGAAATTGACCCCCGTGTAATGGTAGCCGTCCTGGTTGGCGCCGCAGACGAAATCGCCCATGGCCAGGACCGAACGGTCGGCCACGATAGGCACCGGGGCGTCCACCGGGCCGAGGGACCCCGCCCCGCAGCCGAAGCGTTCCCGGATCTCGGCCTCGGCGGCGAAGCGGAACCCGCCCCGGCAGGCGAAATGTTTGGCGGTCTTCACTTCGTTCAGCGTGTGGTCGCCGCGCAGCAAGAGCAGATAGGGCTTCCCGTCCCGAGTGACGACAAGCAGGGACTTCAGGATGTTCCGCGGCGGCACTCGCAAGTAGGCGGCGACTTCCTCAATGCTGTGCCGGCCGGGGGTGGGCACCCGGGTCATAGGCTGGGTGGGGGGGGGAGGGGGCTCGGCCGGCGGAAGCGCCTCCGCCAGTTCCACGTTGGCCGCATAGTCGGAATCGGGGCAGTAGGCGATGGCGTCCTCGCCGGCGTCGGCCAGCACGTGGAACTCATGGGACGCGCTGCCGCCGATGGCGCCGGGATCGGCGGCGACTGCCCGGAACGTTAGCCCAAGGCGAGCGAAGATTCGGCTGTAGGCGTCGTACATGAGCCGGTAGGTGGCCTCCAGGCTCGCCCGATCGGCATGAAAAGAGTAGGCGTCCTTCATGAGAAATTCCCGGGCCCGCATGACGCCGAAGCGGGGGCGGATCTCGTCCCGGAACTTGGTTTGAATCTGGTAGAAGTTGACCGGAAGCTGGCGATAGCTCTTGATCTCCCGCCGCGCAATGTCGGTGATCACCTCCTCATGGGTGGGGCCGAAGCAGAAGTCCCGCTGGTGGCGGTCCTTGATCTTGAGCATGAGGGGGCCAAAGGCCTCCCAGCGGCCCGACTCCTGCCACAACTCGGCGGGCTGCACGGCGGGCATCAGCAGCTCGAGGGCGCCGGCCGCGTTCATTTCCTCCCGCACGATGGCTTCCACCTTACGCAGCACCCGCAGCCCCAGGGGCATCCAGGTGTAGAGTCCGCTGCCCAGGCGCCGGATGAGCCCCGCGCGCAGCATCAGCTTATGGCTGACGATTTCCGCCTCGGCGGGGGCCTCCTTGAGCGTGGAAAGAAAGAATCGGGATACCCGCATACTGCAAGTCCGTCGGTAAAAAAGAAAAATTCTACAGGGGAAGACACAAGCCTGTCAGGCCGTCCCCGGGGCGGGCGGCGATTTGCGAAAGCCGCTTTCCTTGCTTTTCGAAATGTGAAAAAATCGAATCGGTTCATGAAATTGTACGGGTGATGGCCATGATCGACCGAAATGGATATCGCCCCAACGTTGGAATCATTCTGCTCAATGCCAAGAACGAGGTCTTCTGGGGGAAGCGAGTCAAGCAGCATTCCTGGCAATTCCCGCAAGGCGGGATCAAGCCGGGGGAGACCCCCGAACAGGCCATGTACCGGGAGCTGCGCGAGGAAGTGGGCCTAGGCCCCGAGCACGTGCGGATCCTGGGGCGCACCCGGGACTGGCTGCGCTACGACGTGCCGGCCCAGTGGTTGCGCCGGGACTGGCGAGGCCACTACCGGGGACAGAAGCAGATCTGGTTCCTGTTGAGGTTCCTGGGCCGGGATTGCGACGTGTGCCTGCGCGCCACCGATCACCCGGAATTCGACGCCTGGCGCTGGTACGAGTATTGGGGTCCCCTGGACGCCGTGGTCGAGTTCAAGCGCTCGGTCTACCAGCAGGCGCTCACCGAGCTGGCCCGTTACCTGGAGCCGCCGCGGGCCCGCCGGCGACCCCGGCTGCGCCGCCGACCCATGCCGGCCCTGGCGGAGGAGCCGGGCGGAGTCTGACAGGCCCGGGCGTGGGGGCTCGTTCAAGCTCCTGAACGTTGGATCGAGAGTGCCCGACGGGCTCCGCTCATCGCTTTTTCTCTTAGAAAGAAAGCGCGAAGAGTTATCGCCGTCACGAAGACGACCGTTGACAGTACTGATGTCGTAAATTAGACTAAGTCTAAAATCTAACCTTGGGCTAAAAGCGGTCAGTCCGAAATTAGGTCTTCGGGCAGACTGCTCTGGCCCTTCAACTCGAAGAAAGGAGAGCGTCCATGCAACTCAAAGGATCCAAAACCCACGAAAACTTGAAGTACGCGTTTGCCGGCGAATCCCAAGCCAACCGGCGTTACCTCTACTTTGCCGCCAAGGCGGATGTGGAGGGTTACAACGACGTGGCTGCGGTGTTCCGCTCCACGGCGGAGGGTGAAACTGGTCATGCCCATGGCCACTTGGAATACTTGGAGCAGTGCGGTGACCCGGTCACCGATCTGCCCATCGGCCCCACGCCGGATAACCTGAAGTCGGCCATCGCGGGCGAGACCCACGAGTACACCGACATGTATCCCGGCATGGCTAAGACCGCCCGGGAAGAGGGCTTCGACGAGATCGCCGACTGGTTTGAAACGCTGGCGAAGGCCGAGCGCTCCCACGCCAACCGGTTCCAGAAGGCCTTGGATACACTGGGCCAGTAAACGTACGCACGGCGCCGGAATCAGGGCCGGTCCTCCGGCCCTGATTTTTGGGCTAAGCGCCTGCTCCTTGCCAGCCGAGAATCAGCCAGCCAAAGGAGTTCCCGTATCATGCCTACGCCGGTCGAAAGTCCCCGCGAGGGTAGCCTGGAAGCGCCCACCCGGCACCCCTTGAGGTGGCGCGAGGCGGAGTTCTACGACGAGAAGGCGCTGTTCGCCGAGCTGGAGCGGGTGTTCGACATCTGCCACGGCTGTCGGCGCTGCGTGAGCCTGTGCAACGCGTTTCCGACCCTGTTCGACCTGGTGGACGCGTCGGAGACGATGGAAGTGGACGGGGTGGCGAAGGAAGATTATTGGAAAGTGGTCGACCACTGCTACCTGTGCGACCTGTGCTACATGACGAAATGCCCCTACGTGCCGCCCCACCCGTGGAACGTGGACTTTCCTCACCTGATGCTGCGGGCCAAGGCGTTGCGCTTCAAAAACGGCAAGACCCGCTTCCGGGACCGGGTGCTCTCCGCCACCGACGCGGTGGGCAAACTCGCCGCGATTCCCGTGGTGGCCCAGACGGTGAACGCGGCCAACCGGAGCCCGAGCCTGCGCAAGGCCCTGGAGAAAACCTTAGGTATCCACCGGGACGCTCTGCTGCCCGAGTATCAGTGGCGCACGGCGCGGCGGAGGCTCAAGGGCCGCGCGAGCCCGGTGGCACAGCCCGAGGCTGCGGGCCGTACCCGCGGACGGGTGGCTTTGTTCACCACCTGTTACGGCAATTACAACGAGCCCCAGCTCGCCGAGGACCTGGTCAAGGTGTTCGAACACAACGGCATCGCCCTCACCCTGGTCGGGCGCGAGCGCTGCTGCGGCATGCCGAAGCTGGAGCTGGGAGACCTGGAATCCGTCGCCCGGGCCAAGGAGGCGAACGTCCCGGCCCTGCTGGAGATGGTAGAGAAGGGGTGGGACGTGGTGGCGCCCGTGCCTTCCTGCGTGCTCATGTTCAAGCAGGAGCTGCCCCTCATGTTCCCGGGGGACGAGGCCGTCATGAGGGTGCGGGAGCGGATCTTCGATCCGTTCGAATACCTGGCTCTGCGCCACAAGGAGGGCAAGCTCAAGCTGGATTTCCAGCGCACCTTGGGCAAGGTGAGCTACCATGCCGCCTGTCACCTGCGGGTGCAGAACATCGGTCTCAAGACCCGGGAGATCCTCCAGTTGGTCCCGGGCACTGAGCTGGACCTGATCGAGCGCTGCTCGGGCCACGACGGGACCTATGCGGTGAAAAGCGAATTTCATGAGACGTCCATGAAGATCGGCCGCCCGGTGATGAACCGGGTGCGGCAGAAGGCGCCGGACTACTACGCGAGCGACTGTCCGATCGCCGGGCACCAGATCGAAAACGGGCTCAAGGACGGCCGCAAGCCCACCCATCCCCTCACCCTGCTGCGCATGGCTTACGGCTTGTGAGGCCAAAAGGCGGAAAGGAGAAAATCCATGGCAGTTAGCAGTGCGGGCTACCACGAGCCCCTGGAGCAGATCTCGGCGGAGACCAGGGACTTTCACCGCGCCCTCGTCTCCCTGCAGGAGGAGCTGGAGGCGGTGGACTGGTACCGGCAACGGGCCGATGCCTGCGCCGACCCGGCGCTCAAGGAAATCCTCCTGCACAACATGCGGGAGGAGATCGAGCACGCGTGCATGGTGCTGGAATGGCTGCGCCGGAACCATCCCGATTTCGAGCGTAACCTGAAGACCTACCTTTTTACCGAAGCACCCATTACGGAAGTCGAGGAAGCGAACACGGGAAAATCGAACGTGGCCCCGGCGGGCCCGAGGCTCACCATCGGTTCGCTGAAGCAAAGGGAGGGTCAGTGAAATGAAATACCTCAACCGGGATCAGGCCCCTTTTCCTTCCCACCTGTGGGAGAAGATCGACGAGGAAGCGGTCAAGAGCGCGCGGGGTCTGCTCACCGGCCGTCGCTTCCTGGACCTGGAGGGACCCTACGGGGTCGGGCTCACTTCGGTGGAGATCGGCGCCGACGACTACTGCCGCCAGCCCACGGAAGGGGAAGCCGGCGCGGTGATCAGCCGTGCCATTTCCGTGCCCATGATCCGCAAGCGGTTCGATCTCAGCGTGCGCCGGCTGGAAGCCCACGTGACGATGGGGGAGCCCCTCAACCTCAACGCGCTCGCCGCCGCGGCGGAAGCGGTCGCCCGGCGCGAGGAAGAGTTCATTTACTACGGCCAGGAGGGCTTCCACCTAGAAGGCCTCATGAACGCCAAGGGTCGCAGCCGGGTCAAACGCGGCGACTGGAAGAGCCTGGAGCAAGCCTTGAACGATGTGCTGGCCGCGGTGAACGCGCTAGATTCGAACGGCCTGTACGGTCCTTACGCCCTGGCGCTGGAGCCCGCCTTGTACAACAGCCTTTTCCGCCGCTACGAAGGCACCGACATGCTCCAGGTGGAGCACTTGAAGCGCTTGTGCGAGCTAGGAATCTACAAGGCGGGAATCAAAGGGGGCGTGCTGGTGGACCCGCGCGTCGGCCGCATCGTGGTGGGCCAGGACCTGATGGCCGGCTACGCCGGCAACGACGGAATTCATTACCAGCTCTTTCTCTCGGAGAGCCTGGTGCTCACCATCGACGAGCCCCGGGCCATCTGCACGCTGGAAGGCGAGGGGCCGTGATGCCGCCGGACCCATTTGTCGGAGCAAAGGAAAGGACATCAGCGATGCCGCAAATCACGCGAGAGAGCCTGTTGTCGCTGGAGGATTACGCCAAGGCGAGGGCCGATTTCCGCGCCCGGGTGATGGAGCACAAGAAGAACCGCAGGGTGAGGCTGGGCCAGCACGTCACCTTGCACTTCGAGGATGAGCTCACCATGCGCTACCAGATCCAGGAGATGCTGCGCGCCGAGCGCATCTTCGAGGAGGAGGGGATCCAGGGCGAGCTGGAGGCCTACAATCCCCTGGTGCCGGATGGCACCAACTGGAAGGCGACCATGATGATCGAGTACCCGGACCTCGACGAGCGCAAGGCGATGCTGAAGAAGCTGATCGGCATCGAGGACCGGGTCTGGGTGCAGGTCGGCGAGCTTCCCCGGGTCTATGCCATCGCGGACGAGGACCTGGAGCGGGAGACGCCGGAGAAGACCTCTTCGGTGCACTTCCTGCGCTTCGAGCTGACGCCCGAGATGATCCGGGCGTTGCGCGCCGGGGCGAGGCTTGCCATCGGCGTCGATCACCCCCAGTATACCGCGGTGGTGGACCCCGTCGATCCCCAAGTGCGGGAGTCGCTGCTCAACGATCTCCAGGGTGGATGATTCGCTTCTTCCGCACAGGCTTGCCTGCCCTGTTAGCCGCCGGTCTGGCGGTTCCCGGCTGGGCTCAGACCTTTTACGGCCTGGACGGGTACGTGGAAGAGGAAGATCGGGCGTGGAGCGAGCAGGAGGCCCGGTTGCCTCCCCATCCCAAGCCGGAAGACCTGATCGAGTTCCAGGTGGCGCCGACTCTTTCGTTTCGCTATTTCGTGGACGCGGCTTCTATCCACGTGGGGCGGGACGGGGTGGTGCGCTACACCCTGGTGGTGCGGGGAGCGGACGGGACGGACACGGTGAGCTTCGAAGGCATCCGCTGCGCCACCCGGGAGTTCAAGCGCTACGCCTTCGCCCAGGGCGAAGGCGTCTGGTCCAAGGCGCGCAATCCCCAGTGGACCCCCATCGAGGCTCGCCGGCAGACCCTGCACCAGCGGGTGCTCTACTACGATTTCTTCTGCCCGGGCAAGACGCCGGTCAGGACCCGGGAGGAAGCCGTGGCGGCCCTCAAGGCGGGCATCCATCCGGAATCCCTCAACGCCCCCCGCTAGGGTGGCGCGCCGGGGGCGCCTCGGCGCGGCGTTCGCCCTCAACCGGGGTCTCGGCGCACCGGGAGGCGAGCCTCGCCGCCATTGGTTCTGCCGCGATACGCAGAACCAGATTGTAGCTTCGGCCGCGGGCTGGCTTCCCCGCCCCGCTTAACCTGCGGCGCAGGTTAGCCTTCGCAGCAATGGGTGCTGCTGCGGTCACAGCAACACCAAATTGTCCCGATGGATCAGCTCGGGCTCGTCCACGTAACCCAGGATGGCCTCGATCTCGTGGCTCGGCCTGCGCAGGATCTTGCGCGTCTCCTCGGCGCTGTAATTGACCAGCCCCCGGGCCACCTCCCGGCCGTCCGGGGCGATGCAGGCCACCACCTCTCCCCGGTCGAAGTCGCCCACCGCGTCCACCACGCCGATGGGCAGCAGGCTTTTTCCCTGCTCGAGGAGCACCTTCACTGCGCCGGCGTCCAGCATGAGGCGCCCCCGCACCTGCAGGTGATCGGCGAGCCACTGCTTGCGGGCGGCTATGGGCGCCTGCTCCGTGGTGAGCTGGGTGCCGATGCGTTCTCCCGCGGCGAGCCGCACCAGCACCTCGGGCTCGTGGCCGCTTGCGATCACCGTGGCCGCGCCGCTGCGGGCCGCCCGCTTGGCGGCGAGCACCTTGGTGAGCATGCCCCCCTTGGCGATGGCCGACCCCACCCCGCCCGCCATGCGCTCCAGGACGGGATCGCCCGCCCGGGCCTCGCGGATGAGCCGCGCCCCGGGGTGCCGGCGCGGGTCCGCCTCGAACAGGCCCTCCTGGTCGGTGAGAATAATGAGGCACTCGGCCTCGATGAGGTTGGTGACCAGGGCCGCCAGCGTGTCGTTGTCCCCGAACTTGATCTCGTCCGTGACCACTGTGTCGTTCTCGTTGATGACCGGCACCACGTTCAGGGTGAGCAGGGTGAGGAGCGTCGAGCGGGCGTTGAGATAGCGCTTGCGGTCGGCCAGGTCCTCGTGGGTGAGGAGAACCTGGGCCGCGTGCAGGCCATGGGTGCGGAAGCAGGATTCATAGGCCTGCACCAGGCCCATCTGGCCTACGGCCGCCGCCGCCTGCAGCTCGTGCAGGGCGTGGGGGCGCCGCTTCCAGCCGAGGCGCTGCAGCCCCTCGGCGATGGCTCCCGAAGAGACCAGGGCCACCTGTCTTCCGCCCCGGCGCAGCCGGGCGATCTGTTCCGCCCAGCGGGCGAGAGCGCCGTGGTCCAGGCCGCGACCGTCGTTGGTCACCAGGCTGCTGCCCACCTTGACCACCAGACGCCGGGCTCGGGCGACGACGGAATCCATGGCCCTTCAGCTTCCCCCTTCCTGGGTGGCGAGGGCCGGCGCCGCGTCAAGGGGGTTCGCTTCCAGGTGTTCCATGACGGCGTAGGCCAGCTCCCGGCAGCCCTCCCCGTTGAGTGCCGAGATGGCGAAGGTGGGGCCCCGCCAGCGGTAGGTGCGCACGAACCGCCGGACTGCTTCATCCCGCCCCCCGGGTGGCAGCAGGTCCACCTTGTTGAGCACCAGCCAGCGGGGCTTGCGGTGGAGGGCCGGGTCGTACTTCTTGAGCTCCTGCACCACCGCCCGGGCCTCCCGGACTGGGTCGGCCTGGGGATCCAGGGGGGCGATGTCCACCACGTGGAGAAGCAGGCGCGTGCGGGCCAAGTGGCGCAGGAACTGGTGGCCCAGCCCCGCCCCCTCGGCGGCGCCCTCGATGAGGCCGGGGATGTCTGCGACCACGAAGCTGCGGTGGGCTTCGACCCGCACTAGCCCCAAATTGGGATGAAGGGTGGTGAAGGGATAATCGGCCACCTTGGGGCGCGCTGCCGAGAGGGCGCGCAAGAGGGTGGACTTACCGGCGTTGGGCAGGCCCAGCAGCCCCACGTCGGCGAGGAGCTTCAGTTCCAGCTTGAGCTCCCGTTCCTCCCCCAGCTCGCCCCGGGTGAACTGGCGCGGCGCCCGGTTAGTGCTGGATTTGAAGTGCAGATTGCCCAGCCCTCCGGCGCCCCCCTTGGCTACCAGGGTCGTCTGGCCGGGGATGCTCAGATCCGCCAGCACTTCGCCCGTTTCGGCATCGGTGACGATCGTCCCCACCGGCACCCGCAAATGGATGTCGCGCCCGCTCTTGCCGTAGCAGTCGGAGCCGCGGCCGTTTTCCCCGTTCTCGGCGCGGAAAATCCGCTCATGACGGTAGTCCACCAGGGTGTTTAAGTTCGCATCGGCCACCAGGTAGACGCTGCCTCCGCGGCCCCCGTCGCCCCCGTTAGGTCCGCCCCGGGGAACGTACTTCTCCCGCCGGAAGCTCGCTATGCCATCGCCGCCTTTTCCGGCCACGACGCGAATGAGGGCTTCGTCGATGAACTTCATTTCCTGTCTTCCCATCGGTGGAACAAAAAAGCCCTATCGCTTCGATAGGGCTTTCCCGTGCGCCGGCGCCCTCCGGTTGGCCCTGTTCAGGCCGGTTCGGGAGGCAGGCCGCGGCGCACCAGCCGCAGGGCACCGGTCAAGCCGGGATGATACTCACCGTCTTGTGCTTGAGGGGGCCTTTCACCACGAATTGCACCCGGCCCGCCACCTTGGCGAAAAGGGTGTGGTCCCGGCCCATACCCACGTTTTCCCCGGGATGCACCTGGGTGCCCCGCTGCCGGACGATGATCTCGCCGGCGTTCACCTGCTGTCCGCCGAACCGCTTGACCCCCAAGCGTTTCGATTCCGATTCGCGCCCGTTTCTGGAGCTGCCGCCCGCTTTCTTGTGTGCCATGTGGGAACTCCTGGTTTAGCTGCTAAGCCCCTCGATCCCGTCTATCCGGATCTCGGTGTAGGTCTGTCGATGGCCCTGGGTTTTGCGGTAATGCTTGCGCCGGCGCAGCTTGAAGATCTTGATCTTCTCTCCCTTGCGCTGGCCGAGCACAGTGGCCTTCACCGCCGCACCCGGGACCAGGGGCGTGCCGGTCTTGACCTGGTCGCCGTCGGCCACCAGCAGGACCTGGTCGAGCACCACCTGGCTGCCGGCCTCCGCCGGGAGCTTTTCGATCAAGAGCTTGTCCCCCGCAGAGACCCGGTATTGCTTGCCACCGGTCTTCACCACAGCGTACATGGAAATCTCCGAAAGCCTGTTTTTTCAAAACAACAAATTATATCCAGGAAAAGCTGTGCGGTCAAAGGAAAGAAGCGGCCGGCCGGAGCTTTCCGGCCCCCGTGCCGTTCGCCTTGACACTGGGGGAGGCCCGTTCCTACCATGAGCCCCTTTTCTCGCCGCCGGCATGCCCATCGAAGCCATCCGCGATTTCGCCAAAGAGGACCTGAACGCCGTCGATCGGGTCATCCGGCAGCGACTGCACTCCGACGTCCCCCTGATCCGGCAGGTGAGCGAGTACATCGTCCAGAGCGGCGGCAAGCGCCTGCGGCCCCTGGTCCTCATCCTGTCGGCGCGGGCCTGCGGGTACTCCGGCACCGACCACCACGAGCTCGCCGCGGTGGTGGAGTTCATCCATACCGCCACCCTGCTGCACGACGACGTGGTGGACGAGTCAGCCCTGCGTCGCGGCCGGGCGACCGCCAACGCCCTGTTCGGCAACGCCGCCAGCGTGCTGGTGGGCGACTTCCTCTATTCCCGGGCGTTCCAGATGATGGTGGACGTAGGCAGCATGGCCGTCATGCGGGTGCTGGCGGACGCGACCAACACCATCGCCGAGGGCGAGGTGCTGCAGCTCATGAACTGCCACGATGCCGGCATCGATGAAGAGCGCTACCTGCGGGTGATCCGCTTCAAGACGGCCAAGCTGTTCGAGGCGGCGAGCCGGCTGGGGGCCATCTTGGGCGGGGTCGAGCCCCGGATCGAGCAGTCGATGGCCGCTTACGGCATGCACTTAGGCACGGCCTTCCAGTTGATCGATGATGTGCTCGACTACTCCGGCGACCTGCACCAGACCGGCAAGAACCTGGGGGACGACCTGGCCGAGGGCAAAGCCACGCTGCCCCTGATCCACGCCATGCGCGCGGGTTCCCCCGAGCAGGCAGCCCTGATTCGCGCCGCCATCGAGAGGGGGGGCACCGAAGAGTTCCCGTCGGTCCTGCGCACCATCCGAGAAACCGGGGCCCTCGAGTACACCCGGGCGCGAGCCGCCGCAGAATCCTGCCTCGCCGCGGCCATGCTGGAGCCCCTCGCGCCCACGCGCTACAAGGAATGTCTGCTACAATTAACCGATTTTGCGGTGACGCGAACGTATTAGCGTATTAGCCGTATTAGCGGCCGGTCTCCCGCCGGAAAGCGGCACGCGGTGAAAAAACTAAGCACGCCCGGATGAAGGCGGGGAGGGCGGTTGATTCGTTGATCGCTTCGGGGTGTAGCTCAGCCTGGTAGAGTACTGCGTTCGGGACGCAGGTGTCGGAGGTTCAAATCCTCTCACCCCGACCATTTCCTTTTTGCTTCTGCCGGTCCCGCGGCGCTGGGGAGGCGGCGCTCTCGAGGGCAACCGGATGACCCGCCGGGAACGGGGCGCGCGGCGAGCGGGCGAGCTTTTAGGCATGATGGCTAACACCGTTTGGGCTGCCGGGCAGCCCGGAAAACCTCCGGGCGGAGGGACGTGACGGGTGGGCAAGCTGCTCCTGGTGGCGCTCGTCGTCCTGGTCGTTTTCTGGATCCTCAAGGCCTACCGCAAGCACGTGGAGCGCCCCTCCTCCCCAAGCCGGGGGCCCGCCGTGGAAGACATGGTGCGTTGCGCCCATTGCGGCATTCACGTTCCTCGCAGCGAAAGCCTTTCGAGCGGTGAGCGCCACTACTGCAGCGAAGAGCACCGGCGCCTCCACGGGGGCTGAGCAACCACCCGGATCGGCCGACCCGGGTGGGCCGGCCGCGACGGCTTACCCGCCCCCGCCTTTCTGGCGTTCCCTCGCTTATTTCAACGCGTACCGGCTCGCCCTCGGCGCTATCCTTCTGGGGGCGGTGCTGCTGCTGGGCCCCGACCTGATCCTGGCCTCCGCCAACCGCCGGATCTACCTGTTCGCCGCAGTCGGCTATCTCGCCAGCGCGGCGCTTTTCGTCGCCATGATCTGGGCACGCCGGGTCCGCTTCACCGTGCAGCTCGCTCTCCAGGTGGCGGCGGACGTGCTTTTCGTCACCTTGATGATCCACGCCAGCGGGGGCATGCGCAGCGCCCTGGGCCTGCTGCTCCTGCCCACCTTGGCGGCTGCCGGGCTGATCGCCCAGGGCCGGATGGTGCTGTTCTTCGCTTCTCTTGCCAGCATGGCGGTGCTGGCCGAGGCCGCCTATGGGGTGATCAGCGGCGAGCGCTCCAGCGCCGATTTCTTCCCCACGGGGCTCCTGTGCGTCGGCTACTTCGCCACGGCCTGGCTGGCCCATGCCCTGGCGCGGCGGGTAGTGGAAAGCGAAGAGCTCGCCCGCCAGCACGGGATGCGGCTCGCCAGCATGGCCCAGATCAACCAGCTCGTGATCCAGGACATGCATGACGGCGTGCTGGTCCTGGACGGAGGCGGCCGGATCCTGCAGCGCAACTCCCAAGCCGAACGGCTGCTCGGCCTGGTCCCTGGGGCCGGGCAGGGGATAGAGATCGGGCAGCTCCTGCCGGTGCTCGGCGAGCGGCTGCGCCAGTGGCGGGAAAACCCGGAGACCCGCTTCGACCTGCTGCGGGTCTCTTCCACCAACCGGCTGGTGCGCACCCGCTTCGTGCCGACCGGCGACGGCGCCGAGGGCGGGGCGGTGCTCTTTCTCGAGGACATGAGCCGGGTCCAATCCCAGGCCCAGCAGCTCAAGCTCGCCGCCCTCGGCCGCTTGACCGCCAACATCGCCCACGAGATCCGCAACCCCCTTTCCGCCATCAACCATGCGGCGGAGCTGCTCCTGGAAGAGCGAGACCTCAACCCGACCCAGCAGCGGCTGCTCAGCATCATTCGCGACAACACCCAGCGCCTGGAGCGCATGGTGAAGGAGGTGCTGCAGTTGAACCGCCGGGACCGGGTCAACGCCGAGGTGTTCCGGCCCGAACCGTTTCTGCGCACCTTCGTGGAGGAGTTCTGCCACGGACAGCGGGTGCCCCAGGAGACCTTCGTCGTCGAGGTGGATACGGACCGGACCGTCTGCTTTGACCGTGGCCATTTGAATCAGGTATTGTGGAATTTGTGCAGCAACGCCTGGCGGCACTGCCGCAAGGCGCCCGGAAGCGTGCGGCTGCGGGCCGTGGACGGGGTCACTCCCAACCAGGTGTGCCTCGACGTGATCGACGACGGTCCGGGCATCGACCCAAAGCTGCGGGCCCAGCTCTTCGAGCCGTTCTTCACCACGGCGCCGACGGGCACCGGGCTCGGGCTCTTCATCGCCCGCGAAATCTGCGACGCCAACGGGGCGACGCTGGACTGTCTCGATGCCGACGGGGGACATTTCAGGGTGGTATGCAGGAGGGATCATGTTAAAGCGCAAAGAGCGAGCGACGCGATCCGGCTCTAGCGAGGGGCAGGTGCCCAAGGTGCTGGTGGTGGACGACGAGGCTGACATCCTGGAGCTGCTGGAGCTCACCCTGCTGCGCATGGGGCTCGACGTGGAGCGGGCAGCGAGCCTCGCCGAGGCGAAGGAAAGGCTCGCCCAAAGGAGCTTCGACCTGTGCCTCACCGACATGCGCCTGCCCGACGGCACGGGGCTGGAGCTGGTCAGCCACATCGCCGCCCAGTGCGCCGACTTGCCGGTGGCGGTGATCACCGCCCACGGCAGCACCGAGAATGCGGTGGCCGCCCTCAAGGCGGGCGCTTTCGACTACCTCGCCAAGCCCGTGTCCTTGGACCAACTGCGCACCTTGGTGAAGTCGGCCTTGAGCCTGCCCAAGGAGGCGCCCGCTAAGACCGTGCCCGAGGCGCTGCGGCTGATCGGAGAATCGGCGGCCATCGCCCAGGTGCGGGAGATGATCGAGAAGCTCTCCCGCAGCCAGGCGCCCGTCTATATCAGCGGCGAGTCCGGCAGCGGCAAGGAGCTGGCGGCCCGGCTCATCCACGAGGCGAGCGCCCGGCGCTCCAAACCTTTCGTTCCGGTCAACTGCGGCGCCATCCCCGAAAACCTTATGGAAAGCGAGTTCTTCGGTTACCGCAAAGGGGCTTTTACCGGGGCGGAGAGCGACCGGGACGGCTTTTTCCAGGCGGCCAACGGCGGAACCCTCTTTCTGGACGAGGTGGCCGATCTGCCCCTGGCGATGCAGGTGAAGCTCCTGCGGGCGATTCAGGAGAAGCGGGTGCGTAAAGTGGGTTCGACCCAGGAGGAGCCGGTGGATGTCCGCATCATCAGCGCCACCCACCAGAACCTGGCGAGCTGCGTGGAGGAGGGGCGCTTCCGCCAGGACCTCTATTACCGGTTGAACGTGATCGAGCTCAAGATGCCGGCGCTACGGGAGATGCGCGAAGACGTGCCCCTCATCGCCGAAGCGATCCTCGCCCGGCTCACCCGCGACGGTCCCGCGTGCCGGTTGTCGCCGGAGGCGGTCCAGGCACTCGCCGCCTACGACTTTCCGGGCAACGTGCGAGAGCTGGAAAACATCCTGGAGCGGGCCGTGGCTCTGTCCGGCAGCGGAGTGATCCAGGTGGCGGATCTGCAACTCACTCCGCCAGCCGGTGCGGGCGAGGCGACGCCCGTCCTGGAGGGCAAGTGGCCGCTGCAGGAATACCTGGACCGGGTCGAGAAAGAGGCGATCCTGGAGGCCCTGGAAAAGACCCGTTTCAACCGCACCGCGGCGGCGAAGCTCCTTGGGATCACCTTCCGCGCGCTGCGCTACCGGATGGAGCGCTTGGGGATCCAATGAGCGAAGGACCGGGCCGGGTGCCGTTCGCCGCGCCGCCCCTGCCCCGCCGGGCCCCGCTCCCGACAGAGACCTGGGCGACTTGAGGATCGACGAGAAAGGCCTGGCTGAGGGCGCCGAGTACATCCCTTCACCCAACTGGGATGAACGCCCTCCGGGAACGGCCATCCGGCTCCTGGTCATTCACGCTATCAGCCTGCCCCCCGGCGAGTTCGGGGGCCCCGGCATCGTCGAGCTCTTCACTAATCGGCTCGATCCCCAGGCCCATCCGTATTACCGGGAGATCGCCGGCCTCAAGGTATCGGCCCATTTTCTGCTGCGTCGCAACAGCGCCGTCATCCAGTTCGTCCCGTGCCTCAAGCGCGCCTGGCACGCCGGCGCCTCTCGCTGGCGGGGCCTCGAGCGCTGCAACGACTTCTCCATCGGGATCGAACTCGAGGGCTGCGACTGGCTTCCCTTCGAGGAAGCCCAGTACCGGGCGCTCGATGACCTGACCTGGGCCTTGCGCTCGGCCTATCCGATCGAGGACATCGTGGGCCATTCCGACATCGCCCCGGGCCGCAAAACGGACCCCGGCCCCTGTTTCGACTGGTCCCGCTACCGCGCGGCCCGGGGTTGCTGCGCGCGGTTGGCCAAGAAGGATTGAATTCCAGGTCGGCCGTCGACCGCCGTCCATCCCCCTTCCCGAGGGGCGTGCGTGGAGCGCGGCCGAAACGCACCATTCCCGCTGGAACCCCCGCCGATGTAGCGCGCCGGCTTTCACCGGCGGAGCAGGACCATTCCCGCTTTCCCCGCCGTCCCTTCATCCAGCGAAAATGGGTTGCGCTCCCGCAAATCGTCCACTAGTATTGGTGGCAGGAGAAAGATTGAGCACAAGATATAGTGGCCACAAAATATAGTGTTCATACGGATACCGCGGCACAAGGTGGCCACAAATTGAACGAAGACGTCGAGCATTGAGGGGAGATTCAGGATGCAACTCGTCACCGAAGGAGAGCGCAGCTCGTATGCGACGCCGGCGCCGGGGGGGAACCCCGACGCCTCGCTTCATCAGGACTCGCCCTACGCCCAATACAAGGTGATCCGGCGCAACGGCGCCGTGGTGGGCTTCGAGCCGGCAAAGATCGCCATCGCCATGACCAAGGCCTTCATCGCGGTGAACGGCGGCCAGGGGGCCGCTTCCGCCCGGGTGCGGGAACTGGTGGCCCAGTTGACCGAGACCGTGGTGAACGCGCTTCAAAGGCGCCAGCCCGGCGGCGGCACGTTCCACATCGAGGACATCCAGGACCAGGTGGAGCTGGCCCTCATGCGCGCCGGCGAGCACGCCGTGGCGCGAGCCTATGTCCTCTACCGGGAGGAGCGAGCTCGGGAGCGTGCCCGGCAGAAACAGGCGGGGGAGGCGCCGGCGCTGCACGTGGTGGAGGCGGGCGGGCGCCGGCCGCTGGACGTGGAGCGCCTGAAGCGCCTGATCGAGGCTTCCTGCGAAGGACTGGGCGAGGCGGTCCGGCCGGACCTGGTCCTGCAGGCCACGCTGCGCGACCTCTACGACGGCGTGCCGGCGGAGGAGGTGAGGAAGTCCTCGGTGCTGGCCGCCCGCTCCCTCATCGAGAAGGACCCGGCCTACGGCTACGTGACCGCCCGCCTGCTCCTGCACTCCATCCGGCACGAGGTGCTGGGGGAGGACGTGACCCAGGCGGAGATGGGGGAGCGCTACGCCGAGTATTTCCCCGAGTTCATCGCCCGGGGCATCCAGGCGGAGCTCCTGGACGAGCGGCTCGCCCAGTTCGACCTGAAGCGCCTGGGGGCGGCCCTGGACGCCTCCCGGGACCTCAAATTTGGCTACCTGGGGCTCCAGACCCTGTACGATCGCTACTTCCTCCACGTGGACAGCCGGCGCATCGAGCTGCCCCAGGCGTTCTTCATGCGGGTGGCCATGGGCCTGGCGCTCAACGAGATCGACCGGGAGGCCCGCGCCATCGAGTTCTACGACGTGCTGTCGAGCTTCCGTTTCATGAGCTCGACCCCCACGCTGTTCAATTCCGGCACCCGCCACAGCCAGCTCTCGAGCTGTTACCTCACCACCGTCTCCGACGACCTGGACGGCATCTTCCAGGCGATCAAGGAGAACGCCCTGCTGCAGAAGTTCGCCGGGGGGCTGGGCAACGACTGGACCCCGGTGCGGGCGCTGGGCAGCCATATCAAGGGCACCAACGGCAAGAGCCAGGGGGTGATCCCCTTCCTCAAGGTGGTGAACGACACGGCCGTCGCCGTCAACCAGGGGGGCAAGCGCAAGGGGGCGGTGTGCTCTTACCTCGAGACCTGGCACCTGGACATCGAGGAGTTCCTGGAGCTCAGAAAGAACACCGGCGACGACCGGCGCCGCACCCACGATATGAACACCGCTAACTGGGTGCCCGATCTGTTCATGAAGCGGGTGATGGAAGGGGGCGACTGGACGCTGTTCTCTCCCAACGAGGTGCCGGACCTGCACGACAAGTACGGAAAGGCCTTCGAGGAGGCCTACACCGCCTACGAGGAGAAGGCGGCGCGGGGGGAGATCAGGCTCTACAGGAAGGTTCCCGCGGTGCAGCTATGGCGCAAGATGCTCACCATGCTGTTCGAGACCGGGCACCCCTGGATCACGTTCAAGGACCCGTGCAACGTCCGCTCGCCCCAGCGCCACGTGGGAGTGGTGCATAGCTCCAACCTGTGCACCGAGATCACCCTCAATACCTCGGCCAGCGAGATCGCGGTGTGCAACCTGGGCTCGGTCAACCTGGCAGCCCACCTCGCGGACGGCAAGCTGGACGCGGAAAGGCTGCGCCGGACCATCTCCACAGCCATGCGCATGCTGGACAACGTGATCGACGTCAACTACTACGCGGTCGGCAAGGCGCGCGCTTCTAACCTCCGGCACCGCCCGGTGGGGCTCGGCATCATGGGCTTCCAGGACTGCCTGCACATGCTGCGTATCCCCTACGCGTCGGAAGAGGCAGTGGAATTCGCCGACCGCTCCATGGAAATGGTGGCCTACTACGCCTACTGGGCCTCCACCGAGCTGGCGGAGGAACGGGGGCGCTACGCCAGCTATCCCGGCAGTCTGTGGGACCGAGGCATCCTGCCCCAGGACTCCCTGGACCTCCTGGCCGAGGAGCGGGGAGGGTATCTGGAAGTGGACCGCTCCGCCACCCTGGACTGGGAGGCTCTCCGGGAGCGGATCCGCCGGCACGGCATGCGCAACTCCAACTGCATCGCCATCGCCCCCACCGCCACCATCGCCAACATCGTGGGCGTGTCGGCCTCCATCGAGCCCACTTACCAGAACCTGTACGTGAAGTCGAACCTGTCGGGGGAGTTCACCGTGGCGAACCAGTACCTGGTGGACGACCTCAAGCGCCTGGGGCTGTGGGACGAGGTGATGATCGCCGACCTCAAGTACTTCGACGGCAGCCTTTCCAGGATCGATCGCATCCCGCCGGAGATCCGCAAGCTCTACGCCACCGCCTTCGAGATCGACCCCAAATGGCTCATCGAGGCGGCAGCCCGGCGCCAGAAATGGATCGACCAGGCCCAGTCCCTGAACTTGTACATGGCCGGGGCCTCGGGCAAAAAGCTGGACGAGATCTACAAGCTTGCCTGGATCCGGGGCCTCAAGACCACCTACTACCTGAGGACCCTGGCGGCCACCAGCGCCGAGAAGTCGACGGTGCGCGCCGGCGCGCTCAACGCCGTCCCCGCGGATGGGGTCTCGGGGGAAGCCGCGCTGGCCGAGCCCAGGTTCTGCGCCATCGACGACCCGGAATGCGAGTCCTGCCAGTAACAGGTATCGGAAGTCAGGGGACAGGGATCAGATAGGAATGGACGTGGAGCGGATCCGCCTGCTCGAGCCGAAACAGACGAACATGGAGGGAACATGCTGGGTTTTGAAGACGACCTCGTGAGCCGGCCTGCCCGGGGCGTCCAGGCCCCGGAGGTGTCCACCTGGATGCCCGGGGGCGGTACGCAAGCGGCAAGACCGCCTGCCGCCATGGACAATGACTCCGCCTACCGCCGCATCCGGGTCGAAGACAAGCGCATCATCAACGGCCAGACCGACGTCAACCAACTGGTGCCGTTCAAGTACAAGTGGGCCTGGGAGAAATACCTGGCCGCCTGCGCCAACCACTGGATGCCCCAGGAGATCAACATGAACCGGGACATCGCCTTGTGGAAGGACCCCGAGGGCCTCTCCCCGGACGAGCGGCTCATCGTCAAGCGCAACCTGGGCTTTTTCGTCACCGCCGATTCCCTGGCGGCGAACAACATCGTGCTGGGAACCTACCGCCACATCACCGCTCCTGAGTGCCGCCAGTACCTGCTGCGCCAGGCCTTCGAGGAGGCGATCCATACTCACGCCTACCAGTACATCGTGGAATCCCTGGGGCTGGACGAGGGAGAGATCTTCAACGCCTACCACGAGATCCCCTGCATCCGGGACAAGGACGAGTTCCTGATCCCCTTCATCGACACCCTGACGGACCCTTCTTTCAGGACCGGCACCCAGGAAGCCGACCAGCAGCTCCTGAAGAGCCTCATCGTCTTTGCCTGCATCATGGAGGGGCTCTTCTTCTACGTGGGCTTCGTCCAGATCCTGGCCCTGGGCCGGCAGAACAAGATGACCGGCTCGGCCGAGCAATACCAGTACATTCTGCGGGACGAGTCGATGCACTGCAACTTCGGCATCGATCTCATCAACCAGATCAAGCTGGAGAATCCCCACCTCTGGACGCCGGAGTTCCGGCAGGAAATCGCCGGGCTCATCCGCCGGGGCGTGGAGCTCGAGTACCGCTACGCCGAGGACACCATGCCGCGGGGGGTGCTGGGCCTGAACGCCGCCATGTTCAAGGAGTACCTGCGTTTCATCGCCAACCGGCGCTGCCAGCAGATCGGCCTGGACCCCCTTTATCCCGGCGCCACCAACCCGTTCCCCTGGATGAGCGAGATGATCGACCTCAAGAAGGAGAAGAACTTCTTCGAGACCCGGGTGATCGAGTACCAAGTGGGCGGCACTCTGAGTTGGGACTAGCCCATGGACGCGCTGCTGTGCCAGGTCGCCGAAGTGCGTGCCGAGGCGAATTACATCCTGTGGGTGCGGTTCGAGGACGGCGTCGAAGGGCGCGTCTGCCTGGGCCCCCTGGTGGGCAAGGGCAAGTTCCGGGCATGGCTCGACGAGGACGCTTTCCGCGAGGTCAGCATTGATCCGCGCAGTAATGTGCTATCTTGGGAAAGTGGAATCGAGCTCGACGCCGATGTGCTGTACTACGACCTCATCAACAAGGCCAAGCTGGCCATGCACTAGAGCCCGGGTCGTGGACGGCGACAGGCTACTGCAGGCCGCGGCAGGCCGGCGGATCACCGCCGGCTGTGCCGCGTCCGGTGGTAGGGGGCACGCGAGTGCCAAGTGTTGTACCTTGTGTACGTAACTTGATAGGAGGTTGACCATGGCAACAAAGAAACCCGCAGCCAAGAAGGCTGCCAAACCAGCGGCGAGGAAGCCTGCGGCCAAGAAGAAGGCCACGGCGAAGAAGCCCGCCGCTAAGAAGAAAGCGCCGGCGAAGAAGCCAGCGGCCAAGAAGAAGGCTCCCGCCAAGAAGAAGGCGGCGGCCAAGAAGAAGGCCCCCGCCAAGAAGAAGGCGGCGCCGAAGAAGGCTGCGGCAAAGAAGGCCCCGGCCAAGAAGAAAGCAGCGGCCAAGAAGAAGGCCCCCGCCAAGAAGAAGGCGGCGCCGAAGAAGGCTGCGGCAAAGAAGGCCCCGACCAAGAAGAAAGCGGCTAAACCGGCTGCGGCGCCCGCTCCTGCGGCGCCGACGTCCACTTGGCCGTTTCCGCTTTCCGGCTCGGGTAGCTCTTAGCCTTCGCGTAAACTGCGGTCAGCCCTCCATGGGGGGGCTTCCTCGGGGGCTGATCCGCATTTCCAGGCTCCGGCCGGCGCCCCGCGCCGGATATGACGAAGCCCCGTTTCCGGAGCCTTTTTCCCTGCGTCGTTCGTAACACCCATCGGTTCAGGGCCGGCCTGTCGAGGGCGGCGGGGTCGTTTTTCCTCTCGATCCTCCCGTCGGCCATCGGCCCACCGGCCCTCGGCCGGCCCTGAACCGGAGCGGAAGCGGGCCGTGGAGAAGCGCTGCGAATGGGCTCGAGGGAGCCCTGCATACCTGGAATACCACGACCGGGGGTGGGGTGTGCCGTCCACGACGACCAGAGGCTGTTCGAGTTCCTACTGCTACGCGTTCATCCAGGCGGTTGGCATGGTGACACTACGTGGCCGACTGTCTCCGCTGGCGCGAGCTCGGGAACCGCTGAACTGTGCGTTGCCGGCCGTCCCGACCGGGACCTAAAATAATGCTTTATGCGGGCGGCTCGCCGCCTTGGGGGCTCGTTCGAATTTGAAGAAAGGCATCTCCATGCGCGCCGGCTCTGCCGCCATCTCCCAGTGGTTTTCCCAGGTCGGTCACAGCTACTCCCACATCTTCATGCTGCTCTACCCGACCGTGGTGCTCGCCCTGGAGCCCGAATTCGGCAAAAGCTACGGGGAGCTGCTGGTCCTGATGACCCTGGGCAATGTGCTCTTCGGCGTGGCGGCGCTGCCCGCCGGATGGCTGGGGGACCGCTGGAGCGCGGCCGGCATGATGGTCGTGTTCTTCGTCGGCACGGGGGCAGCTTCCATCCTGACCGGGCTGATGGGCTCGACCGTGGGCATCGCCGCCGGGCTCTCCCTGATCGGGTTGTTCGCTTCCATTTACCACCCGGTGGGAATGGCCTGGCTGGTGAGGAACGCCGAGAACCGGGGGCGGGCCCTGGGGGTGAATGGGGTATTCGGAAGCCTGGGCGTCGCTTCCGCCGCCCTGATCGCCGGGGTGCTCACGGACCTGGTCCACTGGCGGGCGGCCTTCATCGTCCCGGGCCTGGTCTCGGTGGCCACGGGCTCAGCCTTGTGGGTCCTGATCCGCAGCGGCAAGGTGGCGGACATCAAGGCCGACGTGAGGCCCCGGGCCGCGCCCGCCCGCGGCGCCATGGTGCGGGCCTTCATCGTGCTCTCGATCACCATGCTGTGCACGGGACTGCTGTTCCAATCCCTTTCCACCGCCATGCCGAAGATTTTCGCCGAGCGCCTGGCGGGCCTGACCGGCGGCACCGCGGCCGGGGCCGGGCTTCTGGTGTCGGTGGTCTACCTCTTCGGCATGCTCGGACAACTCGCGGGGGGCCACCTGGCGGATCGCTATTCCCTGCGGGGCACCTATATCCTGGTTTACCTGTTACAGATTCCGGTCCTGTTCTTCGCGGCGTCGTTGAGCGGCCCGCCCGCCCTCGCCGTGGTGACCATGGCGGTGCTTCTTAACACGATCGGCATTCCGGTGGAGAACAGCCTGCTCTCCCACTATTCTCCCGAGAAATGGCGCGGGACCGCTTTCGGCGCCAAGTTCGTGCTGGCCCTGGGCGTGTCCGCCCTGGGGGTCCCCCTGGTGGCGGTCCTGCGGGACGCGACCGGGGACTGGTACTGGTACTTCATGCTCATGGCCGCCATGGCGGTGCTCATCGTGGGAGCGTCCCTGGCCTTGCCCTCCGACCGCAAAGAGGCTAGGCCGCACCCGGCGGTGACTGGCTGACCCTGCCCCATGACCCAGCCGCGCGCCACGGTGAGCCACCACAAGGTGGTGGAGATCACCTACGTCATCCAGGATCTGGAGGGCCGAATCCTGGAGCAGTGCGACTTGCCGATCGCGTACCTGCACGGCGCGGGAGGCCCCATCCTAGAGAAGATCGAACGGGCCCTGGAAGGTCGTGCCGTGGGCGAGCGAGTGGAGATCACGGTGTCCCCGGACGAAGGCTTCGGGCCCCACCGCCCGGAGCTGACCTTCACCGACGATATTGAGCACGTCCCTCCCCAGTTCAGGCACATCGGCGCCGAGGCGGAGTTCGCTAACGAGCGGGGCGATGTGGTGCGGATGCGGGTCACCCGGATCGAAGGCGGCAAGCTGACCCTGGACGGCAACCATCCCCTGGCGGGCAAGACCCTGCGGTTCCGAGTGAAGGTGGTGGGGATGCGCGAGGCGAGCCCGGAGGAAATCGCGGCCGGCTTCCCTTCCGGCTCGCTCGGCGGCGCTGCCTGGAAAGGGCAATGAAGCGGCACCATGCCGTCTCGGGTGCGTCCCGGACCCGGCCCACGGCGGACCGGCATTAAAATTTTCTTGTTATCATAGCCTTATGAAGTATAAGGACTATTACCAGATCCTGGGCGTAGACCGGACGGCCTCCCTGGACGAGATCAAAAAGGCCTACCGGCGGCTCGCGCGCAAGTATCACCCGGACGTTTCCAAGGAGCCCGACGCGGAGGAGCGGTTCAAGGACGTGCAGGAAGCCTACGAGGTGCTCAAGGATCCCGAGAAGCGCCGGGCCTACGACGAGCTGGGCCACTACCAGGCCGGGCAGGAGTTCCGACCGCCGCCGGGCTGGGAGCAGCACTTCGGACCCGGCTTCGGCGATTTCGAGCATATCTTCGCCGAGGGCGACCTGGCGGATCTGTTCGAGGTTCTGACCGGACGCGCCCGACCCGGAGCGGGACGACGGGGATTCGGCAGGCGGGGCCAGGACTACGAAGTGCCGGTGGAGCTTACCCTGGAGCAGGCCTACCAGGGCACCGAGGTCACCTTCAACCTGGAGACCTCGGAAATGGACCCGTCGGGGGCGCTGCGGCGGGTGGTGCGCCCGGTCACGGTGCGGATCCCCAAGGGCGTCACCGACGGGCAGAAAATGCGCGTGCCGGGCCGAGGCGGAGCGGGCGTGGGAACCGGAGCCGCAGGGGATCTCTATCTCCACATCCGGCTGAAACCCCATCCCCTGTTCAAGCCGAACGGGCACGACCTGTACCTCAAGCTCCCCGTCGCCCCCTGGGAGGCGGCCTTGGGCGCCAGTGTCGAGGTGCCCACCTTGAGCGGCCGGGTGCGGGTCAAAGTGCCCCCGGGCGTGACCTCCGGCCAGAGCCTGCGACTCGCCGGCAAGGGCTTGCCCAAACCCGAAGGCGGCCACGGAGACCTGTACGCGGTGATCCAGATCGTCGCGCCGCCGAGCTTGAGCCCTCGGGAACGTGCTCTGTTCGAAGAGCTCTCTCGCGCCTCCACTTTCAATCCGCGCAGCCAATGGAGCTGAACGATGGACGAGAACGCCCAGATCCAGGCCGTGATACTCACCGAGGGGCTGCGCATCAGCCTCGAAGAGCTGGCGGCGGGCTCCGGTTTCACCGTAGAGGAGCTGCGCGAGCTGATCGAATACGGGGTGTTTTCGCCGGAGGAGGCTCCGGGCGGCCGCTGGATCTTTTCCTCCACCTGCCTGGCCCGCGCCCGGCGGGCGAAGCGGTTGCGGGAGGCCTTCGATCTGGACCTCCCGGCGGTCTCTCTCATGATCGCGTACCTGGAGCGCATCGACGAGCTGGAGCAGCGGCTGAGACAGCTCGAGTGCCGGCTGCTGCGCTGAGCCATGCCGGTCCTGATCCAATCCCTGAGCTGGCAGGATTGGGTGGCAGCCTTGTGGTTTGTCGCCGGCTGGAGCGGTTACAGCTACTACGCGGATTACCGCAAGTCGGCCCAGCGCGGCCTGGTGGGGATCGGCCATCTGTATCGCCTGGTATGGGCGCGTCAGATGCTCAAGCGGGAGAACCGGATCACCGATTCCACCCTGATCGGGCACCTGATGACCAGCGTGTCCTTCTTCGCTTCCACCACCGTGCTCATCATCGCCGGCGTGATTACGGTGCTCGGATCGGTGGAAAGCGTCATGCAGGTCACCGCCGATTTGCCGTTCGTGCGCCAGGCGGCGCGGGAGCTGTGGGAGATCAAGCTGATCGTGCTGCTGGCGATCTTCGTGTATGCCTTCTTCAAGTTCACCTGGTCGATCCGCCAGTTCAATCTCCTGTCCATCGTCATGGGCAGCGCCCCGTCGCCGGACGAGAACGTGGCGTCCCACGAGGCTTTCGCCCGCAAAATGGCCCAGGTCAACGGCCTTGCCGGCGACGAGTTTCACCGCGGCATCCGCGCCTATTATTTCGGCCTGGCGGCGCTCACCTGGTTCGTGCAGCCCTGGCTTTTCATGATGGCCACCGCCCTGGTGATTCTAGTGCTGTACCGCCAGAACTTCGCCTCCGCCACCCTCAAGGCGCTGCAGGCCGAGCCGTTTCCCAGAGACATGCCGTAAGCCAATCTCGATCCAGGTCCATGGAACGACGCAAACTGAGTTCTGGTCACCTCAAGTCGGCGGGCTACGACGAAAAGAACCGCCTGCTGGAGATCGAGTTCGCCAACGGAACGATCATCCAGTATTCCGGCGTATTGCCGGAAGTCTACCGGCGGCTCGTGAATTCCCCGTCACCCACCTCCTATTTCCGCGACCACATCGAGGAGGAATACACCGGGCGCCGGATCAGGTGACCGGCGGGGCTGAGGCGCCCCGGCGGCTCGGAGAAAATCCGATGGCGGGCATGGCGGTATAACGCGCTTTGGGACACCATTCAGCCGCGTTTCGCGGTCCTCTACGTCACCCGCTGAAGGCGGGTTCGCCGCCTTTTGATGGGGCTTGGCCGTTCTGGAGTGGGATTACAGGGCGGGCTTTTGCGTTCGTGGTGCTGATGGCGTGACTCGAACACGCGACCTGCCGATTACGAATCGGCTGCTCTACCAACTGAGCTACATCAGCGACCGGGCGAAATTATAAGCACCGTGCCCATCCGCGCGCAACGCGCCGCCCCCGGCGTACCGGGGGATCAGGAGGCGGTGCGGGGGCGAACCCGGACGATCACGTCGATCCCTTCCGTCACCACGTCTTCCGGGAGCTTCGGCAGCCCCTCGATCCGCACCGTGCTTGCGTCGATGTCGGTCAACGTGCCATTGACCACGTCGTACAGATGGTGATGCTCGGAAGTATTGGGATCGTAAAACACCCTGTTCGGATCGGCGATGACTTCCCTGATCAGCCCTTTGCGGACGAAGAGCTTGAGCGTGTTGTAGACCGTGGCTTTCGAAGTTTCCGGCTGATGCGCGTTCACCATCGCCAGGACCTGATCCGCGGAAAGATGCTGCTGGCGCGAGAAGAGGGCGTAGGCGATCTCGATCCGCTGGTGCGTGGGTGTAATGCCATGCCGGCGCAGCAGATCCGGAATGGCCGTCCTGGACAAATGCAACTCATTCATAGCATTACATTATCCCTATTTTCGACGGCCATGTCCATAAAGCCCGTTCGTCCTGGCGCCTAACAATTGTTAACTTTGCGCCGCTCGTGCCGGCAAACCGACCGAACGTCGGACTTCTTTTGACCCCCCAAAACGGCTGCCCCTATAGTTGGGCCGCGCAATCAGAAAGGCATAGAGCCATGCAACGGGCCAAAGGGTTCACTCTGGTGGAGGTGATGATCGTCGTCGTGGTCCTCGGTATCCTGGCCACGATCGCGCTGCCGGCGTACCGGGACTACGTCCTGCGGGGAAAGCTCACGGAAGCGTTCACCAACCTGAGCGATTGGCGGGTCCGGATGGAGCAGTTCTACCAGGACAACCGGCGTTACGACAACGGATCGGGCGGCTGCGGAGCGGCAGGACCCGCCGCCGGGAACGCCAAGTACTTCACGTACACATGCGCTCCCGGAACTGCGCCCGCGCAGACATTTACCGCAACCGCGACGGGCACGGGCGATCTTGCCGGCTTCACGTTCACCATCGACCAGGCGAACAACAAGGTCACTACCGCGGTGCCGGCCGGCTGGAGCGGCGCAGCCGCCACCTGCTGGGTGCGCAGGAAGGACGGGTCGTGCTGAGGCAGTCCGGCGTAACGCTCATCGAGCTCATGATCGGCATCGCCCTTCTGGCCCTGCTGTTGTTCATTGGCGTCGAGTCTTATCGCGCCTGGATCCAGAACACCCAGGTACGCACGGCGGCCGAGGCGATCCTGAACGGGCTGCAGCTCGCCCGGGGGGAGGCGGTACGGCGTAACGACAACGTCCAGATCGTTCTTTCCGGCGGCACCGGCTGGACGGTGAGCGTGGCGAACACCGGCGAGGCGATCCAATCGAGGACCGACGGCGAGGATGGCCAGAACGCCAAGTTTACGGTGACCCCGGCGGGGGCGACCACCGTCACCTTCAACGGGCTGGGCCGGGTGGTGACCAACCTGGACGGGAGTCCCTCCATTTCCCAGGTGGAAGTGAGCTCCCTCACCCTTGCGGACGCCGAGACCCGCAAGCTGCAGGTCCGGGTTGGAGTGGGGGACATCCGCATGTGCGATCCCCAGCTCTCCGCCCCGGATCCGAGGGCATGCTGACCATGACCTGGACGACGCCAGAGCGTGTCACCCTCCACCGGCAGTCGGGCGCCTTCCTGCTGGAGGCGCTGATCGCCATCCTCATTTTCTCCATGGGCATCCTGGCCCTGGTGGGGCTGCAGGCGGCCTCCATCAGCACCGTGTCGGAGGCCAAATACCGCGCCGACGCGGCCTACCACGCCAACCGCATCATCGGCGAGATGTGGGTCGACCTGACGAACTTGGCGACCTACGCCTGCGATCCGTGCACGACGTCGAGCGGCAACGCCAAGACCCAGGCGTGGGTGGCGGACATTCAGGGCAGCGCGGAGAAGGGATTGCCGGGCGTCACCGACGCGGCGAACCAGCCTTCCATCGCGGTGAACGGAAGCGCCGTCACCGTGACCTTGAGGTGGCAAGTGCCCAGGACGAGCGTGGTTCACAACCACGTCGCCACTGCCTACATCAGCGGTCCGTGAGGCGAGAGATGAGCGTGAGACGAATCCAGCCTATCGACCGTCCGAGTGCCGGCTTCAGCCTGGTGGAGATCATGGTGGCCGTGGTGATCGCCCTGATCGGCGTCGTCGTAGTGTTCCAGGTGTTCGCCGTCTCCGAGGGCTACAAGCGCACCACCACCAGTGGCGGAGACGCCCAGACCAACGGGGCCCTCGCCCTGTTCACCATAGAGCGGGATGCGCGCATGGCGGGCTACGGCATCAACGACGGCGATCTCCTGAGCTGCAAGATTCTCGCCTACCACGAAGGCCCCCCTGCGCGAGAGTTCGATTTCCGCATGGTTCCCGTGGAAATCACCGACGGGGCCGCGGGCGCTCCCGACACGATCGCCATCATGTACAGCAGTTCTGACCTGAGGCCGGAGCCCGCGAAGCTCACCCAGAACATGCCTTCCCCCTCGGCGACTTTCAAGGTGGATAACCGTTACGGTTTCATCGAGGGGGACCTGATCGTGGCCGCCGAGGCGGGAAAGGATTGCACCCTGGCCCAGGTCACCGGCGTGCCGGGTACTCCCGGGCAGTCGGACAACGTGATCCACAACTCCGGCAATTACACCAACGCGGAAGGGCAGAACGTGCCCGCCAAATACAACAAGGCAGGCGGGCTCGGGGTCGCTTATACCACCAATGGGAAGCTCTACAACCTGGGCGGGGCTCCGGTTACCAACATTTACTCCATCGCCAGCGGCAAGCTGCAAGTGCAGGAGCTGCTGATCTCCGCTTCCGCCAATGCGATCGTGGACGGCATCGTGCAATTACAGGCCGAGTACGGAAAAGACGACGGTTTCGGCGGAACCGTGGCAGGGGATGGCATTGTGGATCATTGGGAGGCGGCTTCGCCGCCAGCCGGGGACCCGACGGCCTGGGCGCGGGTGATCGCGATTCGCCTGGCCGTGGTGGCGCGCAGCGCCCTTCCCGAGCGCCCCGATCCTGACGGAGTGTGCCGGACCACCACTGCGGCGCCCACGTGGGCGGGCGGGAGCATCGATCTTTCCGCGGATCCCAACTGGCAGTGCTACCGGTACAAAGTATTCGAGACCACGGTGCCTCTGCGCAACCAGATATGGAAGCCGGCGTGACCATGGATCATGGCAGAACGCGGTTATTCGGGTTTGGGAAGAGCGCATCAAGCGCTGGCGGGAGTCCCTCGCACCAGCGAGGAGTCGTGCTGTTCATCGTGTTGATCGTCCTGGTGGCGATGACGCTGGCCGGTATCGCCATGGTGCGCTCGGTGGACACGGGGAACGTGATTTCCGGCAACCTCGCCTTCAAGCAGACCACGATCCACGCGGCGGACCGGGGCATCCAGGCTGCTTACGACTGGCTGGTGGCCAACAGCGCCGGGACCACACTGCAAAACACCGACCTCACCAAGGGCTATTACTCTTCGCGCCCGGCTGAGGAGAAGTGGACCGACCCGAGCAAGTGGTCCAGCGCGGTGACCTTGCCGGATGACGGCTCTGGCTACACGGTGAGCTACGTGATCCACCGCATGTGCAAGGATCCGGACAAGCCGTACAACGGAACCGATCAGCAATGCGCGATCAGCTTTCCTTCCGGCGCGGGGTCGAGCGGCGGCAGCATGGCGGTGGGGGCCACGGTGTTCGAAGGAAATCCCCAGCTCTATTACCGGATCACCGCGCGGGTGGTAGGGCCGCGCAACACGGTGAGCATCGTTCAAGCGGTCGTGCTGCTTCAGGTTTGAAGTCTGACGAGCCATATCCCATGAAAGGGGCGACCATGACCAGGCCATCCGGAATGAAAGCCGCCGCCATCGGGACGGCGCTGATGGCGGTTTCCACTCTGGCCAAGGCGGAGATCACCGATCTCGCCAACGCGCCGCTCATCAACTCGTCCACGACGGCGGTCCTGCCGAACCTCATGTTCGTGCTGGACAACTCGGGGAGCATGGACTTTGACTTTACTCCAGACAACGTGTACTACAGGCCGGGTGGCCCTCACCCCTATGGCACTTTGCCTGGCGGTAATACCGGAACCGGTAAAGAGCGCTGTCTCAATAGTTCATGTTCTTCGAAGACTGACGCGATCAAGCCGGGAGACCCGCCCTATTACTCGGCCCAATTTAATACCCAGTTCTACAACCCCCAAATCACTTACAAGCCGGGATTGAAAGCCGACGGCACTAGCTACGGAGACCAAAGCATAACGGCGGCGAGAGACGACCCTTATCGCTTTCCAACCGGATCCACTACGGACTTGACTAAAAGCTTTCCCGAAACGGTCTATTGCAAAGGAAGCTCGGATAACGCCAACAATGATGCCAACTATCCGGATAAATGTAAAAGGCATGGGATAGAAGTTCTTTCCCCGTTCCTCTACGACTCCAATTCAGCGGCCAACGGTTTGCCAGACGGAGCCGTTAGTTCCACAAGCAGCAATTACAAGTTTCCTCGTACCCGAAACAGCAACCCCCACTATTTCACCATCAAACCTCGGGAATGGTGCGCCGACAGTACGCTTGTGGACTGCGTGGGGTCGAGCGGACCGACAGCTACCTATCCGGTGCCCGCATATGTTCGCTATTGTCAATCCGCCAGCATTGCAAGTGACGGTGGTGTGGTAAGCGGAACCTCGGGGGGGAAGCCAAAGTGCCAAGCCAAATACGACAGCAGCACCCATCGTTACGTCCGTTACGGAAAATTCACGCGAACCGACATTGTTCCAGCCAAGACCAACTATGGCGGAGAGACGCTCTGGTCTGGCGCACCCGACGTGCGCGCCAACCGTACGGATTGCGCCACCCCGCCCAATTGCACCTACGAGGAGGAAGCCAGGAACTTCGCCAATTGGTGGTCTTATTACCGCACCCGCATGCTCATGATGAAAACCGCGGCGGGTCGCGCTTTCAACACCATCGGGGATGCTTATCGGGTAGGCTTCATTACGATCAACCCGGGCAGCCCGGTGAGCAGCAGTCAATACTTGAAGCTCGATAAGTTCGACGCCACCCATAAGGGAAGTTGGTATTCCAAGTTCTACGCAATCAGTCCTGGAGGGGGTACGCCTCTGCGCGAGGCGCTCTCCCGGGTGGGGAGGCACTACGCTGGTGTGACAACGGGGATCAATAACGGCATGCCGGACGATCCGGTGCAGTTTTCCTGCCAGCAAAATTTCACGTTGCTGACCACCGACGGTTACTGGAACAGCAACGCAGGCCAGAAGATCGATGGAACTTCGATCGGCAACCAGGACAATGTGGACAGCGGCTATTCCAAGCGCTCGGACGGCGCCTACGATGGAGGCCTTTCCGGAGCCAGCAACACGCTGGCCGATGTGGCTATGTATTACTACAAGACGGATTTGCGCCCCTCCCTGGAAGACAACGTGCCCACGACTTCAAGGGACTCGGCGGCCCATCAGCACATGGTCACGTTTACCCTGGGACTGGGGCTCTCCGGACTGATGGACTACCGATCCGACTACGAAACGGCCACCAGTGGAGATTTTTACAAGATCAAGACCGCCACCAAGGGTTGCTCTTGGGGCAGCTCTGGCGCAGTTTGCAACTGGCCGGTACCCGCAGCCGATTCGCCCAGCGCATTGGACGATTTGTGGCACGCCGCCGTCAACGGTCGCGGCATTTATTTCAGCGCTACGGATCCCAACTCCTTGAGCTCGGGCATCGCCGGATCGCTTTCCGCCTTGAGTGCCCGCACCGGGGCGGCCGCGGCGGCGGCCACCAGCAGCCCCAACGTGACCGAGACTGACAACTTCATCTACAGCTCCACCTTCCGGACGGTGAAGTGGGACGGAGAAATCGTCGCCCAGCGGATCGACCCGGCGACCGGAAATGTGGTGAGCACGTTGGAATGGTCCACCACGGGCGGTCCCTCACCCCTCAACAGCAAAGTATCTTCAACTTCAGACGCGCGCACGATCTATACCTTCGATTCCGGAGCGGCGACCAAACTAAAGGCGTTTTCATGGGCTGGCCTGACCTCGGGAGAGCAGGGGTACTTCGACAACAAGGTGTGCGGCACCTTCTCCCAGTGTTCCTCGCTGACCGATGCCCAGAAGTCGGAGGCCAACAAGGGGCAGAATCTGGTCAATTATCTGCGGGGCCAGACCCAGCATGAGGGAACCCTCTACCGGGATCGAGAGCTCACGCTGGGCGATCCGGTGAGCGCGAAACCGGTATACGTGAAGGCCCCTCGGTTCGGCTTTACCAGTCCCGCCACCCCCGACTATGCGGCGTTCAAAGTGGCGAACGGCGCCCGCCAGGCGATGCTCTACGTGGCTGCCAACGACGGCATGCTGCACGCCTTCAACGCCGATACGGGGGAAGAGCGCTGGGCTTACGTGCCCCGCATGCTGCTGCCGAACCTTTACAAGCTGGCGGAGGCCAATTACGCCGCCACCCACAGCTTCTTCGTCGACGGCTCGCCCCAGGTCATGGACGTGGTGATCGGGGGCGCCTGGAGGACCATCCTGGTAGGCGGGCTGAACGCCGGCGGACGGGGATACTACGCCTTGGACATCACCGATCCCGCCAATCCCAAGGCCCTGTGGGAAATTTGCCATGACAGCACCCTGTGTGCCGTGTCCGATCCGGACATGGGCTACAGCTATGGCAACCCGGTGATCACCCAGCGGCCGACGGACGGCAAGTGGGTCGTGCTGGTGACCTCGGGCTACAACAACGTGAGCCCCGGCACGGGGCGCGGGTACCTCTTCATCCTCGACGCCGGGACCGGGGCGGTGCTGCGCAAGGTGGACACGGGGGTGGGGGATACGGCGACTCCCAGCGGCCTAGCCAAGATCAGCGCCTACGCCGACGACTTCAACCTGAACAACACGGCCAAGTGGGTCTATGGCGGCGACCTGCTGGGTAATGTGTGGCGCTTCGACTTGCAGACTGACCCGCCCGGGGTGCTCAAGATCGCCGAGCTCAAGGACGGAAGTGGCAAGCCCCAGTCGGTAACGGTCTCCCCCGAGCTCGGACTGGTGCTCGGCCATCGAGTGGTTTACGTCGGCACGGGACGCTATCTGGGCGTGAACGACTTAGTGGATCCCGCCACGCTGGGGCTGCCCTACGCGTACCAGCAGTCGATCTACGCCATCAAGGACAGCAATGTCGCCCATGGGAACTTCCGCGCGAGCGGCGCCGTCCAGCAAGCCATCACCCAATTGGACCCGACGACCCGCACCATCAGCAACAATCCGGTGGATTGGACTTCGGGTACCGGCTGGTACGTGGATCTGAATCCCGCCAATTTGTCCCCGGGCGAGCGGGTCAACCTGGATCCCCAACTCGTGCTGGGAACCCTGGTGGTGGCGAGTAACATTCCCAGCGCGACGCCCTGCACGGTGGGAGGGGAAAGCTGGATCTACCAGTTTAACTATGCCACGGGCGGCTACGTGGCGACGGCCCCGTCCCACATTGTGGCGACCAAGCTGCCGGGCAACACCCTGGCCGTGGGCATGGTGATCGTGCGGCTTCCCAGCGGCCAGCTCAAGGTCATCACCACCGGCGCCGCCGGGAACAAGGAAACGCTGGGCGTGCACACGGGGGGCGGCGGCGGGGGCGGCCGCAAGATCTCCTGGCGGGAGTTGATCAAGTAGTTTTTTGGTAGCACGGTGCGCTTCGGCGCACCGTTCGCTGACGTCGTTCGGCGCGTTTCGCCCGCCTTCCGCGACCCGTGCGGCGCAGGCAGGCTTCGCTCAAGCACCATGCCTGGGTGCCCGACCGCCGTCGAGCTATCCTTCCGCGCTGGCGGACAACAACGATCGGGGCAGGGGGAACGTGACCGCTTCCTCGATGCCTTCCAGCTCGATCACCTGGTCCGCCCCCAATTCTCGCAGGCGGGCGACCACCTGGCGCACCAGCAGCTCCGGCGCCGATGCCCCGGCGGTGACGCCGATCCGGGGTTGCCCCTGCACCCAGGCCGGTTGGATTTCCTGGGCGGAGTCCACCAGGTGGGCCCGGGCGCCGGCGCTTTGCGCCACCTCCCGCAGGCGGTTGGAGTTGGAGCTGTTGGGCGAGCCCACCACGATGATCACCGGGCACTGGCTGGCCAGGAGCTTCACCGCGTCCTGGCGGTTCTGGGTGGCGTAGCAGATGTCGTCTTTGCGGGGGCCCACGATGCGTGGGAAGCGCTTTTTCAGCGCCGCCACGATCTTCAGGGTGTCGTCCACCGAGAGAGTGGTCTGGGTGACGAAGGCCAGGTTGTTTTCGTCCGCCACTCGAAGCCGCTCCACGTTCTCGACGGATTCGACCAGATAGATGCCGCCTTCGCACTGCCCCATGGTGCCCTCGACCTCGGGATGGCCGCGGTGGCCGATCATGACGATTTCCCGCCCCTGGGCCCGCATGCGGGCCACTTCCACGTGGACCTTGGTCACCAGCGGGCAGGTGGCGTCCAGCACTCGCAGATCCCGGGCCTGCGCTTCACGACGCACCGCCTGGGACACGCCATGGGCGCTGAAGATGACCACGCTGCCCGGAGGCACTTCTTCCAGGGTTTCCACGAAGATCGCCCCCTTGCGACGCAGGTCGTCCACCACGTAGCGGTTGTGGACCACTTCGTGGCGCACGTAAACCGGCGCGCCATAGAGAGCGAGCGCCCGCTCGACGATTTCGATCGCCCGGTCGACGCCGGCGCAGAAACCGCGGGGATTGGCGAGAAGAACGTCCATAAAAGTGATCCGAAAGGTTGCAAAAGTCGATGCTAGCCTATGCCGGCGCCGGAGGATACCCCGGTCGCGGCGCGGCTATTCCAGGATTTCCACCAGCTCCACCTCGAAAATCACGTCGCAGTCGCTCAAAGGGTGGTTGAAATCCACGGTGACCGTGTCTTTTTCCACCCGACACACGACGCCGGACAAGGTATCCCCGCTCGGGAGGGTGAACTCCAGGAGCCGGCCCGGCTCCGGCGCCACCTCGGCGGGAAAGACTTCCCGGGGAAGGGTCTGCTCCAGCTCGGGCCGGCTCAAGCCGAAGGCTTCCGCCGCCGCGAGAAAGACCGTCCGCCGCTCGCCCGGGGCGAGGCCGAGCACGATCCGCTCCAGGCTCGAGTGAAGCTCGCCCGTGCCCAAGGTGAGGAGGACGGGGGTCTCCCCGAAAGTGGTCGAGATCTCGGTCCCGTCGGCGGCCGCGAGCCGATAGTGCAGGCTTACCCGGTCGCCGCTGCAGGCCACCCGCCGGCCGGACATGCTCACCGGCGCCTCCGGCTTCCGCGGAAGGCGTCCCACAGCAGCGTCATCGCCCCGCATGTGATCGCCGCATCCGCCACGTTGAAGGCGGGCCAGTGGTAGCCGGCCAGGTGGAAGTCGAGGAAATCCACCACGTGACCCAGGGTGATCCGGTCCCACAGGTTTCCCAGCGCCCCGCCCAAGATCAGTCCCAGGGCCAGGCAGAAGAGAAACTCTCCCCGGTGGCGACGGAGCAGGTAAAGGATCGAGGCCGACGCGGCCACGGCGATGCCGATGAAAAATTCCCGCTGCCAGCCGGACGCGTCGGCGAATAGGCTGAAGGCGGCGCCCCGGTTGAAGGTCAGTACCAGGTTGAAGAAGGGGGTCACCGGGACCACGGCGCCAGGGGCGAAGCTCGCCTCGATCCAGCGCTTGGTCAGGAAGTCCACGACCAGGACGATCCCCGCCACCAGCAGCGCCGCCGTGCGGTAGGACCGGCCGCCCCCTTGCCGGTAGATTTGTCGCTCACGCATAAACCCGGGGCTCGCCGGCGCCGAAAAGGTTCGCGATACAGCGCCCGCAAAGGGTGGGGTGGTCGGGGTGGCAGCCCACGTCGGCGCGATAATGCCAGCAACGCTCGCACTTGGGATGGGGGATCGGCACCGCCGAAACGCCTTCGTCCTCGGCCCGGTCGACCCGGACCGCGACCGCGTGGGAGGTGAGGAGCACGAGCCGCAGGTCGTCTCCCAGGGAGGCGAGGACGTCGTACGTCTCGCCCCGGGCGCGGATCTCCACGCTGGCCTGCAGGGAGGAGCCGATCCTGTCCTCGACCCGCAGGTTCTCCAGGTGCTTTTGCACGGCCGAGCGCACCTCCCGGATCCTGGCCCAGCGAGCCATGAGCCGCTCCGGATCCGGGATCTCAGGAAGCTGGTGCCATTGGTGCAGGAACACGCTGTCCTCGGGCGCGCCGGTGAGGACCTCCCAAGCCTCCTCGGCGGTGAACGACAGGATGGGCGCGAATAGCCGCAGCAGACTGTGGGCCATGTGGTGCAGGACGGTCTGCGCCGCGCGGCGCGGCCTGCTGTCGCGCCCCGTCGTGTAAAGCCGGTCCTTGAGGATATCGAGATAGAAGGCTCCCAGCTCCTCGGAGCAAAAGTGATGGAGCTTCTGCACGATCAAGTGGAATTCGTAGCGCTCGTAGTCGTCTATCACTGAGCGCTGAAGGGCGGCGAGCAGCGCCAGGGCGTAGCGGTCGATCTCCAGCCATTCCTCCACGGGCAGGCTATGGCGGCGGGAATCGAAGTCGGACACGTTGGCCAGCAGGAAGCGCAGGGTGTTGCGGATGCGTCGGTACATCTCCACCACCCGCTTCAGGATCTCGTCGGAGATGGAAAGCTCGCCGGAGTAATCGGTGGCTGCCACCCACAGCCGCAGGATGTCGGCGCCCAGGGTTCCCGCCACCTCTTGCGGGGCGATCACGTTGCCCCGCGACTTGCTCATCTTGTGGCCTTCCCCGTCCACCACGAAGCCGTGGGTGAGGAGCGCCCGGTAAGGGGCGCGGCCGTCGATGGCCGCGCCGGTAAGCAGGGACGACTGGAACCAGCCCCGGTGCTGGTCGGAGCCCTCCAAGTAGAGGTCAGCCGGATGGGCGAGTTCGGGATGCCGCTTCAACACCGTGTCGTGGGTCACGCCGGAATCGAACCACACGTCCAGGATGTCGGTGAGCTTCTGATAGCGATCCGCCTCCGGTCCCAGCAGCTCCGTCGCATCCAGGGAAAACCAGGCTTCGATGCCGCGCGCCTCCACCCGCCGGGCGACCTCCTCCAGCAGCTCGAGGGTGCGCGGGTGCAGCTCGCCGGATTCCCGGTCCACGAAGAAAGGGATCGGCACGCCCCAATTGCGCTGCCTGGAGACGCACCAGTCCGGGCGGTTCTGGATCATGGCCTCCAGCCGCGCCCGGCCCCAGCTCGGGAAAAAGCGGGTCGCCGCCACGGCCTCCAGGGCCACCTCCCGCAGCCTCCGATGCTCCCGCGGCGCCCCGTCCGGCCCGCGGTGGGTGTCGGTGTCCATCATGATGAACCACTGGGTGGTGGCGCGGAAGATAATGGGGGTCTTGTGGCGCCAGCAGTGGGGATAGCTGTGCCGGACGGTTTCCCGGTGCAGCAGTGCCCCGTTTTTCTCTAGCACTTCGATGATCACCGGGTTGGCGTCCCATACCGAGAGCCCCCCCACCAGGGGCATGGCGGGGGAAAAGCGGCCGTCGTCGCCCACGGGGTTGTCCACCGGCAAGCCGTAGCGGCTGCCGATGACGAAGTCCTCCAGGCCGTGGGCGGGGGCCGTGTGCACCAGGCCCGTGCCCGCCTCCAGGGTGACATGCTCCGCGCAGATGAGGGGCACCCGCCGATCATAGAACGGGTGCCTGAGGGGGATGCCCTCGAGGCGTGCGCCCTTGAAGCGGGCGAAGACTTCCACCGATTCGTATCCGTAGCGCTTAATGCACGCTTCCGCCAGGTCCTGGGCCAGAATCAGCAGTCCCCCGGGGGTTTGGATCAGCGCGTAAGTGAATTCCGGGTGCACGGCGACGGCCTGGTTCGCCGGCAAGGTCCAGGGCGTGGTGGTCCAGATCACGGCGTAGGCGGGCTCGCTCAAGGAGGGCAAGCCCAGCGCCCGGGCGAGGGTCCCGAGGTCCGCCACCGGGAAGGCCACGTCGATGGCGGGAGACGTGCGGTCCTCGTACTCCACCTCCGCCTCCGCCAGGGCGGATCCGCATTCCAGACACCAGTTGACCGGCCGCTCCCCCCGCTGGAGGTAGCCATTGCGGTGGATCTGGCCGAAAGCGCGGATGATGTCGGCCTCCGTCTTGTAGTCCATGGTGAGGTAGGGATGATCCCAGTCCCCCAGGATCCCCAGGCGGATGAAGTCCGCCTTCTGGCGCTTGACCTGGGCGGCGGCGTATTGCCTGCACAGCTCCCGGAACCGGGCGGGCGGCAGATGCTTCCCGTGCTGCTTTTCCACCTGATGCTCGATGGGCAGCCCGTGGCAGTCCCATCCCGGCACGTAAGGGGCGTCGAATCCCGCCAGCGCCTTGCTCTTGATGATGATGTCCTTGAGGATCTTGTTGACCGCGTGGCCGATATGGATGTCCCCGTTGGCGTAGGGCGGGCCGTCGTGGAGGATGAACTTCGGCCGGCCGCGGGCGGCTTCCCGGAGGCGCTGGTAGAGGCGCTTTTCCTGCCAGCGTTTGAGCATCGCGGGCTCGCGCCGGGCCAGCTCGCCGCGCATGGGGAAGGGAGTCTCGGGAAGGTTCAGCGTCTTTTTGTAGTCGGTCATGGGCGAGGGTGTCTTTTCATTGAACGGGCGGCCGTCGGGCGGTTAGCGCACCGCGGGCTGGGTCTGGTCCATAGCGGCAAAAAGCTGGCGGGCCTGCTCCACGTCGCGGGCGATCTGGCGAGCGAGACTCTCCAGGTCCGGATACTTTTCCTCGTCCCGCAGCTTGGCGAGAAAGTTGACCCGCAGGTGCCTGCCGTAGATCAGGCGGTCGAAATCGAGCAGGTGCACTTCCAGGGTGGGGCGCCCCTGGTCATGGAGGGTGGGTCGCATTCCCAGGCTCGCCACCCCCCGCATCGGCCGCGCCTCGATGCCTTCTACTTCTACCGCGAAGATGCCCATGAGGGGCGGGCGATTGTGCTTCATGAGCACGTTGGCGGTGGGAAAGCCGAGCTTCTTGCCCAGTTTTTGGCCGTCCACCACCCGGCCGCTGATGCTGTAGGGCCGGCCGAGGAGCCGGCGCGCCGTGTCCAGATCCCCGAGGGCCAGCGCCTCGCGCACCGCGGTGCTGGAAACCCGTAAGCCCCCCACGCTCACCGTGGACATGGCTTCCACCCGGAAGCCCAACTCCCGGCCCAGGCGAACCAGCATGGCGAAGTCGCCCGCCCGCCGGGCGCCGAAACGGAAGTCGTCTCCCACCAGTACCCAGCGGGCCCCCAGCGCCTGGTGCAGCACCTGGGTGACGAAAAGCTCCGCGCTCACCTGGGCGAAACGGTAGTCGAAGCGCACGATCTGCACCCGGTCGATGCCGGTGCGGCCCAGCAGCTCCAGCTTCTCCCGCAGGCTGGTGAGCCGGGCGGGCGCCTGGTCGGGAGCGAAGAACTCCCGCGGATGGGGCTCGAAGGTCATCACGCAGGCGGGCATTCCCAGGGCGCGCGCCGCCGCCACCAGGCGCGAGAGCATGGCCTGGTGGCCCAGGTGGACCCCATCGAAATTCCCGATCGTGAGGGCCAGGGGTCCGATCGAGGCGCGCGGTATGCCGCGGCGGATGACCATCGAATGGAATAAAAGCTTGAATGATAGCGTGTTTTCGCCCCGCTGGTCCAGCTTTTTGGGGCGAAGGGGGGCCTGCCTTAACCGGCATCCTAAAAAATGCTTGACGACGCTCGGCCCTCGACAAGGGTAAGGGGTTAGTCAACCATTTACCGCGGGCTCAATGGGACAGCAAGAGGGGAAGGGGAAGCGTTTCCGTCTGGAGAGCTCGTGCAGCGAGGGCTTCGGCCGCCCGGCCTGCCAGGATCAGGACTGGGCCCTGGGTCTCCAGGGGAATGCCCTCCAGGAGCGCTCCGAGGGTAGTCAGGAGATGGCGCTCCCCGTCCAGGGTGGCGTTTTCTACCAGGGCGACGGGCGTGGCGGCGGGTTTTCCTTGGGCAATCAAGGTGGCGGCGACCTGGGCCGCCTGGCTCGCTCCCATGTAGATGGCCAAGGTGTCCGCCGCGGCCGCCCCAGCGGCCCAGTCGGTCGGGGTCTCCCCCCGGCCGACGCGGGGCGTCACGAGGGCGATGCTGCGGCCGGATCCCCGTCGGGTAAGAGAGACGCCCAGAGCGGCGGCGGCCGCGGTGGCCGCGGTGACCCCGGGGACCACCTCGTACGGGATTCCCTGGGACTCAAGGGCTTCGATTTCCTCCTGGAGCCGGCCGAACAGGGTTGGGTCGCCTCCCTTGAGGCGCACGACCACGGCACAGCGGCGCGCCGCCTGGGCCAGGCTGCGATGGATGAAGCGTTGGTCCACCGCCGCGCCGTTGTGGCGCTTGCCCACGTTCACGATCCTCGCCTGCGGCGCCAACGCCAGGATGTCCGGGTGCACCAGGGCGTCGTGGAACACGATGTGCGCCTGGGCCAGAAGGCGCGCTCCACGCACCGTGATCAGGTCGGGGGCCCCTGGTCCGGCCCCTACGAAATAGACTTTGCCGCGCATTCTTTCCCGGTCCCTGGGCCGCCTCGGGAGCGGCGCTTCCTCGCCCCGGGGCGCCCTTTCGTCCTCCGGGCGCCGATTCATCTCGCCGTACACCGGACCACGGATTCTGTTTTTCGCTTCTCGAGAAGGCGAAACAAGAGTCGCCGGCTCTAGGGCCGTGAGCATGGTAGCAGGAGGGTTAATACTGGCAAAGAATATTGTGTTAGACTTTAATAACTTACTGGTATTTGACCTGACATGAAGCTGCAGCAGTTGCGTTATTTCTGCGAGGTGGCCAAGCAGGGCCTGAACGTCTCCGAGGCGGCCAACGCCCTCTATACCTCCCAGCCTGGCATCAGCAAGCAGATCCGGATGCTGGAAGAGGAGCTGGGCGTGCGGCTATTCGTGCGCAAAGGCAAGCGCATCACGGAGATCACCCCGCCCGGGGAGGCGGCCCTCGCCATCGCCCGCCGCATTCTCGACGAAGTGGAGAACCTGAAGCGGGTGGGTGAGGAATACAGCGCCCAGGCGAGCGGCAACCTGGTGATCGCCACCACCCATACCCAGGCCCGCTATGCGCTTCCGCCGGTGATCCAGGAATTCCGCGCCCAGTACCCCCAGGTCAGGTTGAGCCTCAAGCAGGGCAACCCCCAGCAGATCGCCGAAGCCGTCATCGCGGCGGAGGCGGATCTGGCCATCGCCACCGAATCCCTCGCCCTCTACGACAAACTAGTGACGCTGCCCTGCTACCAGTGGAATCATTGCGTGGTGACGCCACCCCGTCACCCTCTGCTCAAGGAATCGACGCTCACCCTGGAGGCGATCGCCCGCTATCCCCTCATCACCTACGACTTCGCCTTCACCGGGCGCTCCCAGATCCAGCGGGCGTTCGAGCAACGGGGCTTGAAGCCCAACGTGGTGCTGACCGCTATCGATGCGGACGTGATCAAGACCTACGTGAGGCTGGGCCTGGGCATTGGCATCGTGGCCCGCATGGCCTACGATCCCCAAGAGGACAAGAGTCTCAAAGCCCTCGACGCGAGCCATCTGTTCGAGTCCAGCGTGACCCGCATCGCCCTGCGGCGGGGGGCGTATCTGCGGGGCTACATCTATGACTTCATCCAACTCTTCGCCCCCCATTTGTCGCGGCAAGTGGTGGAGGCCACTTTGGCCGGACGCGGCAGCGACTACCAGCTTTGAGCGCCGGGCCTCGGGCTTCGAGCTTTGATCCACCCCCGAGGGAACCCTGGGGCGCTTTCCCCGGTCTTCCTGGCGGGCATGGGCGTTGCTTAGGTTCACGAAGCGGGTTCGACCGCCGCCGGCGGGAAGCAGCGGCGCACGCCCGCGATGACGGAGCATCCCGTGGAAGACGTCGAGCGTTCAGGATTTCTGGCCCGAGGCTGGAGAAGCTTGCGGGAACTGTGGCAGGAGGTCGCCTCCTCGGCCCGCGGGAATGAGGAGGCGGACGCGGCCCGCCATCTGAGCCCGCGCCAGCTTGCGCGCCTGCGCCATACCCTCACCGAGTGCGTCCAGGAAGTGGGGGGCCAGGTCTCCGCTCGGGCCCGGGCGGCCGAGATCGGGGAGACCTATCTCGCCCTTCCCGATCCGGGGCGGCGGGAGTTTCTGCGACTCCTGGCCCGGGAGTTCGGTCCCGACCTGGCGGCGGTGGATCGGGCCATCGACGCTTACCGGCGCACGCCTGAAGGCGACCGGGCCTTGGCTGCCGCCCGGCTGGCGGAGGCGTTGCAGCCGCCCCGGCTTCGCATCTTCACCCAGTTCAACGCCCTCCCCCAGGGAGTGAAGTTCCTCGTGGACTTACGGGCCGACGTGCTGCGCTTGGTGCGGGATGCGCCGGAGCTCTCCGTCCTGGGCCGGGAACTGGAGGGGCTGCTGGCGAGCTGGTTCGACGTGGGCTTCCTGGACCTGCGGCGCATCACCTGGGAGTCTCCCGCGATGCTGCTGGAAAAATTGTTCGCCTACGAGGCGGTCCACGAGATCCGCTCTTGGAGCGACTTGCGGCACCGGCTGGACGGGGACCGCCGCTGCTACGCCTTTTTCCATCCCCGCATGCCCGACGAGCCCTTGATCTTCGTCGAGGTGGCGCTGGTGCGGCGCATCGCCGCCAGCATCCACGCCCTGCTGGACGAGCGGGTGCCCGCCGTCGATCCCCGCAAGGCGGACACCGCCGTGTTCTATTCCATCTCCAGCACCCAGCCGGGCCTGCGGGGGGTGAGTTTCGGCCATTTCCTGCTGAAGCGGGTGATCGACGACCTGCGAGAGGAGCTGCCGAACCTCAAGACCTTCGCCACCCTGTCGCCCGTGCCCTTCTTCCGCCGCTGGCTGACGGCGCTCCTGGAGAAACCCGAGCCGGTTCTGACGGCCCCGGAGGCGAAGCGCGTCGCGGAGGCGAGCGGCGAGGCGGACGCGGAGACGGGGCTGCGCAAGCTTTTGTCCGGAAACGAATGGGTGCAACAGGCGCCGGCCCAGGAGGCCCTGCGGGCCCCCCTCGTCCGCCTTTGCGCCCGCTACCTGGTGGAAGTTAAGGAGGGCAACCGCCCGATGGATCCCGTGGCGCGCTTTCACCTGGGCAACGGGGCGCGCCTGGAGCGGATCAACTGGCTGGCCGACGCCTCTCCCAAGGGCCTCAAGCAGTCCCTGGGGATCATGGTGAATTACCTTTACGACTTGAAGGACATCGAGGACAACCACGAGCGCTACGCCCGCAGCGGCGAAGTGGTAGTTTCGAGCACCGTGAGGAGCCTGCTCAAGCAGGCGAGGGGCGCTTGAGTTCGATGGTTTTTCAACCATTGACCGAAGGCTCAATGGGCGGCCCGCCGGGAGAAGTGGGCCAGCCGGAACCCGAGCAGCCATAGGGTGGCGAAATAGGTGGCCGCCCCGGTGGCGATGACGGCCGCCAGCCGGGCGGTGCGCTGCATTGCGGACATTGCGAGCCACGCGGCGTCGGGCCCCGCTCCGAACCACAGCACGACCGCCATGGCCGAGAGCGCCGCGGCGATCTTGGCGAGAAACCACCCCCAGCCCGCCCCGGGCCGGTAGATCCCCTGCCGGCGTAGCTGCCGGTACAGGAGCGCCGCGTTCAAGCAGGCCCCCAGGCTAATCGCCAGCGCCAGGCCCGCGTGCTTTAGGGGAAAGATGAAGGCCAGGTTCATGGCCTGGGTGGCGAACAGGGTCACCACGGCGGCGCGCACCGGCGTGCGGATGTCCTGGCGGGCGTAGAAACCCGGTGCCAGCACCTTGACCAGGATGAGCCCGGTCAGGCCCACGCTGTAGGCGACGAGCGCCCGCCGGGTCATCCAGACGTCTTCCGCGCCGAACTGGCCGTGGTGGAACAGGGTAGCGATCAGGGGCGCGGAAAGCACCGCCAGGGCGACGGCCGCGGGCAGGGTGAGGACCGCGGTGAGGCGCAACCCCCAATCGAGGAGCCTAGAGTATTCCTCGGGATTCCGGTCGGCGTGGTGCTTAGAGAGGCTCGGCAGCAGCACCGTGCCGAGGGCCACGCCCAGGAGCCCGGTGGGAAACTCCATCAAGCGGTCGGCGTAATAGAGCCAGGAGACGCTGCCCGTGACCAGGAACGAAGCGAAGATGGTGTTGATGAGGAGGCTCAACTGGCCGATGGACACGCCGAAAAGGGCCGGCGCCATGAGCTCTAGGATGCGCCGGACGCCGGGATCGTCCGGGCGCCAGCGGAAGCGGGGCAGCAGATCGAGCCGGACCAGGAAGGGGACTTGGAACAGGAGCTGGGCCAGGCCGCCGATGAACACCGCCCAGGCCAGGGCCAGGACGGGCGGATCGAGGAGGGGGGCGAGCCACAGAGCGCCGGCGATGAAAGAGAGGTTGAGCAACACCGGCGTGAAGGCGGGCACCGAAAAGCGGCTGTAGGTGTTGAGGACGCCGGCGGCCAGGGCGGTCAGGGAGATGAAGCCGATGTACGGAAAGGTGATGCGCAGGAGCTGCACGGTCAGCTCGAAACGCTCCGGCGTGGCGGAGAAGCCGGGGGCGCTCACGTAGATGATGAGGGGGGCGGCGGCCACCCCAAGCAGGATCACCACCGCCAGGGCGAGACCGAGCACCGCCGCCACCCGGTCCACCAGCTCCCGCATCGCCTGGTGGCCATGGCGGTTGCGGTACTCCGCCAGCACCGGTACGAAGGCCTGGGAGAACGCCCCCTCAGCGAACAGGCGCCGCAGCAGATTGGGAATGCGGAAGGCGACGAAAAAAGCGTCGGTGGCGAGCCCCGCGCCGAACACCCGGGCGATGATCACGTCGCGCACGAAGCCGAGAATCCGGGAGAGCAGCGTCATGCTGCTCACGGTGGCGACGGCGCGCAGAAGATTCATGGAGGAAGCGGGGACGCTCGGCCGAGGGCGGAAGGCTCGAGCGATGATAATCCAGAGACACCGGGCGGGCGAGGGCGGATGGCGTTCTAGTTCCCGGATTCGCCCAGAAGGGCTTTCCCCGCGCCTTGCCAAAGCGGGCCGATTTCCTTATCATTCGCCCCTTTCCAACAGGACCTTAGGCATTTTTCCATGGCCAATACCGCACAAGCGCGCAAGCGGGCCCGGCAGGCCGTGAGGCGGCGCCTGCGCAACATGTCCCTGCGCTCCGAGTTTCGCACCGCCATCAAGAAAGTCCGCAAGGCCATCCAGGCGGGGGACAAGGCGGCCGCCGAAGCGGAGTTCCGCCAGTGTATGAGCACGGTGGACCGGATCGCGGACAAGGACATCGTTCACAAGAACACCGTAGCCCGGTACAAGAGCCGGCTGGCCCACGCCATCAAGGCCATGACCTGAGTTACCCCGCGGCTCAAGGGTTGAAGCGCGAGCGGCCCGGAATCTTCCGGGCCGCTCGCTTTTGGAGGTGGCCTAGGCGACCGGGCGCTGCTCCCTGGCCCGCCTCATGGTCTCGGTCATGAGGGAGATGATGTCCACCGGCAGCGGGAACACGATGGTGTGGGACTTGTCGCCGGCGATCTGGGTCAGGGTCTGCATGTATCGAAGCTGCATCGCTTCCGACTGACGCGCCAGCATCTGGGCAGCCTGGAGCAGCTTCTCCGCCGCCTGCAGCTCCCCTTCGGCGTGGATGATCTTCGCCCGCCGCTCCCGCTCGGCCTCCGCCTGGCGGGCGATGGCCCGCACCATGGACTCGTTCAGGTCCACGTGCTTGATCTCCACGTTGGACACCTTCACGCCCCAAGCGTCCGTCTGCACGTCCAGGGTCTGCTGGATGTCCACGTTGAGCTTCTCCCGCTCGGCCAGCATCTCGTCCAGCTCGTGCTTGCCGAGCACCGCCCGCAGCGTCGTCTGGGCGAGCTGGCTGGTGGCCACCAGGAAGTTCTCCACCTGGATGATGGCCTTCTGCGGATCCACGACCCGGAAGTAGATGACTGCGTTGACCTTGACAGAGACGTTGTCGCGGGAGATCACGTCCTGGCTCGGCACGTCCATGGTGACCGTGCGCAGGTCTACCCGTACCATTTGCTGGATGCCGGGGATCACCAGGATGAGGCCCGGGCCCTTCACTTTCCAGAACCGTCCCAGCATGAAGACCACGCCCCGCTCGTATTCCCGCAGGATGCGGAACGAGGCGATCACCAGCACGGCGAGGAGAATCAGGAAGCCGCCTAAACCGATTTCCGGAAACAAAGGCATTGTTTCTTTCCTCCCTTCGTCAGTTGGAATCCACCGGCGCCACGTCCAGCACCAGGTCCTTCATGGCCGTGACGCGCACCCGCTGGCCGCGGCGCAAGGGCTGCGCGGCCCGCACCCGCCAGATCTCGCTGTGCACCCGCGCCAGCCCCTCTCCGCCGGGAGCGTCTTCCAGCATCTCGCCCAAGGCACCCACCATTTCCTCGGCGCCGCTTACCACCGGCCGCTTGCGGGCCCGGAAAGCCATGCTCAGCACGATGGCCAGGAACGCGGCGCTGATGGCGGTGAAGATCCCGATCAGCTCCCAGGGGATGCCGTAGCCCGGCACCTCGGTGTCGATCAGCATGATAGAGCCGATCACGAACGCGATGAGCCCCCCGATGCCCAGCACGCCGAAGCTGGGCAGGAACGCCTCCCCGATCATGAAGGCGAGCCCGAGCAGGATCAGCGCCAGGCCCGCGTAGTTGATCGGCAGCAGTTGAAAGGCGAACAGGGCGAGCAGCAGGCAGATGGCGCCCACCACCCCGGGCAGCACGAACCCGGGGTTGGAGAACTCGAAGAACAGGCCGTAGATGCCGATCAGCATCAGGATGTAGGCCACGCTCGGATCGGTGATGACGGCCAGCAGCTTGGTGCGCCAGTCGGGGAGGTACTCCAGCCGCGACGCCTCGGCGAGCTGCAGGACGCGCTTCTGCCCCGCGGCCTCCACCGCCCGGCCGTGCAGCTTCTTGAGCAGGTCGGTGACGTCGTCGGCCACCAGGTCGATCACGTTGATCCTGGCCGCCTCCTCGGCCGACAGGCTCACGGCTTCCCGCACCGCTTTTTCTGCCCACTCCACGTTGCGTCCCCGGAGCTGGGCAAGGCCGCGGATGTAGGCTGCGGCGTCGTGGATCTGCTTGGCCCGCATGGCGTCGGCCGAGGAAGGGGGCTTTTCGCTCTTTTGCCCCTTGTCGTCGGCCTTTTTCCCCTTCTTCTCGTCCTTCGTCTCCTTGTCTTTTTCGCCGGCCGGCTGCTCGGGTTTCTGGGGTTCCGGCACGCCGCCGATCTGCACCGGGGTTGCGGCGCCCAGGTTGGTGCCTGGGGCCATGGCGGCGATGTGGCTGGCGTAGAGGATGTAGGTCCCCGCGCTAGCGGCGCGGGCGCCCCGAGGGCCGACGAAGACGGCCACCGGGACCGGGGAAGCCAGGATGTCCTTGATGATCTGGCGCATGGAGGTGTCGAGGCCCCCCGGGGTGTCCATCTGGAGCACCACCAGCTCGGCCCCTTCCCGCTGGGCAAAGCCGAGCCCGCGGGAGACATAGTCGGCGATGGCCGGGCCGATGGGCCCCTGGAAGGACATGACCACCACCGGAGCCCGCGCCTTCTTCTCGGGGGCGACCTCGGGCTCCTCCTTGGGGACGGCGCCGGCGGTCCACGCCAGCACCCCCAGCAGGAGGGGCAGCAGCAAGGCGAGGCGGGTTCGCATAAGCGGGAAAGTCGATCCGGTGCGGTCTCCTGGACCGGGCGCCAGGGGAGATCCCTGCGCTGCCTGGGCAATCTCTCAATCTTTTGGATTCAAGTATAACGATTTTGGTTGCAGGCCGCCCCTCGCGGGAGGGAGGGGTTGCGTTCGCCCGAGTTTTGGCGCATAAAGGCGCATTTTTGCGGTAAGGGGGTCGTTCCACCCTATGAAAAAGCCGGTCAGCCGCGTCCTGGTGATCAACGACGAGAACCTGGTCCTCAAGGAAATCATCAAGGGCCTCAACGCGGCCGCCCGCACCCTGGAAAATCCCTACGGGCTGACTTTCGTCGGCGTCACCACGGCCCTGGAAGCCCTGCACCAGATCGAGGAGGACGGGGACATCCAGGCGGTGGTGGTGGACGACCGGCTCTACACCCTCAAGGCCGAATCCAACGGCCAGCGCTCGCTGCAGATGTCGGCGCTGGAGCTGGTGCAACGCATCACCCGCTTCCGGCCCGAGCTGGACGTCTACATCTTGATTTCCCAGGAGCAGGAGGACGAGGTGGTGGACGCCCTGTTCAGCGAGGCGGTGGACGGCTACTTCTACCGCGAAGAACGGGACTACAACGGCTGGTACCGGATCCTCTCCGCCCAGATCCAGGAGAAGGCGCGCACGCCCTTCTACGACCAGCTCAAGAACTACGTGCTCATGGCCAAGGACGCTTGGCACACGCCCGGCCATTCCTCGGGCGATTCCCTGCGCGGCAGCCCCTGGGTCAACGATTTCTACGAGTTCATGGGCGAGCACATCTTCGACGCCGACCTCTCGGTGTCGGTGCCCATGCTGGACTCCCTCATGGAGCCCACCGGGGTGATCCGGGACGCCCAGGAGATGGCGGCCAAGGCGTTCGGGGCCCGGCGCACCTTCTTCGCCACCAACGGCACCTCCACCGCCAACAAGGTGATCTTCCAGACCCTGCTGGCGCCGGGGGAGAAGCTGCTCCTGGACCGTAACTGCCACAAATCCGTGCACCACGGCGTGGTGCTGTCCGGGGCCCACCCCATCTACATGGACTCCTCGGTCAACAAGAAGTACGGAGTCTACGGGCCGGTGCCCAAGAAGACCATCCTGAAGGCGATCGAGGAGCATCCGGACGCAGAGGCCATGATCCTCACCTCGTGCACCTACGACGGGCTGCGCTACGACCTAGCCCCCATCGTGGAGGCGGCCCACGCCTGCAACATCAAGGTGATCATCGACGAGGCGTGGTACGGCCATGCCCGCTTCCATCCTTCCCTGCGGCCCACGGCCCTCGAGGCGGGGGCGGACTACGCCACCCAGTCCACCCACAAGGTGCTTTCCGCCTTTTCCCAGGCCAGCATGATCCACGTCAACGACCCGGACTTCAACGAGCACCTGTTCCGGGAGAATTTCAACATGCATACTTCCACGAGCCCCCAGTACGCCATGATCGCCAGCCTGGACGTGGGGCGCAAGCAGGCGGTGATGGAGGGCTACAAGCTCCTCAAGCGCACGCTGGAGCTGGCCGCGGAGCTGCGGGAACAGATCAATTCCACCGGCGTGTTCCGGGTGCTGGAGCTGGACGACCTGCTGCCCGAGGAAGTGAAGAACGACAACGTGAGGCTCGATCCGACCAAGGTCACCGTGGACATCTCCCGCTGCGGGCTCACGGTGGAGGAGCTGCAGCGGGAGCTGTTCGACCGCTACAACATCCAGGTGGAGAAGTCCACCTTCAACACCCTGACGCTGCTCCTCACCATCGGCACGACCCGCAGCAAGTGCTCTCGGCTCTACGACGCCCTGATGCGCATCGCTCGGGAGGGGCGGTCGCCCCAACGGCTGTACCAGACCCCCGACATCCCCCGCTTCACCCAGCTCAAATACCTGCCGCGGGACGCTTTCTACTGCGGCGGGGAAATCGCGCCGCTGCTGGACGAGAAGGACCGGGTGAACGGGGAGCTCGCGGGCCGGGTGTCCTGCGACCAGATCGTGCCCTACCCGCCCGGCATCCCGGTCCTGGTCCCCGGGCAGGTGATCACCCAGGACATCGTCCAGTACCTGGTGGGCTTGTTGCGCTCGCCCAAGAAGGTGGAGCTGCACGGCATCGTCTACGACGGTTACCTGCCCTGCGTGCGGGTGCTCACCGGCAGCGAGGAGAAGGGCTTGCGCCGGATCCGGCGCTGACGTGCGCCAGGGAGTCGGGGCGCCTTTCCCCTCCCGGTCCGCAGAGCCTGGGCCGGAGGCGGCGCTCGGGGCGGACCCTTGCACCGCGACCCCCTTGCCGCCACAATATGGTGGATTGTGCGACTTGGGCACACGGCGGCGGAAGCTTCCGTGTGCATTTGCTTTTTTGGTGCGGCGATGTCGCAATACCTGATGGATACCTACGCTCGACTCCCCGTGGCGTTCACCCGCGGGGAGGGCGTCTGGCTTTGGGACGCGGAAGGGCGGCGCTATCTGGACGCAGTGGCAGGCGTGGCGGTGTGCGGCATCGGCCATGCCCATCCCAGACTGGCCCAGGCCCTGTGCCGGCAAGCCCAGACCCTGATCCACACTTCCAACCTGTATTGCATCCCGCTGCAGGAGGAGCTGGCCGCACGCCTGTGCGCCCTGTCCGGGATGGACAACGCCTTTTTCTGCAATTCGGGGGCCGAGGCCAACGAGGCGGCCATCAAGCTGGCGCGCCTCTACGGCCACCGGCGGGGCATCGAAACCCCCACCATCATCGTCATGGAGCGGGCGTTCCACGGGCGCACCATGGCCACCCTGACCGCCACCGGCAACCGCAAGGTTCAGGCCGGGTTCGAGCCCCTGCTGGGGGGGTTCGCGCGGGTGCCGTACAACGACGTGCGGGCAGTGGAGCAGGTGGGGGAGCACAACCGCAACGTGGTGGCGGTGCTGGTAGAGCCCTTCCAAGGGGAGGGCGGGGTGCAGGTTCCGGAGGCGACTTACCTGGAGCGGCTGCGGGCCGTCTGCGACCGGTTCGGGTGGCTTCTCATGCTGGACGAAGTGCAGTGCGGCATCGGCCGCACCGGCCGCTGGTTCGCCTTCCAGCACACCCGCATGCTCCCCGACGTGATGACCCTGGCGAAGGGCCTGGGCTCCGGCGTTCCCGTGGGCGCCTGCCTCGCCCGGGGCGCCGCGGCGGGTGTGTTCAAGCCCGGCACCCACGGCTCCACCTTCGGCGGCGGGCCCCTCGCTTGCACCGCAGCGCTGACCACCCTGGCGGTCATGGAGGAGGAAGGTCTGCTCGCCAACGCGGCCAGCATGGGGGAGTACATGCTGCAGGCGTTCAGGGAGCGCCTCTCCGGAATTCCCGGCGTGGTGGAGGTGCGGGGGCAGGGCCTTATGATCGGCATTGAGCTCAACCGGCCCTGCCAGGAGCTGGTGCAATGGGCGATGGAGTCCGGCGTGCTCATCAACGTCACGGCGGACAGCGTGATCCGGTTGCTGCCGCCCCTGGTCATCGACCGGGCCCAGGCGCAGCAGGTGGTGGACACGGTGGTAGCCGTGGTGACCGAATTTCTCCGGGACGAGGCGCGCGAAGCCGCGAGCTGAGATGCCGATCAAACACTTCCTGGAGCTCAAAGACTTCACTCGCGCGGAGTTCGAGTACCTGTTCCGCCGCACTCGCTACATCAAGGAGAAGTTCAAGCGCTACGAGCCCCACCAGACCTTGACCGACCGCACGCTGGCGATGATCTTCGAGAAGCAGTCGACCCGCACGCGGCTGTCGTTCGAGGCGGGAATGCACCAGCTCGGCGGTGCGGCCATCTATCTCAACACCCGGGACACCCAGCTCGGACGGGGCGAGCCGGTGGAGGACATGGCCCAGGTGGTGTCGCGGATGGTGGACCTGGTGATGATCCGCACCTTCGAGCAGGCCACCGTGGAGCGCTTCGCCGCCCACTCCCGGGTACCGGTCATCAACGGCCTCACCAATCAATACCACCCGTGCCAGATCATGGCGGACATCTACACCTTCATCGAACACCGGGGCCCCATTCAGGGCAGGACGGTGGCCTGGATCGGCGACGCCAACAACGTCTGCCGTACCTGGCTGCAGGCAGCGGCCATCTTCGATTTCAAGCTCCAGGTATCCAGCCCTCCGGGCTACGAAGTGGAGCCGGAGCGGGCCGGAATCGACGACCTGAGCCGTTACGAGCATTTCCCCGACCCCATGGACGCCGCCCGGGGCGCGGACCTAGTGACCACGGACGTGTGGACCAGCATGGGCTTCGAGGCGGAGGACGAGGCGCGGCGCAAAGCGTTCGAGCGCTGGCGGGTGGACGCCCGCATGATGCGGCTCGCCAGGCCCGATGCGCTTTTCATGCACTGCCTGCCGGCCCACCGGGGCGAGGAAGTGACCGCGGAAGTGATCGACGGCCCCCAAAGCGTGGTGTGGGACGAAGCGGAGAACAGATTGCATACCCAAAAGGCGCTCATGGAATACCTGCTGCTCGGGCGCCTGGAGGATGGGTAAGGGGGGCAGGCAGGCGATTTTTAATCCGTAGCAAAAGCGAAATGAACAAAGTTAGAAAGGTGGTACTCGCCTATTCCGGCGGGTTGGATACGTCCGTCATTCTCAAGTGGCTCCAGGATACCTATGGCTGCGAGGTGGTGACTTTCACCGCCGACATCGGCCAGGGAGAGGAGCTCGCGCCTGCCAGGGCGAAGGCCAAGAAGCTGGGTGTCAAGGAGATCTACATCGAGGATCTCAAGGAGGAGTTCGCCCGGGACTTCGTGTTTCCCATGTTCCGCGCTAACGCCGTCTACGAGGGCGAGTACCTGCTCGGCACCTCCATCGCCCGGCCCTTGATCGCCAAACGCCAGATCGAGATCGCGCGCAGGACCCGGGCAGATGCGGTAGCCCACGGCGCCACCGGCAAAGGCAACGACCAGGTGCGCTTCGAGCTGGGCTACTACGCGCTCGCGCCCGACATCCGAGTGATCGCCCCCTGGCGGGAATGGGACCTCACCTCTCGGGAAAAGCTTATGGCCTACGCCAGGAAGCACGGCATCCCGGTGGAAATGAAAAAAAAGGGGGGGTCCCCCTATAGCATGGACGCTAACCTGCTGCACATCTCCTACGAGGGGCGCATCCTGGAAGATCCGGCGAAGGAGCCGGAGGAATCCATGTGGCGCTGGACCGTGGCGCCGGAGCGGGCGCCCAACAAGCCGGAGTACGTGAAGCTCGAGTTCCGGCATGGCGACTGCGTGGCGGTGAACGGCCGCAAACTTACGCCTGCCCAGGTGCTGATCACGCTCAACCGGCTGGGAGCGAAGCACGGCATCGGGCGTCTCGATCTGGTGGAGAACCGCTACGTCGGCATGAAGTCGCGAGGCTGCTACGAGACGCCGGGCGGCACCATCCTGCTCAAGGCCCATCGCGCCATGGAGTCCATTACCCTGGACCGGGAGGTGGCCCATATCAAGGACGAGCTCATGCCCCGCTACGCCTCCCTCATCTACAACGGCTACTGGTTCAGCCCCGAGCGGCGGCTGCTGCAAGAGCTGATCGACGCCTCCCAGGCGACGGTGAACGGCTGGGTGCGCTTAAAGCTCTACAAAGGCAACGTGATCGTGGTAGGTCGGGGCTCCGACACCGATTCCCTCTTCGATCCCACTATCGCCACCTTTGAAGAGGATCGGGGCGCCTACAACCAGGCCGACGCGGCCGGCTTCATACGGCTGAACGCCCTACGGATGCGCATCGCGGCGAAACTGAAGCTGAAGAGCAGAAGATGATGGGGCCACAGATCTTATCTTTCTTGTTTGGGGAAATTGGCCATGCCCTCGTTCGATATCGTCTCCCAGGTGGACAAGCAGGAGCTGCGCAACGCCGTGGACCAGGCGAACAAGGAAATTTCCACCCGCTTCGATTTCAAGGGCTCCGACGCTCGGGTGGAGCTGGCGGAGTACCAGCTTACCCTCTATGCCGATGACGAGTTCAAGCTGGGCCAGGTGAACGACATCCTGCTCGCCAAGCTCGCCAAACGGGGCGTCGACGTACGCTGCCTGGAGCGGGAGAAGGTGGAGGCCATCGGTGGCAACAAGGTCAAGCAGGTCGTCACCGTCCGGGTCGGGGTGGACAGCGACCTGGCGAAAAGAATCGTCAAGCTCGTCAAGGACAGCAAGCTCAAGGTCCAGGCCAGCGTTCAGGGCGACGCCGTACGGGTCTCCGGCGCGAAGAAGGACCTGCTGCAGGAAGCGATCCAGCTCGTGCGCAAGTCGGTGACCGACTTTCCCCTGCAGTTCACCAATTACCGCGATTAGGCGCTTGCCTCTGGCCGGCGCCCGCGGGCAGACGCGCCTCCAGCAGGGCCCGCAACGCCCGCAGCTCCTCCCGCAGGGATTCGATCTCGGCCCGGGAGGCGCTCACCACCTCCCGCGCCGCGTGCTCCACCGCGGCGGTGGTTTCCTCCCGGATTTCCTTCTCCTGCACCTGAATGGCGTTGACGATGACGCCGATGAACAGGTTCAGCATAGTGAAGGTGGCGGTCAGGATGAAGGGGATGAAAAACGCCCAAGCGTAAGGATATCTCTCCATCACCGGCCGGGCGATTCCCATGGACCAGCTCTCCAGGGTCATCACCTGAAACAAAGTGTACATGGAGAGGCCGATCGAGCCGAACCACTCCGGGAAGGCCTGGCCGAACAGATTGGTGGCGATCACCGCGAACACGTAGAAAAGGATGAGCAGGATCACGGCGATGGAGCCGATGCCGGGGATCGAGGCGAGGAGCGCCGTCACCACCCGCCGCATGGACGGCACGATGGAGAGCAACCGCAGCACCCGCAGGATCCTGAGGGCCCGCAGCACCGAGAAGGGGCCGCTCGATGGGACGAGGGCGATGGCCACCACCGCGAAATCGAACACGCTCCATGGGTCGCGGAAGAATCCCGGGCCCCGGGCGATCACGCGCAAGGCGATCTCCACGACGAAAACGGAAAGGATGGCCGCGTCCAGCGCCACCAGCAGCGGACCGGCGGCGGCCATCAGGGCGGGCGAGGTCTCCATGCCCAGGGTCACGGCATTGACCACGATGAGGGCGGTCACCAGCCGCTGCACCTGGGGTCCTTCGATCCAGTCCCGCAGTTGATTGCGCCAGGAGCGGCGGGCGGTCAGCGTGGCCGACATGGCTGTCTATCCCTGCAGTTTGCGGATCCAGCGCCCGTAGACTGCGTCGGCGACCCGGTGCAGGGCGCTCACCCGGGACTCCAAGTCTTGCAGCATGGCCTCCGGCGGCTGCACGCCAGGGCTCGAGCGGGAGGCCTCGATCTCGCGCTTGCCCGCTTGGCACCAGGCGCGCACCAGCTCCTCGGTCATTTCCACGTGGCACTGCAAAGCGATGCTGTTGCCGAGGGCGAAGCCCTGGTTCTGGCACAAGGGGCTCGAGAGCACGTGGGTCGCGCCTTCAGGGAGGGAAAACGTCTCCCCGTGCCAGTGGAAGGACAGAAAGCGCTCCGGCAGTCCCGCGAACCATTCCTCGGCCGCGGCGTTGGCGGCGCGGGTCACCTCGCCCCATCCGATCTCCTTTTGCGGCGCCCGCGTGACCCGACCGCCCAGGGCCTTGGCCATGAGCTGGCCGCCCAGGCAATGGCCCAGCACCGGCATGCCGCGCTCCACGGCGGTGCGGATCCGCTCGAGCACGGGCGGTATCCAGGGCAGATCGTCGTTCACGCTCATGGGCCCTCCCATGAAGGCGAGGCCGGAGAACCTAGCGAGGTCCGCGGGAACGGGATCGCCGGCGTCGATGCGGACGAGTGTCCAGGCGATACCGTGGCGTTCCAGGTATGTGGCAAAATACCCCGGGCCTTCGGCGGGGTGGTGGCGAAAGATGGCGACAGGTTTCATCCCTGACTCCGGGTCTCGCTCGTGAAGTCGCGGCATTTTAGTCGAATTCTGTTGCTCGTCCTATGGGCGCCCTTTGCTGCCTACGCGACCGATGTCCAGGTGGTGGGCCTGTCCAAGGGACGGGCGGTGATGGTGGTAAACGGCGGCAAGCCGCGCACGGTGCGGGAAGGCGAGACGACGCCCGAGGGAGTGAAGCTCCTCGCTGCCGACAGCGCCCGGGCGGTGATCGAAGTGGACGGGGTGCGCCGCTCGGTGGGATTGGGCCAGGCGGTCACCGGCGGCGGTCCCACCGGCGACCGGGCCAGTGCTACCCTGATCTCCGACGGGCGCGGCCACTTCATCGCCAACGGGCAGATCAACGGCGCCCCGGTGCAGTTCGTGGTGGATACCGGGGCGACCCTGGTAACCATTCCCAGCCGGGAGGCGAAACGCATCGGCCTCCACTATCAAGGGGGCGTGCAGCGCTACGCGTCCACCGCCAACGGGCCGGTGCCGATCTACCTGATCAAGCTGGACGAGGTGCGCGTGGGAGAGGTTCTGCTGCGCAACGTGGACGCGGCGGTCCAGGAAGGCGATAGCCTGCCGGTCATCCTGCTGGGCATGAGCTTTCTCAACCGGGTGGAGATGCGCCAGGAGGGCAGCACCCTGACCCTGAAAAAGCGCTTCTAGCCTGGATACTTCCCCGGGTCTTGCCCTCAGGCTCCCAGCCGCTCCGCCAGCTCCTCCAGGCTGTCCACCACCAGGTCGAACACGGGCTCCGGGGTCAGATCCTTCTTCCCCGGATCCCCGTATTCCAGGGGCCGCCGCACGAAGGCCGTACGCATGCCCACGGCGTGGGCGGCCCGCAGATCGTCCTGGTGGGCCGCCACCATCATGACCTGATGGGGCTTTAAGCTCAGCATGTCGATGGTACCCAGGTAGACCTCTGGGTCGCGCTTGTAGCGCCGGAAGATTTCGGAGGAGAAAATGCAGTCCCAAGGCAACCCGGCGCGCCTGGCCATGTCCACCAGCAGCCGCACGTTGCCGTTGGAGAGCGTGGCGACGATGTAGCGTTTCTTCAGCCGGCGCAGTCCCTTGGCTGCGTCCGGCCAGGGATCGAGCCGGTGCCACGCTAGATTGAGCTGGGCCTTCTCCTCCTCGGTGAAGGAGCCGATGCCGAACTCCTGCAGCGTTTCCTCGAGGGCCATCCGGTGCAGGTCGTCGATCTTGGTCCAGGGCAGCTCCCCGCGTCGCACCCGGTCCATGGAAGGCGCATATTTGGCGCGCCAGGCGTTGGCGAAGGCGCTCCAGTCCACTTTAAGGCGGCGGCCGCGGGCGAGCCGCCGGCCGTCCCGCACCACGCCGCCGTGCCAGTCGACGACGGTGCCGAATACGTCGAAGGTGAGAGCCTGGAGGGAGGCTGGATCGAAGGGGAGAGCGTCCACGCTTCCGGCGGATCCGGGGTCAGAGGAGCCCGCCGGGGACTTTCTTGTCGCGCTCGATCAGCGCGTAGGCGGAGTGGTTGTGGATCGACTCGAAGTTCTCGGACTCCACCACGTAGGCGAGGATGCGCGGATCCCGGTTAAGGACGCCCGCCACGTCGCGCACCATGTCCTCCACGAACTTCGGGTTGTTGTAGGCTTTTTCCGTCACGTACTTCTCGTCGGGGCGCTTGAGCAGGCCGTAGAGCTCGCAGGAGGCCTGGTCTTCCACGATGCGCACTAGCTCCTCGATCCACACGAACCCCTTGGTGTGGGCGGTGACAGTCACGTGGGAGCGCTGGTTGTGGGCGCCATAATCGGAGATCTTTTTCGAGCACGGGCAAAGGCTGGTGACCGGCACTACCACCTTCATGGCGAAGCGGTACTCGTCGCGGTGGATCTCTCCTGTGAAGGTGACGTCGTAGTCCATCAGGCTCTGCACCCCGGAGACGGGCGCGGACTTGTTGATGAAGTAGGGAAAGCTCATCTCGATATGGCCGGCTTCCGCCTCCAGCCGGCGCACCATCCTGCGCAGCATAGACTCGAAGGATTCCACCGAGATTTCTCGCTCCTGGCCGTGCAAAATCTCGACGAAGCGGGACATGTGGGTGCCCTTGAAGTTGTGGGGCAGGTGCACGTACATGTTGAAGGTGGCCACGGTGTGCTGCACCCCGCCGCTCTTATCGGCGACCCGCACCGGGTGGCGGATTCCTTTGATGCCCACCCGGTCGATGGCAAGGTGCCGCGAGTCCGGGCTGCTCTGGACATCGGGCATCAACGGAAATTCGGCTTTGCGGTTCATGGAACGGGCTTTCTCTAAGGAGAACGGCAATATTATACCGGCCGGGTAATTTCTGAGTAAACTACTCGGGTAATTGCTGCCGCACGGTGGCCACGATCCCTTCCCCGTCGAGACCCAAGCCTTTGAGCAGTTGGGCGGGGTTGCCATGGTCGATGAATCGGTCCGGGAGCCCGAGCTGGAGCACGGGAACCCCCACTCCATGGCGCGCCAGGCACTCCAGCACCGCGCTGCCCGCGCCCCCGGCGATGGCGTTTTCCTCCACCGTCACCAGCAGCTCGTGGGAGGCGGCCAGTTCCAGGACCAGGGCTTCGTCCAGGGGCTTCACGAAGCGCATGTTGGCCGCTGTCGCGTCCAGCGCCTGGGCTGCCTCCAGGCTGGGCGCCAGCATGGCGCCGAAGGCAAGCAGGGCCACCCGCCGGCCCCGGCGCCGGACCTCGCCCTTGCCGATGGGAAGGCTGCGCATCTCCTTTTCCACCGGCACGCCCGGGCCGCTGCCCCGCGGGTAGCGCACCGCCGTGGGCGTGTCCATCTGAAACGCGGTGTAGAGCATGCGCCGGCACTCGTTTTCGTCGGCCGGCGCCATCACGGTCATGTTGGGGATGCAGCGCAGGTAGGTGAGGTCGAAGGCCCCGTTGTGGGTGGCCCCATCCCCGCCCACGAGCCCGCCCCGGTCGATGGCGAAGACCACTGGCAGGTTCTGGATCGCCACGTCGTGGATCAACTGGTCGTAGGCCCGCTGCAGGAAAGTGGAATAGATGGCCACCACGGGCTTGAGCCCCTCGCAGGCGAGCCCCGCGGCAAAAGTGACGGCGTGCTGCTCGGCGATGCCCACGTCGAAGTAGCGGTCGGGGAAGAGCTCCGAGAACCGCACCAGCCCAGAACCCTCCCGCATCGCCGGAGTGATGGCCACCAGGCGGGAGTCGGCCGCCGCCATGTCGCACAGCCAGTCGCCGAAAACCTGAGTGTAGGTGGGGGATCCCCCGCCTTTGGCCGACTGGATGCCCTGGGCCGGGTCGAATTTGCTCACCCCGTGGTACAGAATAGGATTGTCCTCTGCCAGCTTGTAGCCGGCTCCCTTGCGGGTCACGATGTGCAGGAACTGGGGACCCTCCAGGCGCTTGATGTTGTCCAGGGTCTCGATCAGGGTGTCCAGGTCGTGGCCGTCGATGGGGCCGATGTAGTTGAAGCCCAGCTCCTCGAACAGGGTACCGGGCATCACCATGCCCTTCATGTGCTCCTCGGCCTTTTTGGCCAGCTCCAGCACGGGGGGCAGCTTCTCCAGCATCCTGCGCCCCGCCTCCCTGGCCTGGTGGTAGAAGCGGCTGGAGAGCAGGCGCACTAGGTACCGGTTCATGGCGCCCACGTTCTCCGAGATGGACATTTCGTTGTCGTTGAGGATCACCAGGAGGTTGGCGTCCATGGCCCCGGCGTTGTTGAGCGCCTCGTAGGCCATGCCCGCCGTCATGGCGCCGTCGCCGATCACCGCCACCACGTGGCGCTTCACCCCGGCCCGCTGGGCCGCCACCGCCATGCCCAGGGCGGCGCTGATGGAGGTGCTGGAGTGGGCGGTGCCGAAGGTGTCGTAGACGCTCTCGCTGCGGCGCGGAAAGCCCGAGGGCCCGCCTTCCATGCGCAGGCGGTCCATGAGGGTGCGCCGCCCGGTCAGGATCTTGTGGCCGTAGGTCTGGTGGCCCACGTCCCATACCAGGCGGTCGTGGGGCGTATCGAACACGTAATGCAGGGCGATGGTGAGCTCCACTGTGCCCAGGTTGGAGGAGAGGTGGCCGCCGGTGCGACTCACGAGTTGGATCAGATATTCCCGCAGCTCCTGCGCCAGGACATGGAGATCCTGGCGCGACAGGGCGCGCAGGTCCTTGGGGTCGTTGACGCTCTTCAGCAACTCGAACATGGGAGAAAGGTCAGAACTCGCGGCCCACGATGTACTCGGCGATCTCCCGCAGCCGCCGGGCCCGCTCGCCGAAGGGGGCGAGGCTTTCCACCGCCTCCCGCTTCAGCTCCAGGGCCATGGCCCGGGCGGCCTCCACCCCCACCGTGGACACGTAGGTGGGCTTGCCCTGGCGGGCGTCCTTGCCGGCGGTCTTGCCCAGGGTGGCGGTGGTGGACTGGGCGTCGAGCACGTCGTCGACCACCTGGAAAGCGAGGCCGATGCGCTTGGCGAAGTGGTCCAGCCGGTCCATGTCCTTGGAAGAAAGCGCCCGGCCGCAGTTCGCTCCCAGGATCACGGAAGCCCGGATCAGCGCCCCGGTCTTGTGGATGTGCATGAATTCCAGCTCGGGGAGCGTCAGGGTTTTACCGGTGGCTTCCAGGTCGATGGCTTGGCCGCCCGCCATGCCCCGGGAGCCGGCCGCCCGGGCCAGGTGCTCCAGCATCTTGAGCTGGGTCTGGGGGGAATCGGCCACTCGGTATTCGGCCAGGAGCTGGAACGCCAAGCTCTGGAGGCTATCGCCCGCGAGGAGGGCGGTGGCTTCGTCGTACTCCACGTGGCAGGTGGGCTTTCCCCGGCGCAGGACATCGTCGTCCATACAGGGCAGGTCATCGTGCACCAACGAATAGACGTGGATCAGCTCCAAGGCAGCCGCAGCGGTGCTCAGACGCTCCAGGTCGGCCCCGCTCACCTCGCCTGCGGCGTAGCACAGGAGCGGTCGCACCCGCTTGCCGCCTCCCAGAACCGCGTAGCGCATGGCCTGGTGCAGCCGCTGGGGCGCCACCTCCGCCGGCGGCAGCAACCGGTTCAAGGCCTCTTCCACCAGGGCCTGGCGGCTGCGCGCCCAGGACTGGAAATCGCTGTTCGTTCCGGGCATGGCCAAAACTCGAGTTCGTTCGGACCCGCGGGCGAGGCGCGGGCGGTTAGCGGGAGTCGTCCACTTGGAAGTCTTGCAGCGTGCCGGCTTCCAGCATACGCACTTGCTGCTGGGCGTCCTTGAGCCGAGCCTGGCAATACTGCAGCAGCTCGGTCCCGCGCTTGTACGCCGCCAAGGACTCTTCCAGGGATATCTGGCCCTCTTCCATGCGGGCCACGATCGCTTCCAGCTCGGCGAGGGCCGCTTCGAAGCTGGCTGGCGCCGTCCCTTGGACTGGGGGCTCGGTCGCGGCCGGGCGGTCGGGGGGCTGAGCCATCGGGAGGTTCACACGAAGTTGCAAACATAGCCTACACGGGATCGTCCGGTCAACGAAGCCGCGGACGGCGCTTCGGGATGGCCGCTCCCGGCAGGCGCGCCAGGGGCGGGCATTTTGGTTACCATGGCGCTTTTCGAGTCTTCTCCACGGAGGATTCGTCCCCCATGAGCGACATCTCCAACTTGGACGAACTCGCCAAGAGCACCCGACCCCTACCCATGGCCTGGTACTTCGATCCGGGGATGTTCGAACTGGAGCGCCGCCTCCTGTTCGACCAGGGCCCCGGGTACGTGGGCCACGAGCTGATGGTGCCTAATCCCGGCGATTACCTCACCTTGGAGTGGATGGGCCACGCCAAAATGCTGGTGCGAAACGAACGGGGCGTGGAGCTCATGTCCAACGTCTGTCGCCACCGCCAGGGCCTGTTGCTGGAGGGCCGGGGCCACGCCCGCCACATCGTCTGCCCCCTGCACCGCTGGACCTACGCCCTGGACGGAACGCTGCTGGGGGCGCCGGAATTCGCCCCCACGCCTTGCGCATCGCTGCCCAAGACCCCCTTGAAGCGCTGGAACGGGATGCTTTTCGCCGGGTCCCGGGACCCGGCCGAAGATCTCGAGGGCTTCAGCGCGGCAGCCGATTACGACTTCAGCGGCTATGTCTACGACCGCACCGTGATCGACGAGTGCCCCTTCAACTGGAAGACGTTTCTCGAAATCTACCTGGAGCTCTACCACGTGGAACCGTTCCATCCGGGCCTGCGGGACTTCGTCGACGCGGGCAACTTCCGCTGGGAGTTCGGGCCGCGCTGGTCGATCCAGTACATGGGCGTGAAGAACCAGTTGCAGAAGACCGGCTCGCCCAAATACGCCCGCTATCGCGACGCGCTGCTGCGCTACACCGGGGGCGAGATGCCCAAGTACGGGACGCTATGGGCCATCTACTACCCCAACGTCATGATGGAATGGTATCCCCACTGCCTGGTGGTGAGCACCCTGGTTCCGCGCTCGCCCGATCACACCACCAACGTGGTGGAATTCTACTATCCCGAGGACGTGGCCTATTTCGAGACCGAGCTCAAGGAGGCCCACCAAGCGGCCTACCTGGAGTCGGCAGCCGAGGACGCCCAGATCTGCACCCTCCTGCACCGGGGGCGCAAGGCCCTGTACGAGCAGGGCCAGGACGACGCAGGGCCGTACCAGTCGCCGCTGGAGGACGGCATGATTCATCTGCACGAGTTCCTGCGGCGGGAGCTGGAACCGGCCCTAAAGAAGTAGGCGGTAGGCGGCGGAGGTTTGCCGGTGCGACAGGTCTTCCATAAACTTGGCCCCATGCGAGGGGATGCCCCATGATCACCATCGAGCAGTCCGACAGCTTGGTCAACGTGGCGGTGCTGGGCGAGTTCACCTTGGCCGACTTCAAGGAGCTCGAGGAGCACCTGCTCTACGAGATCAAGTTCCACGGGCAGGCGAACCTCCTGCTCGACCTGCGGGACATGGTGCGTTATACCTTGGACGTGGCGTGGGAGGAGGTGAAGTTCTCCCGGGACCACGCCCGCGACTTTGGCCGCATCGCCATCGTGACCTCGAACCAGTGGATCGCCTGGAGCGCCTGGCTGCAGCGGCTGTTCGTGGACGCCGACATCCGGGTATTCGACGATTACGACGCGGCCTACGCCTGGGTGACGGAAGGCGGTGCGGCGGAAGGGGAGGCACCGGGGACCGGCGGCGGGGCGGTGCGGTAGAAGGCGACCCGGCCCGCCCAGGAGAAAGCCGATGCCCTACACCACCCTGGTTTCCACCGAGACCCTGGCCCGCCACCTGAACGATCCCGCCTGGATCGCGTTCGACTGCCGCCATGATCTCCTCGATCCGGCGGCGGGGGAGCGGGCCTACGCCGCCGGCCATATCCCGGGGGCCATCCACCTGCACCTGGAGCGAGACCTCTCGGGCGCGAAAACTGGCCGCAACGGCCGGCATCCCTTGCCGGACCCGGAGGCGTTCGCGCAACGCCTGGGCCGTCTGGGGGTGGGCGAGGGGAGGCAGGTGGTGGCCTACGACGGCGGCCCCGGGCCGTTCGCCGCCCGGCTATGGTGGATGCTGCGCTGGATGGGCCACGAGGCTGTGGCGGTGCTGGACGGGGGCTACGCCCGATGGGTGGCCGAGGGAAAGCCCATGAGCACCGAATCGAGGGCCCGGCCGCCGGCGCGCTTCGTGCAGCGCCCGGGCGCGGCGCCGGTGGACGCGGCCTACGTTGAAGCCCACCTGGGGGATCCCGCCGTGCGTCTGCTGGATGCCCGCAGCCCGGAGCGCTTCCGCGGGGAAAACGAAACCCTGGATCCCGTGGCCGGCCATATTCCCGGCGCCGTCAACCGGTACTTCATGGAGAACCTCGGCCCCGATGGACGCTTCAAGCCGGCGGCGGAGCTCAAGCAGGCGTTTTCTTCCCTGCTCCGAGGCGCCGACCCGGGCGCCGTGGTCCACCAGTGCGGCTCCGGGGTGACCGCTTGCCACAACCTGCTCGCCATGGAAGTGGCCGGGCTCGCCGGCTCGAGGCTCTATCCCGGCTCCTGGAGCGAGTGGTGCGCGGATCCCGCCCGGCCGGTGGCCCGCGGCGGCTGATTTTCCCGCGGGGCGGCCATGGACTGGCTCGCCGACCTCATCCTCGTCGTCCATGTCTTGTTCGTGCTGTTCGTGGTGGGCGGGTTGGCCTTCGTCTGGGTCGGCGCCTGGCGGGGCTGGGCCCTCGCTCGCCACTTCTGGTTCCGGGTCACCCACCTGGGTGCGATCCTGTTCGTGGCCAGCGAGGCGCTCCTGGGCGTCCTGTGCCCCCTCACCGTCTGGGAGGACGCCCTGCGGGGACGGGAGACGGAGAAGGGTTTCATCGCCCGGATCCTGCACGCGGTGCTCTACTGGGACGCACCCCCCTGGGTGTTCACCCTACTCTACGTGGGCTTCGCCCTGGTGGTGCTGGCGACCTTCGTCTTGATTCCCCCGGCCCGGAAGCGGAAGGGCGGCACCCCTGTGCCATAATGGCGGGGCGCCGTCGGTCCGCCATGAACCGCACCCCCGAACCCGACGCCTCTCCGCCCGGCCTGACCCTCGCCCCCGGCGTGCGGCCCATCGAGGTCTGGGCCTGGGCCATGTACGACTTCGCCAACTCCGGCTACACCACGGTGGTCATCACCGCGGTGTTCAACGCCTACTTCGTGGCCGTGGTGGCGGAAAACGCCCCCTGGGGGAGCTTCGCCTGGACCGTGAGCCTCGGAATTTCCTATGCGCTCATCATCGCCACGGCGCCCCTGATCGGCGCCCTGGCCGATGCCCGGGCGATGAAAAAGCCCCTCCTGCTCCTCACTACCGCGGGGTGTGTGGCTTTCACGGCGGCCCTGGCCCTGGTGGGCCGAGGCGATCTCGCCCTCGGCGCCGCCCTCGTCATCCTGAGCAACTTCTTCTTCGGCAGCGGCGAGAACCTCATCGCCGCCTTTCTTCCCGAGCTGGCCCGGGGCCGGGCCCTCGGCAAAGTGTCCGGCTGGGGCTGGGCCCTGGGCTACCTGGGGGGACTGACGAGCCTCGGGGCGTGCCTGGGCTACGTGTCCTGGGCGGAGGCTCGGGGGCAGACGCCGGAACAGTTCGTGCCCGTCACCATGGGGATCACCGCTGGCTTGTTCGCCCTGGCGAGCATTCCCACCTTCGCCTTCTTGCGGGAGCGGGCGAGACCCCAGGCGGCGGGCCCCTTGAGCCTCGCCCGGGACAGCCTCGCCCGGCTTCGCCAGACCCTCGCCCGGGCGAGGGATTTCCGCGACTTGGGCTGGTTTCTCCTGTGCGTGGTGTTTTATCAGGCGGGCATCCAGACCGTGGTGGCCCTGGCCGCGGTGTACGCCCAGCAGGCCATGGGGTTCGGCACCCAGGAGACCCTGGTCCTGATCCTGGTGGTGAACGTCACCGCCGCTGCGGGCGCCTTCGCCTTCGGCTACGTCCAGGACCGGATCGGCCACAAGGCGGCCGTAACCCTGATCCTGCTGGGCTGGCTGGCGACCGCGGTGCTCGCCTGGTGGGCCGAGACCCGGAGCTTCTTCTGGGCCGTGGCGAACCTGGCCGGCTTCTGCCTCGGGAGCGCCCAGTCGGCGGGACGGGCCCTAGTAGGTTACCTCAGCCCGGCCACGCGCCGGGCGGAATTCTTCGGTTTATGGGGCCTGGCGGTCAAACTGTCGGCGATCCTGGGCCCCATTACCTACGGAATCATCACTTGGGTCACGGAGGGCGACCACCGGCTCGCCATGCTCTCCATGGGGATTTTTTTCCTGGCGGGCATGGCCGTTCTGGCGCAGGTGGACGTGGAGCGTGGGCGGCGGGCCGCCTTGAGGGAAGCGGTGTAGCGGGCGTCCTCTAAACACCTGACGGACGCTCGGCCCTTTCCCCTTTCCCCTCTCCCGGTGGAAGAGGGGAAAGGGACTGCGGTAAATGGTTTGTCAACCATTTACCGGAAGCTCAATAAGGGAGACGAAGATGCTGAGACGCTTCGGCGGCAAGCCCGATCACCCGATGGCACAGCTCAAGGAAACGCGGCGCATCCTGGCGGAGCTGGCGTCCCGGGATGCCTTCGGAGCCCTAGAGGAAATCACCCACTGGATCCGCTCGGTGGCTGAAACCGAGGGCTTCGGGGCTGGCGAGCGCCTCCAGCGCTATTGCCTCCTGGACGAGGCGGCCCAGAGCCGGGAGCGGCGAATGACCTGGGATTTCCTCGCCGTGGCGGGCACGGGGCCTTTCCAGGAGCACCGCCTGGGAAGCCTCCTCGCCGCGTTCTGGTCCACCCTGGCGCAGGCCTACTGTTCGGCTTTCACCCAGGTCGCTTCCTCGGCCCGAGTGACGCAAAACGCGACGCTGCTGCCCCTTGCCCTCGCCCGGGGTTTTCGCGCCCATGGACAACAGCTCAAATGGGCCCTTATGCGCTATCAAGCCCCCGAGCCCGGGGTGTGGCAAGGGCTTGCGGCGATCTATCTCTTCGGCGAAGGCCGGGGACTGCTGCACACGCCCGTGGAACTCTATCCGGGTGTTCTCCAACCCACCCCGCCCGTGCGGGAACTGCTCAAAGCGCTGATGCTTTGGCTGGCGGCCCCCGATGCCCTCTCCCCCGGTAAGCTGGAGATCGCCGAGCGGCTGGCGGGCTACCTGGCTGAGCACTTCCGCCTGGCCAGGCACGAAGGTGCTACCGTGGTCCACTACTTCGATCTGGAACGTCCCGGGCCGCCGGGGCGGGTGAGCCCTACGGCCCGGGAAAAGCCCCATCGGGTGTTCATCAGCCCGGGGGAGGCCTGGTCCCAACTCCCCCGCCTAGCGGAAAGCGTGGCCCGCAGCGGCGTTCCGCCCGAGGTGGACGGCGGCTTGTCCCTCGACCCGTCCACGGTGATCGACGTTTTGCGGCATTTGGAGCGCCACTGGTCGCCCCAACCGCCCCTGCGCCGCGAGGCTCGCCACCGGACCGCTGTGCCCCTGCGGGTGGTGACCGGGTTCGATCGGATCCTGCAGGCGTTGCACGGGCTCGAAGCGGTCCTTGCCGACAAACTCCAGCGCTGGACCGCAGACAATATCAGCAGCGGCGGCTTCAGCGCCAAAATAGCTCGCAGGGACGGGGAGCGGCTCCAAGTGGGAACCCTGCTCGCCCTCCAGCCGGAGGGAGCCAAGCGCTGGGGGGTGGGGGTGGTGCGCCGGCTGAGCAGGGGGGGGCCTTCCCAGGTGGGGGTGGAGACCCTCGCCCATGGGGTGCTGCTGGTGAGCCTGTCGGTGGAAGGGGGCTCTTTCCCGGCGACCCGGGCGGGCCGGGAAGCCCAGCAGGGCATCCTGCTAGGGGAGGATGCGGTCCGGGACGAGGTCCGGCTGGTGCTCAAGGGGGGGCTGTACGCGCCTGGGCGACGGTTGCTGATGGGCCTGGACGGGGAGGCCCGCCTGCTCGTCCCCGTCGCCCTGGAAGAGCAGGGGGATGAGTTCGACCTAGGCCGCTTCCGGGTGGTGAATAGCGAGGCAGGCTGAGATGCCGGGCTTGAGGGTCAGTCCGCTCCCATCCAGCGGCGCAGCCAGGAGCCGATATCGGCGATCTCTTCCATGCACACGGAATGCTGCATGGGATAGACGCGCCACTCCACCGGGTAGCCCATCGCCACGAGCCGGTCCCGGGAACCCATGGCCAGGGAGAGGGGGATCAGGGGGTCGTAGCTCCCGTGGGCCATGAAAATGGGGACGCGGGCGTTGGCCGGGCTCGCTTCCGCGGAAAGGCTTTCGGCCAACGGCAGATAGGTGGACAGGGCCACGACCCCACCGAGGCGCTCGGGATGGCGCAATCCCGTGTGCAGGGCCATGGCGCCTCCCTGGGAAAATCCTCCCAGCACGATGTGCTCCGGGTCGATCCCCCGGCCCACCTCCCGGGCGATCAGCGCCTCGATGGCCCGCTGGGAGGCGCGCACGCCTTGCGCGTCTTCCCGTTGGGTGAAGCCCGGGGTCAGCACGTCGTACCAGGCCCGCATGACGTAGCCCCCGTTGATGGTCACGGGCTGCAGGGGGGCGTGGGGAAAGATGAAGCGCACCCCGGGCTTAGGGGGCAGTCCCAGCTCTCCCACGATGGGCAAGAAGTCGTGGCCGTCGGCCCCTAGCCCGTGCATCCAGACGACAGCGAAGCGGGGCAGCGGGGCGGTTTCGATCTCGATGGACTCCAGCAGGGGTCCTTCGGCGGCGGAGGTCATGGCGGGAATCCCTTGACGGGGAATGAAACTTGCTAAACTTGGATCGGGGGTCTCGGTCTTGGGAGGAGTTCGCGACAGGGAGGTGCACGTGAATCGCAGAAATTTTATCAGACTCCTCGGCGCCGGTTCCGCGGCGGTGCTGGCTTCGCCCCGGGCCCTGGCGGCCCTGGACGACCTGGGGGCCTGGAACAGCTACCGGCTGAGTTACCACATCGAGCTGCCCGAATCCCCAGCGCCCGCCCGCCTGTGGATTCCGATCCCCTTGCTGGGAGATTCGATCTACCAGCGCAATCAGGGCACGATCTGGTCGGGAAACGCGCAAAAGGTCGATTTCGACCCCTTGAAAGCAACCGCCGTGCCCATGGTCTACGCGGAATGGACCCGCCCGGGTCCCCGCACTCTCGAGGTGAGCACCATCGTGAAGACCCTGGACCGGAAGGTGGATCTGGGCAAGGCCGCGGGCGCCGGGCCGCTTCCTGCGGAGACCCGGGCCTTCCTCGCGGGCACAAGCCTCATCCCGGTGGATGAGGGCACCCGCAAGCTCGCGAAAGAGGCGACCCAGGGGGCGGGTTCCCCCCTGGAGCGGGCCCGGGCCCTCTACGACTGGGTCATCGCCAATGCGGCCTACGATCCCCGGGCGCCCGGGTGCGGTACGGGGAACGTGGCGGCCATGCTCAAGTCCGGGAAACTCGCCGGCCGCTCCGCCGACCTGAGCGCCCTGCTAGCGGCCCTGGCCCGCGCGAGCGGCATTCCCGCCCGGCTCGCCTTCGGCATCGCCCTGGACCGTTCCCGGCTCTCTCCCGCCCTGGGGGCCTACGGGGATGTGAGCCAGGGGCAGGAAGTGCGGGCCGAGCTTTACCTGGCGGGGGCGGGCTGGGTGCCGGTGGACCCGGCCAACGTGGTGCGGGCGGCTTTCGAAAGCGGCCTGCCCGCGACCGATCCCCGTATCGCGGACCTCAAAAACCGCTTCTTCGGGGGGTGGGAGATGAACTGGGTGGTGCTCAACCACTGGGAGCGGTTGTCCCTCAAACCCCAGCCGGCGGCCCTGGGACTTCCTTACTTCGCCTATCCCCACGCCGAGATCGCGGCCAAGCCCCGGGACAGCCTGGATCACCGCAACTTCGTCTACACCGTGCGCTCCGCCCAACTGGTGGGCACGGGCGCCCGGTTCGACGGCATTCCGGGGGTGATGAAGGTGCGCTGAGCGCCTTCTACCCGCTGGGCGGGCGCCGGGCCGACTTGGGCCGGAACGCCTTGACCACTTCCTCGTGGGTCTCGATGTAGGGCCCGCCGATCAAGTCGATGCAGTAGGGCACGGCGGCGAAGATTCCCGGAACGATGACCTCGCCTGCGGAACCCTTCAGTCCTTCCAGGGTTTCCTGGATGGACTTGGGCTGACCGGGCAGGTTGATGATCAGGCAACCCTTGCGGATCACCGCCACCTGGCGGGAAAGGATCGCGGTCGGCACGAACTTCAGGCTGATCTGGCGCATCTGCTCGCCGAAGCCGGGCATGACCCGGTCGGCCACCGCCAGGGTCGCCTCCGGGGTCACGTCCCGGGGCGCGGGCCCCGTGCCCCCGGTGGTGAGGACCAGGTGGCAGCCCTGCTCGTCCACCAGCTCCCGCAGAGTCCCTTCGATGACCGGCTGCTCGTCGGGGATGAGGCGGGTCACGGTGCGCCACGGGGGACTCTTGATGGCGGCGCGAAACCACGCCTCCAGGGCCGGGATGCCCTGGTCCTGGTACACCCCCTGGGAAGCCCGGTCGCTTACCGACACGAGCCCGATCACCAGTTCTTGTGTCATGGCTTTTCGCTCGAAAAGAGGTTCAATCGCCTTTGTCGCTGGCGAGGGGAACCCCGCTCGCCTCGGGCTCGGGAATCAGCCGCTTGAGCTCCTGGAACAGGGAGCGGAACGCCCGCGGCGGCTTGCCCGCTTCCCGCTCCAGCCGGACGTTGCGCGCCAGGGTCCGCAGCCGGCCCGTGTCGGCGGCGGGATACATCCGCTTGATTTCCGTCAGGGCCTGGTCCTCGTTTTCGATGAGCCGGAGCCGCCAGCGCTCCACCATGTGCAGCCAGGCGGTGTGGCGAACGGAGCGTCCCTGCCATACCGCCAGCCGCTCCCGGATCGCAGCTTCGTCCACGCTGCGCATGAGCCGCCCGATGTACTGGATCTGGCGCCGCAGGGCCTCGAAGGAGCGGATGCGTCTGGCTTCCTGCACCGCCTCCAGCAGGGTTTCGGGAAGGCCGAGCTGGGCGAGCTGGGCTTCGCTCAGGCGGGTGAGGGTTTCCCCCAGCGCCTGCAGCTCATGCATGCGCTGCTTCATCCTGGTCTTGCTGATGGTCAAATCCTGGTCCATGAGCGCCCCGGGCCTCCGCTCCGACCTGATATGATATCGAATTTTCCAAGCGCCCTTCTCCCATGAACGAAAGCGGCTTTTCCCACAGCGAGGAGCAGTTGCGGGGGATCGCCCGGGACGCCCTGGAGGCGGCGCGCCGCCAGGGCGCCGGCGCTTGCGAGGTGGAGGTCTCGGTGGGCTACGGCCAGACCGTGACCGTGCGCATGGGGGACGTGGAGACCATCGAGTACAGCCGAGACAAGGGGCTCGGTGTCACCGTCTTCCTGGACAAGCGCCGGGGCCATGCCAGCACTTCCGACCTGGATCCCGAGGCGGTGCGCCAGGCGGTGGAGGCGGCGGTGGCCATCGCCCGCCATACCGCCGCCGACGACTGCGCGGGTCTCGCCGACGAGGATCTCCTCGCCCGGGACATCCCCGACCTGGACTTGTACCATCCCTGGCCCTTGCCCGTGGAGTCGGCCATCGAGCTGGCCAAGACTTGCGAAGACGCCGCCTTCGCCGTGGACAAGGAGATCCGCAACTCGGAAGGGGCCACCGTTTCCATCCAGGCCTCCCGGTTTATCTACGCCAACAGCCTGGGCTTCATGGCAGGCTACCCGGGAACCCGCCACTCGGTGAGTTGCGCGGTGATCGCCGGCCAGGACGAAGGCATGCAGCGGGACTACTGGTACAGCAGCGCCCGCAGCCCGGAGGACCTGGAGCCAGCGGCGGCGGTGGGCCGGCGGGCAGGGGAGCGGGCCGTGGCCCGGCTGGGGGCGCGCCGGCTCCCCACCCGGGAGGCGCCGGTCTTGTTCGAGGCGCCGGTGGCGGCAAGCCTCCTTTCCCACTTCGTGGCGGCGGCGAGCGGAGGCAATCTCTATCGCCGGGCATCCTTCCTCCTGGATCGCCTGGGCGAGCCGGTGTTCGCCCCCTTCGTCCAGATCCGCGAGCGGCCGCACCTGAAGCGGGGGCTTGCGAGCGCCCCCTTCGACGAAGAGGGCGTGGCGACCCGGGACCGGGACGTGGTGAAGGACGGCGTGCTCCAGGGCTACTTCCTCGGCAGCTACTCGGCCCGCAAGCTGGGACTGCGCTCCACCGGCAACGCGGGGGGCAACCACAACCTTCTCCTCGCGGGCGGGCCCCTCGACTTCGCCGGGATGCTGAAGACCCTAGGCACGGGGCTCCTGGTGACGGAGCTCCTGGGCCACGGGGTCAACCTGGTCACCGGCGACTATTCCCGGGGGGCCGCGGGCTTCTGGGTCGAGGGGGGAGAAATCGCCTACCCGGTCCAGGAGATCACCATCGCCGGCAACCTGGCGGACATGTTCCGCGCCATCGTTGCGGTGGGCAACGACGTGGTGGTGCGCGGCTCCAAGCAGTGCGGCACCGTCCTCATCGAGCGCATGACGGTGGCCGGGGAGTGAGCTTCGTGCCGAGTGGTCGCGGGGTCGGCGCATCTTTCGCCCTGGCGCTGTTGCTCATCGTCCTTGCGGCCTGCGGCGAGCCGCGCGCCCGCCTTGCGCCCCTGGCTCCCTCGGACGTGGTCCTGGCCTTCGGCGACAGCCTCACCTTCGGCACCGGTGTCCCCGAAGACCGGAGCTACCCGGCTGTGCTGAGCCGCCTGATCGGGCGGGAAGTGGTGCGCTCTGGCATGCCGGGGGAGACCACCGCCCGCGCCCTGGCGCGGCTTCCCGCGGTGCTGGAGGGGGTGAAGCCCCGGCTGGTGCTCCTGTGCCTGGGAGGCAACGACATGCTGCGCCAGGTGAGGGAAGAGGAGACGGCGGAGAACCTGCGGGCCATGGTGCGCTTGATCCGCGACCAGGGCGCCGACGTGGTGCTGGTGGCGGTGCCGCGCCCGGCGCTGCTGGCCGACCCGCCCCCCTTCTATCGGGACATCGCCCGGGAATTCCGCATCCCCCTGGAGGAGGACGTGGTGAAAGACGTGCTCTACTCCCCGAGGCTCAAGTCGGACGCCATCCACCCCAACGAAGAAGGCTATCGCCGCATGGCGGAGGCCCTCGCCGCCTTGCTCGAGGAAGCGGGGGCCCTGTAAGCCGGCGGCCTCCGGCCAGCTGGGACAGATCGAGGGGCGAGAGCGCCCGCAAGGAGGAAACGATGAAACGACGCTCGTTCATGAAACGCGCAAGTCTCACCCTCGCGGCGGGGGCGCTGGCCGCACCGGCGATCGTCCGGGCCCAGCCCGCGGTGCGCTGGCGGCTCGCTTCCAGCTTTCCCAAGAGCCTGGACACCTTGTTTGGCACCACCGAAGCGTTCTGCAAGCGAGTGGCGGCACTCACCGGAGGCAAGTTCCAGATCCGGCCCTTCGCCGGGGGCGAGATCGTGCCGGGCTTGCAGGTGCTGGACGCCGTCCAGCAGGGCACCGTCGAATGCGGCCACTCGGCGAGCTACTACTACGTGGGCAAGAACAAGGCCTTCGCCTTCGACACGTGTCTGCCCTTCGGGCTGAGCGCCCGGCAACAGAACGCCTGGATGTACCGGGGTGGCGGGCTCGCGGCGTTGCGGGAGCTGTTCCGCGATTACGGCATCATCAACTTCCCGGGCGGCAGCACCGGGGCCCAGATGGCGGGCTGGTTCCGCAGGGAAGTGAAGTCCCTGGCGGACTTGAAGGGCTTAAAGATGCGCATCCCGGGCATCGGCGGCGAGATCATGGCACGGCTGGGGGTGGTGCCCCAGACCCTGGCGGGGGCCGACGTCTATCCAGCCCTGGAGCGGGGCACCATCGACGCCACCGAGTGGGTCGGACCCTACGACGACGAGAAGCTCGGCTTCTACAAGGTGGCCAAGTTCTACTACTACCCCGGGTGGTGGGAGCCGGGACCCCAGGTCTCCTTCTACGTGAACCTCAAGGAATGGGACAAGCTGCCCAAGGACTATCAACAGGCCGTCGAGACAGCGGCCGCGGAAGCCCACCTGCACATGCTAGCCGAGTACGACGCGAAAAATCCTCCGGCTCTCCGGCGACTGCTCAAGCAGGGGGTGCAGTTGCGCGCTTTCCCCGAGGACGTGATGAAGGCGGCACTCAACAGCGCCTTCGAGCTCTACGAGGAAGAGGCGGCCAGGAACCCCGTCTTCGCCAGGATCTACGCCCAGTGGAAGGCGTTTCGCGAGGAGCAGTACCAGTGGTTCAACGTGGCGGAACTTTCCTACGCCAGCTTCGCGTTCCCGCAGAAGCCTAGCGGCCCGCCGGGCCCAGCACGAGCCCCGGGAACGCGATCACCAGGCCCACCATGACGAGCTGGATGAGGACGAAGGGGATCGAGCCCCAATAGATGTCGGTGGTCTTCACCTCTTTCGGCGCCACGCTGCGCAGGTAGAACAGGGCGAAGCCGAAGGGCGGGTGCATGAAGGAGGTCTGCATGTTGACCGAGAGCAGCACGCCGAACCAGACCAGGTCGATTCCCAGCTTCTCGGCCACCGGCGCGAGGAGCGGCACCAGGATGAAGGCGATCTCGAAAAAGTCGAGGAAAAACGCTAACAGGAAGACGATCACGTTGACCACCACCAGGAAGCCCACCACGCCGCCGGGGAGATCCCCCAGGAGGCCCTCGACCCAGAGGTCCCCGTCCACGCCCCGGAAGACCAGGCTGAACACGGTGGAGCCGATCAAGATGAAGATCACGAAGCTAGTGAGCCGGGCGGTGAAATCCATCGCCTGGGTGAGCGTGGGGAGGGAGAGCTTGCCCCGGGCCACGGCGAGCGCCAGGGCGCCCACCGCTCCCATGGCGCCCCCCTCGGTGGGGGTGGCCACGCCGAGGAAGATGGTGCCGAGCACCAGGAAAATGAGGGTGAGGGGCGGCACCAGGGACACCAGGACTCGCCGGGCGAGGACCGGCCCGGGGGCCGTGCGGGTCTCCGGCGGCAGGGCCGGCGCGGCCCGGGGTTTGAGGAGGGTGACCAGCAGCACGTAGGTGAGGTACAGGCCCGCCAGGGCGAGCCCCGGCAGCAGCGCCCCCTCGTACATGTCCCCCACGGACACGCCGAGCTGGTCGGCCATGACGATGAGCACGATGGAGGGAGGGATGATCTGGGCCAGGGTGCCGGAGGCGGCGATCACGCCCGAGGCGAGGGCAGGGGAATAGCCGTAGCGCAACATCACCGGCAGGGAGATGAGCCCCATGGCGATCACGGAAGCGGCCACCACGCCGGTGGTGGCGGCGAGCAGCGCCCCCACGATGACGACGGCATAGGCAAGGCCGCCCTTCAGCCGGCCGAAGAGCTGTCCCATGGTGTCCAACAGGTCCTCGGCCATGCCGGTGCGCTCCAGGATCAGGCCCATGAAGGTGAAGAAGGGGATCGCCAGCAGGGTCTGGTTGGACATGATGCCGAAGATGCGCTCGGGCAGCGCCTGGAGCAGGTCCGGCTTGAAGAAACCGAGTTGGATGCCGATCAGCCCGAACAGCAGCCCGTTGGCCGCCAGGGCGAAGGCCACTGGATAGCCGGTGAGCAGCAGCACCACGAGCCCGCCGAACATGAGCGGGGCCATGAGCTCGAAGGGCATCAGGCGGACTCCCCAGGCGGCCGCCCGGACCCGCCGGCGCTGGGAGGGGCCGCGCGTGGGTCCGGGATTTTCCCCCGCAGGTAGGCGGCGCACTTGATGACTTCGGCCACGCTTTGCAGCGCGAGCAAGGCGAATCCCAGCGGGATCGCCAGCTTGATGGGCCAGCGCGGCAGCCCTCCCGCGTCGGGGGACATTTCCCGGATCTGGAACGAGAGGGCGAAGGAGTGCCAGGAGAACCACAGGATGGCCAGCGCCATGGGCAGCAGCATGAGAAGCCCGCCGACGAGGTCAATCCAGGCCCGGGTCCGGGGGGAGAACCGGGCGAACAGGACGTCGATGCGCACGTGGCCGTCGTGCTTCAGCGTATAGCCGGCGGCGAGCAGGAAGATCAGGGCGTACAGGTACCACTGGAGCTCCAGCGCGGCGTTGGAGCTCGTGTGAAATGCGTAGCGGACGAAGGCGGTGGCGGCGCTCAGCAGGGCGGTGGCAAGCACCAGCCAGCGGACCGCTCGGCCGACCCGCTCGTTCAGCGCGTCGATCAGCCGCGCGAGGCTCAGCCAGTGTCCCATCAGGCGGTTCCTTCTTTCGCGGATCGGAAACAGGGAGGCCGCGGATTTCGACCGCAGGCCGAATGGTAAAATATGCAATTTTGCAATGGCTGGATAGGGCCATGTGGGCTTCCCAACAGAGTCTGGAAGAATTCGACCCCGAGCTCGCCCGGGCCATCGCGGCGGAAGAAGGGCGGCAGGAAAGCCATATCGAGCTGATCGCCTCGGAGAACTACGCGAGCCCCCGGGTGCTGGCGGTCCAGGGGTCGGTGCTCACCAACAAGTATGCCGAAGGCTATCCCGGCAAGCGCTACTACGGTGGCTGCGAGTTCGCGGACGTGATCGAGACGCTCGCCATCGAGCGGGCCAAGACCCTGTTCCACGCCGGCTACGCGAACGTGCAGCCCCACTCGGGTTCCCAGGCCAACGCCGCTGTGTATCTCGCCATGCTCAAGCCAGGGGACGCCATCCTCGGCATGTCCCTTGCCCACGGCGGGCACCTGAGTCACGGGGCGGAGGTCAATTTCAGCGGCCGCACCTTCCGGGCGGTGACCTACGGCGTGCATCCCGAGACGGAAGAGATCGACTACGACGAAGTGGAGCGCCTGGCCGAGGCGCACCGCCCACGGATAATCATCGCCGGGGCATCGGCGTACTCCAGGATCATCGACTGGAAGCGCTTCCGCCAGATCGCCGATCGGGTGGACGCCTACTTCCTGGCCGACATCGCCCACTACGCGGGGCTCATCGCCGCGGGCTTCTATCCGAGTCCCGTGGGCATTGCCCACTTCGTGACCAGCACCACCCACAAGACCTTGCGGGGCCCTCGGGGCGGTCTCATCCTGGCCCAGGCGGAGTTCGCCAAGGTCCTGAACGCGGCCATCTTCCCCGGCATTCAGGGCGGGCCGCTGATGCACGTGGTCGCCGCCAAGGCGGTGGCGTTCAAGGAGGCGGCTACGAAGGAGTTCAAGCTGTACCAGGAGCAGGTGATCGACAACGCCCGGGTGATGGCCAAAGTGCTCCAGGAGCGGGGCTTCCGCATCGTGTCCGGGCGCACCGACTGCCACCTCTTCCTGGTAGACCTGCGCCCCAAAGGGGTGACCGGCAAGCAGGCCGAGGAAGCGCTGGAGCGGGTCGGCATCACGGTCAACAAAAACGCCATCCCCAACGACCCGGAGCGGCCCTTCGTCACCAGCGGCATCCGCATCGGCACGCCGGCGGTCACCACCCGGGGCTTCGAGGAGATCGAATGCGAAGCCCTCGCCAACCTGATCGCCGACGTGCTGGAGGCGCCCGAGGATGAAGGGGTCATCGCCCGGGTGGGGAAAGAGGTTCTGCGCCTGTGCGAACGCTTTCCCGTCTACGGGCGGAAGCGCGAAACATGAAGGCCCGGCCCGTGAACCCTTGCGGGCGCCGCCCGCTTCGTTTCTGACCTTCGTTCCTGACATGAGATGCCCTTTCTGCGGCGGCCCCGACACCCAGGTCGTGGATTCGCGCATGATCGAGGACGGCTACAGCATCCGCCGCCGCCGCCGCTGCCTCGGCTGCGACAAGCGCTTCACCACCTACGAAACCGTGGAGCTGCGTATGCCCACCGTGGTGAAATCGGACGGCAACCGGGCGGAGTTCAGCATGGAGAAGCTGCGCACGGGCTTCATGCGGGCGCTGCACAAGCGTCCGGTGCCGGCGGAGAAGGTGGAAGCCGCGATCAAGAACGTGGTGCAGCGGGTCCTGTCCCTGGGCATGCGGGAGATCCGCTCCCGGCAGATCGGGGAAATGGTGATGGAGGAGCTCTACAAGCTGGACAAGGTGGCCTACATCCGGTTCGCCTCGGTCTATCGCAGCTTCAAGGACGTGGACGATTTCCAGCACGTGATCGCCGAGGTGCGGCGCCCGCGGGCCAAGCGCGGGGCTTGACGTCATGGCCCGCGCCGAGGACTACGGCTTCATGGCCGAGGCCCTGCGCCTGGCCGAGCGGGGGCTTTACACCACGACCCCGAACCCACGGGTCGGCTGCCTGATCGTGAAGGACGGGGAGATCGTCGGCCGAGGGTTCCATGCGCGCGCCGGCGAGCCCCACGCCGAGGCGCTGGCGCTGCGGGAAGCGGGAGAGCGCGCCCGGGGCGCGACCGCGTACGTCAGCCTGGAACCCTGCAGCCACCACGGGCGCACCCCCCCTTGCGCCGACGCCCTGGTGGCGGCGGCGGTGGGACGCGTGGTGGTCGCCATGGAAGATCCTAACCCCCGGGTGGCCGGGCGGGGCCTGGAGCGCCTGCGGCAGGCAGGGATCGCGGTGGAATGCGGCGTGCTGGAAGAGGAGGCGCGCTCGCTCAACATCGGGTTCGTCTCCCGCATGACCCGGGGCCGGCCCTGGGTGCGGATGAAGATCGCGGCGAGCCTGGACGGCAGGACGGCCCTTCCCGACGGCCGGAGCCAGTGGATCACGGGGGAGGCAGCCCGGCGCGACGCCCACCACTGGCGCGCCCGCTCCTGCGCCATCTTGACCGGCATCGGCACCGTACGGGAAGACGATCCCAGGCTCACGGTGCGCCACGTCGAGACGCCCCGCCAGCCCTTGCGGGTGGTGGTGGACAGCCGGCTGGAGACGCCGCAACAGGCCCGCGTGCTGGCGGGCGGCCCGGTCCTGATTGCCTGCGCCCGCGAGGACCGCGAAGCCATGGACCGCTTGCGGGCGAAAGGGGCCGAAATCCTCGTGCTGCCGAACGCTTCGGGGAAAGTGGATCTCCCGGGGCTTTTCCGTGAATTGGGCCGGCGGGGCGTCAACGAGGTGCTGGTGGAGGCGGGGACCAAGCTCAACGGCTCCCTCCTGCGGGAAGCCTTGGTGGACGAGCTCCTGATCTATCTCGCCCCGTGCCTGCTCGGGGATGCCGCCCGGGGCGTGGCGAGCCTTCCGACGCTCGAAGATCTCGCCGCGCGGCTGCGGCTCAAGCTGCGGGACCTGCGGATGGTGGGCGAGGACCTGCGGGTGCTGGCCGAGGTGGCTCCGGGGGAAGTTGGTCTGGCTTCGGCCAGGGAATAAAATGGCGAGTCTTCTTCCTTTGCGTCGGGCTCTCCCATGTTTACCGGCATCGTCGAAGCGGTAGGGCGCATCAAGCACTTGAGCCCGCTGGAAGCGGGCCTGCGGCTTTCCATTGCGCCAGGCGACCTGGATCTTGCCGACATGAAAACCGGCGACAGCGTGGCGGTGAACGGCGTCTGTCTCACCGTGGTGGCTTTGGCCCCCGGGACCCTGACCGTGGATGTGTCGCGGGAAACCCTTTCCTGTACCTGCGGCCTGGATGCGCCGGGCGAGGTCAACCTGGAGAAAGCCCTCAGGCTGGACGACCGCCTGGGCGGTCACCTGGTGACCGGACACGTGGACGGGGTGGGGACCGTCACCCGGTTCGAGCGCGTCGGCGAGTGCCACACTCTGTCGGTGCGCGCGCCGACGGGCCTCGGCCGCTACATCGCACGCAAGGGCTCCATCGCGGTGCACGGCGTGAGCCTCACGGTAAACGAGGTGGCAGGCGACGAGTTCACGGTGAACCTGATCCCCTTCACCCTGGAAGCCACGACGCTCAAGGACCTGGCCCCGGGCGCGCGGGTCAACCTGGAAGTGGACCTGATCGCGCGCTACGTCGAGCGATTGCACTCGTATCAGCCATGACCGAAACGGCCATCAGTCCGATCGAAGACATCATTGCCGACATCCGCGCGGGCCGGATGGTGATCCTGGTGGACGAGGAGGAGCGGGAGAACGAAGGCGACCTCGTGCTCGCCGCCCAGTTCGTGACTCCCGAGGCGATCAACTTCATGGCCAAGCACGGCCGCGGCCTCATCTGCCTGACCCTGACGGAGGAGCGCTGCAAGCAATTGAACCTGCCCCTCATGGTGGCGGCCAACCGCTCCCAGCTCGGCACCAACTTCACCGTTTCTATCGAGGCGGCGACGGGGGTGACGACCGGCATCTCCGCCGCGGACCGGGCCCGTACCGTGCAGGTGGCGGTAGCCCCCGGTGCCCGTCCCGAAGACCTGGTTCAGCCGGGCCACATCTTTCCCCTCATGGCCCAGCGGGGCGGGGTGCTCGTACGCGCTGGCCACACCGAGGCCGGCTGCGACCTGGCTCAGCTCGCAGGGCTGACGCCCGCGGCAGTGATCTGCGAGATCCTCAAGGACGACGGCTCCATGGCGCGGCTGCCCGACCTGATCGAGTTCGCCCGCACCCACGGCCTCAAGATCGGCACCATCGCCGATCTGATCCATTATCGGGCAAGCACGGAAACTTTGGTGGAGCGGCTGCTGGAGCGGCCGCTTACTACCGTGCACGGCCCCTTCCGGCTGGTGGTCTATCGCGACAAAACCTCCGCGGCGACCCATCTCGCACTGGTGAAGGGAAGCATCGAAGGCGACAAGGAGACGCTGGTGCGGGTCCACGAGCCGGTCTCCCTCATCGACCTGCTGGACGTGGGCGGCACGACCCATTCCTGGGGACTCCACCAGGCCATGGCTGCGGTGGCGGCGGCACGCTCCGGCGTCATCGTCCTCCTGCACCGTCCCGAATCTTCCCAGGAGCTATTGGAGCGCACTCGCACGGTCGGAGAGAACGTGCCGCCGCGGGTCAAGTATGACCTGCGCAACTACGGCATCGGCGCCCAGATCCTGCGGGACCTGGGCGTCGGCCGCATGCGGCTTCTCGCGGCGCCGCGCAAGATGCCCAGCATGGTTGGGTTCGGGCTCGAAGTGACCGGCTACTTGCAACCCGAGCGCGGGGATCGGAACTGACCAGGAAAAGGCCATGGCGCGCGACGACAATACCCTAAAACTCGCTCCGGAGCTGGGAGGAGAGGCGCTTCGTGTCGGCATCGTGATGAGCCGATTCAACATCGAAGTCTCAGAAGGGTTGCTCGATGCCTGCACTGCGGAATTGCGCGAGCGCGGCGTTGCGCCGAAGGATGTGCTCATCGTCACGGTGCCAGGCGCGCTGGAGATCCCGGTCGCGCTGCAGAAGCTCGCCCTCACGGGCAAGTACGACGCGCTGATCGCCCTCGGCGCGGTCATTCGCGGCGAGACCTACCATTTCGAGGTGGTGGCCAACGAGTCCGCGTCCGGCATCATGTCGGTGCAGCTCGATACCGGAGTCCCCATCGCCAACGGCGTGCTCACCACCGACAACGAAGACCAGGCGATGCGCCGCACGGCACAGAAAGGGAAGGAAGCCGCGCAGGTGGCGATCGAAATGGCGAATCTACTGCGGCGCATTGTATGAGGACTTCACGCCGACGTGCCCGCGAGTATGCCCTTCAGGCTCTGTACCAGTGGCAGCTCACGGGCTATGACATGGAGTCCATCGCGTCCCAGATGCGGACACAGAAGGATTTCGCTCACGCTGACGCCGCGCTGTTCGAAGCGTTGGTTCACGGCGTCGCGCGCGAAGCGAAAGAGCTGGAGTCGATCTTCCAGCCCCACCTCGACCGGCCGGCGTCCGCCCTCTCGCCCATCGAGCACTGCATCCTGTTGCTCGGCGCTTTCGAGCTCGCCCATCATCCCGAGACCCCTTATCGGGTGGTGATCAACGAAGCCGTAGAGCTTGCCAAAACCTTCGGTGGCACGGAGGGCCACAAGTACGTGAATGGCGTACTCGACCGGGTAGCGGCCCAACTGCGCGCACTCGAAGTGGCAGCGCGTGGCTCCTGAAGGCTCTTCCGCGGATGACGCATTGCGGCCCAAAACGAAGCCTGCGCGTTGACGCGCGGTGGCAACGATGGGCCGATTTGCTCGTGCGCGAGAAAGGCTAAGATCGTACGCGCTGAGGCTTATAGGCGAGTCGACCTCTACGTACGCAGGGAGGTCAGCGACAGATACCTCGTGGTAGCGACCGAGCCAGGCCCCCGCGCGTGTTATCTCGCGCGCCCCTTGCTGTAAGAGCTAGGGACCCCAGCTCTGCCGCGATACCATCGACCATGCGGAGCATGCTGGGCACCGTCTCCGCAGAGCCTGCGCTCGACTGTATTGAACTAAGCGAGACCGGTAAGAAGCGTCCGTTGGGAATCGTGCCGCGCTGGAGCAGTTCAGAAAACGCCTCCGTGGTGATCCCCAGCGAGCGCGCCGCGATTTGCATCGCGCCATAGAGCCGTTCGCCCAGTTGCTGGCGCAGCTCCTCGCTCGAGACCGTGCCTTTGCTGATCATCTGCTGCACAGCGAGCAGCGCGCCCTGCAGCTGATCCTGCGAAAGCCCAAGCACGGTGGAGGCTTCGGCAAGCGCCGTGAACACTTCGCGCGCCTGCTGACCCTCCAGCGCCGTGCCACGCGCGGCGGCGGCGAAGGCGAGCCAGGAGCGCGCCAGCGTCTCCAGCGGCACGCCCAGGCGCTCGGATTCGGCTCGCAGTCGATTCATTTCGCTGGAGGCGGCCTCTGCCGAGCCGAAGACGACGCGCATGGCCGCCTCCAGCGACTCGAATTCGGCGGCCGTGCGGGCGATGCCGCCCACGAGCCCTGCGCCCTGGAAGATCAGGAACGCGCTCTGCGCCAGGCGCTGCATGCTGGCCAGCTGTCGGGAGATCGAATCCATCCCTTCGCCCAGCCTTTCCCTGACAGTACGGCCGGAATCGGCGAGCTTGTCCACCTCGCGGCGCAGGCCGACGATGGAGGCAGCCGCGCGGGCGACCTTGGCCTGCACGCCGTCATCCTGTAGACTGAGCTTGAGCGAGATCGACAGGTTGTTGGCCATGGATCGTAAAAACCTACTTCAGGTGTTCGGCAGCTTGTTCTGGCTGATGGTTATCTTCGCGTTCGTTGGCGGGCAGACGTGGGCCGTGTGGGCGATGACGGCAGCCGCCATTGGCTGGCTTGCGGTCTGGCTTACGCTGCCAGGCGCCGCGAGAGGCGCTCTGCTGGGCATCATCGCCGCCATCATTGGTCGCTGACCTTGGCCACCCACCGCTTCCAGTCCTTTTCTTCCGCCTGCACCGCGCGTCTGGGCCGGCACGATGCTAGGGATCAGTCTCGTGGCCTGGCTCGTCTTCGGGCTCCTCGACATCATCGCGCGTCTCGGCTGACCGCCATCACCCCCCCGCCACGATTCTCCGCGCGCAAGCAAGCACCGCATCGAGCGACAAATCCACAACCCGCTCGGCTAGACGCGTCTTGATCCGATTCCATGCCGTATCGTCTCTGACAGCGGCGAGGAACTCCTGTCCCGCCCAGGTGAGCGCCACGCCGTAACAAACGAACCCTGGGCGCGGCGCATCGGCGTTGCACTGGCCGGCAATCAACCCGGACTGGATAAGCAGCCACAGGTGGTAATTCACCGCGTCCGCCGGCCACTCTGGAAACCGGTCGGCAAAGTACCGGCCGGAAAGATCCGGTGCGGCCTCGATGCGCAAGAGGATCATGCGGATCAGTTCCCAGTCACGTTTCACGGGTCAACTCCCTCACCCATGCCTTCCAGCCCTTCTCCTCCGCCTGAGCGGTTCGGGCCGCGATGGCCTGCGCAAGCTGCGCCTCACGGTCGAGCCGGGCCGCGGCCTCGGAAAAGTCCCGCGCGAGCGTCCAGGGCATGTCCATCACGTCCCGGTAGCCGAAGCCGGCCCGGACGAGCCGGGCGACCCATGCGTGCCACCAGAGCCGATCGCGGCGGCGATGCGGCTGGTGGCCGTCTCGAGGGCGGGCATCACCCGCCGCACGAAAAAATCCGCATGCACCTGCACGAAGCGCGCGACCGGATCCACCAGCACCTCAGGCGTCAGCTCTTCGATCCACGCCCGTTCGGCTCCTGCGCCGAGGGCGGTGGTCTCGATCACACGGTCGGTCTAGCGCATGAGCAAGTCTAGGAAGCCGCCCGTAAACGACTCCCGCGCGATAGGCTCGATAGGGAAAAAGGTTAATTGCTAGGTGTGCGGGCAAGTCGAAAAAATCGACGCAAACCAGCTGCAATGAGGCCGCGGCGATTCGCCGCGGATAACTACTCAAGCACCCAGATCATACCGCGAGCCCCGGGCTTCAATGAGGCCGCGGCGATTCGCCGCGGATAACGCTGATCGAGCAGCGGACGAAAACGTTTGAGCGCAGGCTTCAATGAGGCCGCGGCGATTCGCCGCGGATAACTACTCAAGCACCCAGATCATACCGCGAGCCCCGGGCTTCAATGAGGCCGCGGCGATTCGCCGCGGATAACGCGTCTGGTGGCGTGTTTCTCCCCTCCCCTGTTCTGGTGCTTCAATGAGGCCGCGGCGATTCGCCGCGGATAACGAGGTCATCGCCGCAGGAAAAGCCGTGGCGGTGAGCGGCTTCAATGAGGCCGCGGCGATTCGCCGCGGATAACTGCGAGGAGACAGCGGATCGCATTCTGTCGGAAGTCGCTTCAATGAGGCCGCGGCGATTCGCCGCGGATAACGCGATGGATCGAGGTCCACGTCAGGGCCATGAGCACGCTTCAATGAGGCCGCGGCGATTCGCCGCGGATAACACAGTCGCGCCTTGGCCTCGAAGGTGAATACCGCGCGCTTCAATGAGGCCGCGGCGATTCGCCGCGGATAACCGCTTCGGTAGCTTGGCCAGACCCGCCAGAAGAATTGCTTCAATGAGGCCGCGGCGATTCGCCGCGGATAACCCGAGCGCCTCGTTCACCACCTGCGCCTCGTCGGCCCCGCTTCAATGAGGCCGCGGCGATTCGCCGCGGATAACGCCCGCTTTGTCCGAAGTGACAAGCGGCGCCTCCCGCTTCAATGAGGCCGCGGCGATTCGCCGCGGATAACGCAGGAGCAGGGCGCACAGAAAACGGCAGCGCTCGCGCTTCAATGAGGCCGCGGCGATTCGCCGCGGATAACCGCCTCGTGCCGTCTTCGAAGAACCAGCCGAAAATCGCTTCAATGAGGCCGCGGCGATTCGCCGCGGATAACGCAGCGCTCGCTGTCGATGCGGCGACGACCGTCTCGCTTCAATGAGGCCGCGGCGATTCGCCGCGGATAACCCTGGTGGATGTGCCGAGCGCCGCGGGGCCGGTGGTGCTTCAATGAGGCCGCGGCGATTCGCCGCGGATAACGAAGTGGCGCGGGACGTGCGCCGGGAACTGGCGCCGCGCTTCAATGAGGCCGCGGCGATTCGCCGCGGATAACAACTTGCTCAATGCAGAGAACTGTTTCTTGGAATAGCTTCAATGAGGCCGCGGCGATTCGCCGCGGATAACAACTTGCTCAATGCAGAGAACTGTTTCTTGGAATAGCTTCAATGAGGCCGCGGCGATTCGCCGCGGATAACGAATCCGGGCGACGGTCCGAAGCCTGGTTCGGGACCCGCTTCAATGAGGCCGCGGCGATTCGCCGCGGATAACCGTGAAGCCTAGCGTCTTGCTCGTTACTCCATCGAAGCTTCAATGAGGCCGCGGCGATTCGCCGCGGATAACACGATGGCGGGCGGCGCTGGTTGCCCCAACGCCATGGGCTTCAATGAGGCCGCGGCGATTCGCCGCGGATAACGGCGGCCGCCCCCGTAGCCCTCCCCCGGATGGGACTCGCTTCAATGAGGCCGCGGCGATTCGCCGCGGATAACGGCCGCCGCCCGGATCACCGCCCGCTGCAGGTCGGCCGCTTCAATGAGGCCGCGGCGATTCGCCGCGGATAACCGGTCTCGATTGCGGACAGCGTGCGCGGGATCAACGAGCTTCAATGAGGCCGCGGCGATTCGCCGCGGATAACGACCTGCGGCTCGCCAAGGAAAAGGCGGACCTGCTGCTTCAATGAGGCCGCGGCGATTCGCCGCGGATAACGGTGATCCGCAACCTGCGCGACCCACAGGAGGATTTGCTTCAATGAGGCCGCGGCGATTCGCCGCGGATAACGGCCATGGCCCCAGGGGCCGGTACACCATGCCGGCCCGCTTCAATGAGGCCGCGGCGATTCGCCGCGGATAACTGCAATCGTTTCTTTCCTGGTTGGAACGGATCGCGCCGGCTTCAATGAGGCCGCGGCGATTCGCCGCGGATAACAACGTCGCCCGGACCGCGTCAACCGCGTCGCTAAAGCTTCAATGAGGCCGCGGCGATTCGCCGCGGATAACGCGTCGGTGTGTTGATGGCGTTCGCTCGTAGGCGATGGCTTCAATGAGGCCGCGGCGATTCGCCGCGGATAACCTCGACGCCGGTCGCCAAGCTCTACCTGGACGAGATCGAGCTTCAATGAGGCCGCGGCGATTCGCCGCGGATAACATACAGTCCCGCTCACTCTGATTCCCAGCGGCCCGGCTTCAATGAGGCCGCGGCGATTCGCCGCGGATAACCCTGGCTGTCGCGCCAGCAGTTTCTGGCCATCACAATGCTTCAATGAGGCCGCGGCGATTCGCCGCGGATAACCCCCGCTCCCGGGACGCGGGCAACACGGCGGACCTGCTTCAATGAGGCCGCGGCGATTCGCCGCGGATAACGAAGAGGTCGCGGCGGATGCCGATGTCCACCCCGACGCTTCAATGAGGCCGCGGCGATTCGCCGCGGATAACGCGCCCGGGAGCGCGACGGATCCGCAAGCTCGATGCGCTTCAATGAGGCCGCGGCGATTCGCCGCGGATAACTCCGCCAGAGCGAGTAAAAGAGCCCCGGCACCAGAAGCTTCAATGAGGCCGCGGCGATTCGCCGCGGATAACCTGCGGACCGGGTCGATGCGGCCATGGAGGGCCAGCTTCAATGAGGCCGCGGCGATTCGCCGCGGATAACGCCACCCTCGACCGACCAAATCACCTCGGCGACGGCGCTTCAATGAGGCCGCGGCGATTCGCCGCGGATAACCTCAGACTGGCGATCGAGCCGGCATTCAAGATGAAAGCTTCAATGAGGCCGCGGCGATTCGCCGCGGATAACGAGACGGCCCCGGCCCGCGTCGGCAGACACTATTAGCTTCAATGAGGCCGCGGCGATTCGCCGCGGATAACCGGGAGTCCCTCGAGTTCTTTCGCGCGAAGGGCCTGCTTCAATGAGGCCGCGGCGATTCGCCGCGGATAACTTTGTCTCGTGGCGGTCCCAGTCATCCTCCCCCTCCTTGCTTCAATGAGGCCGCGGCGATTCGCCGCGGATAACCTGCGGCAGCAGCGGGAACTTTTTGAAGCGCGACAGGCTTCAATGAGGCCGCGGCGATTCGCCGCGGATAACAACGAATTCCCTAATTTGTTCGTCAGTCATTCCACGCGCTTCAATGAGGCCGCGGCGATTCGCCGCGGATAACTCCGCTCGACGCGGAGACGCTGGGCTTCCTCGTGGCGCTTCAATGAGGCCGCGGCGATTCGCCGCGGATAACTTCTTCGCGCGGTGGTAGTCTTGAATCGAATTTCGGAGCTTCAATGAGGCCGCGGCGATTCGCCGCGGATAACTTATCGCGTGGCGGTCCCAGTCCCCCCCCCCCCTCCCTGCTTCAATGAGGCCGCGGCGATTCGCCGCGGATAACTTTCTCGCGGCGTTTCTCGGCGGCTTGATCTCTGCTGGCTTCAATGAGGCCGCGGCGATTCGCCGCGGATAACGGCGTACAAAGTCTTACCCGCCCCAGGCTGCCCGGGCTTCAATGAGGCCGCGGCGATTCGCCGCGGATAACGTACGATGAATCGGAGGACGTGGTTCCGTCACCGAGCTTCAATGAGGCCGCGGCGATTCGCCGCGGATAACGTGAGTCTCGAGCTCGGCGACGTAGCGCGGCACCTGGGCTTCAATGAGGCCGCGGCGATTCGCCGCGGATAACGGCATTAAGGTCTTCAAGTGGGTGCGTCGGGCGATGGCTTCAATGAGGCCGCGGCGATTCGCCGCGGATAACCTTAACCCACTCGAAATTCAAAAGAGCCGGAATAATGCTTCAATGAGGCCGCGGCGATTCGCCGCGGATAACCGCGCAAAAGCTCTTTCATTTTCCGTCTAGTCGTAGCTTCAATGAGGCCGCGGCGATTCGCCGCGGATAACGGGCAGCCCCAGCATTTCTGCATTCGCAAGGGTGCCGAGCTTCAATGAGGCCGCGGCGATTCGCCGCGGATAACTGCCCTTGCCGCCGAACCACCGAACAGGAGCGCGCAGCTTCAATGAGGCCGCGGCGATTCGCCGCGGATAACCCAGTTGGACTGGCCCGGCCGCCACCCATGCCTCGACGCTTCAATGAGGCCGCGGCGATTCGCCGCGGATAACTTGGTCCACATGAGATTGGTGTCGGTGGTCCACATGCTTCAATGAGGCCGCGGCGATTCGCCGCGGATAACATCTACTGCGCGCTGGTGGATGAATTGCATGCGCAGCTTCAATGAGGCCGCGGCGATTCGCCGCGGATAACGGGACATATCGTGCGCGGAGATTGCCTAGTGGACATGCTTCAATGAGGCCGCGGCGATTCGCCGCGGATAACGCAGCGCATTATGCAGGAAATTGCTCAGGACCTTGAGGCTTCAATGAGGCCGCGGCGATTCGCCGCGGATAACGTTTTGGCCGCCGGACTGGCGGTGTCCGCCCATGGAGCTTCAATGAGGCCGCGGCGATTCGCCGCGGATAACGGAGGTCTCGTGGTAGCCGATCCGCTTCTTCTCCTTGCTTCAATGAGGCCGCGGCGATTCGCCGCGGATAACGCAGTGGCTGCTGTTCGTGCATCCGGAGTACGGGGTGCTTCAATGAGGCCGCGGCGATTCGCCGCGGATAACCGGCGCAGGGTCTCGGCGAAGTCCACCTCGTCCACCACGCTTCAATGAGGCCGCGGCGATTCGCCGCGGATAACAGTCCCTTCGGGAGGCCGCATCCCGTCGGGCATCGCGAGGCAGAATGCGAGCGCTCCCCGGGATTTTTCTGAAAAATGCCCAGCAAGCTTCTTTTTATTCCCATCATTCATAAATTTCTTCGACTTTTCAAAGAGCTACCGTTTGCGAGCGGTCCAGCCGATAAGGTGCGCCACCGAAGCGCTCGCGCACGAAAAGCAAAAAAAATCACACGATCACCGGCTCACGCTCAATGGGTGTGAAGGTCTTTCCGAGGCTCACGACCCGGGGCACGACCCTCTCGGCCAGGCCGAGATCGAGCAGGACAATGTGATCATCGCCATGGTGAATGATTCCGTCCAGCAATGCAATCAATTCCGCGTGCCGCTCGCGGCTCAGCCGGCATTGGAACACGGAAAGCTGGAGCCATTCCCCGTAGCCCTGCATGATCCTGAACACCCTGCGCCAGCGCTTCGGATGACGGATGTCGTAGGCGACGATGTAAAGGCGCTCGTCGTTCATAGTCAGCGGGTCGTGAAGTTGGGGTACTCGGGGATCTCGCCCAGCAGATGGCGCGCCAGGAGGCGGGCCTGGAGCTCCAAAAGGCGCCGGTAACTCACTTTGTAGCCGAAGAGCGGATGGGTAATCTCGTGGCTCAGCCGGCGTTCGAAGGCGGCGATGAAACGCTTGCGCCCGTCGGGGGTCAAGGCGACGCTTGCTGCCGCGCTGATGAAATCCGTAGGACGTACCTCGCCGTTATTGATCGCCTGGATAACGCTGGAATCGGCGATCAGGGGTCTAAACGGCTCCATCATGTCCAGGGCGAGGGCGGGGCGGCCGTACCGTGGTTGGTGGTAAAAGCCGCGGTAAGGGTCGAAGCCGACCGCCGCGAGCACCACCGTCCAGGTGCGCATCAGGAGCGAATAGGCGTAAGAAAGCAGCGCGTTCACGGGATCGGTGGGAGGCCGTCGGTTGCGCGTGCGGAAATCGAAGGCCATGGACGTGCCATCCCGGTCGCGGCTCAGTAGCGCAGCAAACTGGCTGAAGTAACGCGCCGCCGCCTGGCCTTCGGCGCCCAAAAGCTCCGGCAGATTCTTCGCCCGCTGCGCCCGGCGGATGTCTTCCTGGAATTGGGCCGTCAAATCCTCGGGGCGTTCCTCGCCCTTCCAGTTTCGCCGCAAAAGGGTCCGCGCGTTCTGGATCTTGGCGACCACGAAGCCTTTCGAAAGCTGCAGGCAGGTGAAAGGATCGAAGCTCGCCCGATACTGGGCGGTGCGGATCTCCACGTTCTTGTGTCCCGTGCCGATGGTGTGGCCCAGGAACCAGCCGCCGAAGGAATGCCAGGAGACGGGAATCTCCCGCGCCATCAGCTCGTGCAGCGTGGGCGTGGTGACGTATACGTTTCCCATGAGCACGAGCTGCGAAACGTCGATCAGGCGCACGGTCTGCGCCTTCTCGTTCTCGACGGAGATTTCCAGGATTTCGCCCTTCTTGCTCACCTTGGCACCACGCGCCTGTACATAGAGCGGCAGCGCCTCGTCGCGCGCGACGGCCAGGGGCCGGGGCGGTGTCTCCTGCCGGCGAAGAAAGTTCACCTCGTCCGGAAGGCAGATGCCCACCAGCGAGCAGCGCGGGCACTTGGGACTGTCTTCCAGCGGCGGCGGGATCTGCCCGCCAGCCGCGATGAGCCGCAATCCGTCGATGGCGTTGCGCGTCAAGGCGCACAGCTCTTCATCGAAGGGCACCCGGACCCGCTCCCGGCTCTCCGTGAAGTAAAGCACCCCTTCATCGCAGGCGTAGCCGTGCTCCTCCAGGATCAAGCCTTGAACGCAGAGCTGCACCCGCTCCGGATCGTAGGCGCCGTGGGCCACGTGAGGCCGCTTTCCCCGTTTGTAGTCCACCGGGACGACGCGGCCGCCTTCCGCCTCGATCAGGTCCATCTTGGCGATCAGGCCGAGCCGGTTGGAGGAAAGGGTGATGGAGCGGGCATGGATCCGCTCGCCTTCCGCGGCTTCCTCGGGCGGCGGAAGCTCACCGCTCGGCCGGTCCACCCGCCGGTGGGCATGGCGGCCCTCCACCGTGTCGGAAGATTCCGCCCATTCTCCCTGCACCCATTCCAGATAGGCAAGCCGCGGGCAATACTGGTACTCGTTCACCATGCGCGCCGGCAAAAGCGGCATGTCGCCGGTGAGCTCCGGGAAGGGCAGGGGCAGCTCTTGCTGAACGTCGTCCATGACGGAAACGTGTCAAGCAATTCACCTTATACATCGATCATCCTTTTTCGTCATGCCGGCAATTTGAAAAATTGTTACTCTCTGGCGGGAATCGGTTGGGAGCGTCGCTGTGGGCCCGACCAGCAGGACCTTGAAGCGGATCACGAGGGATAAGCCGGCAACAGGCTGGAGCTTGCCGGTCGGTCATGGATTTCCGCAGCAAACCTGGGCTCGTAGCGTGCCCCCGGCTCCTCTACCGCCCAGCGGATTCGCCTGGCTGTGTGAGTGCCGATTCCGGCCACCGAGGCCAGTTCGCCTTCGCTTGCCGTCAATATCCTTTCCACGGTTCCAAAGCGCTCCAGCAGCCGGGTGGCGCGCGCCGGCCCGATGCCCGGTAATCCTTGGAGAAGGTATCGCTGCAAAGCTGCCTTGCCCTTGGGTCGCCACCCGCGGCGGGGAAGCGCTCCATGGGCCAGGGTGCGCCCCTGGCGCGCCACGTACAAAAAAGTTCGGACCGTTTCCGCAGGCGAGCGGGTTCTCAGCACCGGCAGACCGATGAATAGGCAGACGGTCACCAAAGCGCCCTGGATAGCTTCCCAGGCCATGCCGTGGCCTCCCAGGTCCTTGGAAGTTCCCTCCAGCACGAGGGCTGGCCGCAAGCCTTTTGCCTGGGCAAACCGCAGCGCCTGATTGAACAGCCGGCCGTCCTCGATGGAAAGCACCAGATCGGACAGTGTCTTGCGTTCGAACAAAAAGCGGCCGTCCACCTGGTAGTCGCCGAGCTTGAGCCGCTCCACTCGAACCTCGAAGGCAGCGGACTCCAAGAGCAGAGGGAGCAGCGAGCTCGACTGTTCCCGGTCGTCCACGACAATCGGGATCGGCTTTCGCGAATCGATGGATGATTCCCGCATGGGTTTGCTTCCTGCTAAGCCTTGCATAGGTGATCGCAACCGCTCGTTGTCAGGAGAAAGCTCAGAGCCGCAATAAATCTTGAATGGAAATCAGTGACCTGCCTCATACCCCGCTCCCGCGCGTGCCGATCATACGATCCCAGCATCTTGCTACAATGTGCTACGATTGCTACACTCGAGACATGAGCAAGACGATTACTCAGCGCGAACTACGAAACGATTCCGCCGCCATCCTCCGTGAAGTGCAGGCGGGCGAGACCATCATCGTCACGCGCAACGGCGTACCCGTGGCCGAGCTGCGGCCGATCCATCCGCGCCGGTTCGTGCCCCGCGCGGTTATTGCCGAAGCCGCGGCGCGGGCGCCACGCATCGACGTCAACCGCTTTCGCGCGGATCTCGACGCGGTAATCGACTCGTCCGTCGATGGCTGAAACGAGCCGGGGATTGCTGGATACGTCCGTCGTCATCGACCATGACGTAGTGGACCCGGCGCTGCTTCCTGACGAATCCGCCATCGCGGCCATCACTCTGGCCGAGCTCGCCGCCGGACCGCACGCGACCCGCGACGAACGGGAACGGGCATGGCGTCAGGACAGGCTGCAATGGGCGGCCGCGACCTGGGACCCGCTCCCGTTCGACGCCGAAGCGGCCCGCATGTACGGCCGCGTGTTCGCCGCCGTGAAGGCCGCGGGACGATCGAGCCGCGCGCGTCTTGCGGATCTGCTCATCGCGGCGACCGCCGCGGCCCATGGGCTGCCGTTGTACACGCGCAATCCTTCCGACTTCACCGGGCTCGAGGAAGTTGTCGCCGTCATCGTGGTTTGAATTCCCTCAAAAAGAAGGCTGCGGCGTGCGGTCGATGATTGCCTCCCAAAGCGCAAGTGCCCTACGTATCGACTGTCCAGCAGCCCCCGCGAAAAGACGGGCGCACGCTTCGGCCAAAGCGCGAATCAGGAAATAGAATCTGACAGACCTCGTCCAGCCGAGGCCTTTCGCAACGCAGTTTCCAGCTTGTCCAGCTCGCGCTCGGGATCGGTCCACCAATCGGTCGACCAGATTCGATGAAGCGACCACCCCAGTCCCTCCAGGATATGCTGTCGCAGCCGGTCACGGTCGCGGGCCGTGGGAAGCGCGTGATAGGTCGCACCGTCGCACTCGATGCCGAGGATGTAGCGGCCGGGCTGTCGGGGGTCTACCACGGCAAGGTCGATGCGGTAACCCGAGCAGCCGACCTGCGGATGAACGATCCAGCCTCTGTCGCGGAGCGCTCGCATGACGTCTGCCTCGAGCGGGCTCTCCGATTCCAACCCGGTCGGCACGGCCTGCTGAACGATGGCCTGCGGTCCTTTGGCCGCGTACTCGAGGTACGTCTTGAGGTCGGCTACACCGGAGGCCCGAATGCGCGAAAGGTCGATGTCCTCGCCGAGGATGGAGCTGAAGATCGTGACCCCCATGCGCGCTCGCGTGATAGCGACGTTGAGACGCCTCTGGCCGCCCTCCTGGTTGAGCGGGCCGAAGTTCATTGCCATCCGGCCGGCCGCATCCTTTCCATAGGTGATGGAGAACAGGATGAGGTCCCGCTCGTCGCCCTGCACGTTCTCCAGGTTCTTGATGAAGAGCCGTTCCGGACCGTGCTCGTCGATGCGCATTTCCAACTCGGGCGCCCTGCGCAGCTCTTCGTCTAGCAGCATCTCGATCAACCGCTGTTGCGGCTGGTTAAAGGTCACGACCCCGAGCGTCATGCGGCGCCGCTCCTCGTTGGAAAAGTGCTCGACAATCGTCTTTACGATCGCCTCAGCTTCGGCACGGTTGGTACGGCTTCCGCCCCGATCGTAGATGCCGGGCACGGCGACGAGTTTCACCGCCATGTCCCGCGTCACAGGCGACGGGAACGTGATCAGGCGCGAGTCGTAATAGCGATGATTGGAGAACGCGATGAGACTTTCGTGGCGGCTGCGGTAGTGCCATTCCAGGCGTAGCGTAGGTAGACCCATACCTAGGCACTCGTCGAGGATGCTTTCAAGATCCCGGACCGGCGCGTTCTCAGAATCGTCTGCGACCTCCTCTCCCATCTCGTCCGCGCGATTGAAGAAATTTGTCGGTGGGAGCTGCTTTGGGTCGCCGACCACCACGACCTGCCGGCCGCGCGCGATCGCGCCCACTGCGTCCCACACCGGAATCTGCGACGCTTCGTCGAATATCACAATGTCGAATGCCGATTGTGAAGCGTCGAGATACTGGGCAACAGACAGCGGCGACATCAGAAGGCACGGCTTGAGCCTGCGCAGGAGATTTGGAATGCGCTGCACCAGCTTGCGCACCGGCAGGTGCGCGCGTTGCTTCGCCAGCTCCTTCAGCAGTGTCCCCATCTCTGGATCGGGCTTTTGCCCTGTGCGCTGCTGCGGCACCTTGCTTGCCAGCACCGCGGCGAGGTACTTCTCGGTCAGCTTCTCGAAGCGTTCGTCGGCGAGCCTGAACTCGTGGATTCGGCGTTCGTGCTCGCCGCTGGAGAAATTGCGAAGCACCGGTTCACGATCGATCACCGCCTTCAGCCACCAGACCTGGTAGGAGTATTCCACGTATGCTTCGATGTCCCGTGCGGCGATTTTGCCCGCTTCGTGGCGCGCTACGACGGCTTCCAACCCGCTGTTGATCGCTTGCTCGCGTAACTGCCGCCAGCGGCACCAGAGCCTTAAGGAACGTCGAGCCGAACTCCAGCCGGCGGCGACCAAGCGCACGCGGCTCGGCAGCCCCGCCGCACGCGGTTCGCCTCCAAATAACGGCGTAGTGCCGGCAAGTGCGCTTACCGTCTCGAGATGCGCTCGGAACGCGCGATAAGCGTCGCGGAAAGCGGTCAGTCGTTCGGCGAGCGGGCCCTCGGGAAGAAGCGCGGCGCTCCGCTCGGCAATCACGCTTCTCAGCCGTTCTTTGACCTGGGCGCTTGCCCCCGCCTCCATGCAAGCCGTGACTCGGCCGATCGCCTCTTCGAGCTGCGTAGACCACTGTGCGTAGCGCCCGACCGCGCTCCAGTCCGTGTCCAGACCTTTGTACTCCGCGCCCAGCCATTCCATCGCCTGGGCTTCCAGAGCCTTCAGCGCCCGATCTTCGGTATTGAGCCCGCGCAAGGCGTCCAGAAGCTGGGGCATGGCTTCAGAAAGCGGTCTTTTACCATCCACGGTGTAAGGCAGCAGGCGCCCGCTGACCGCCCGCTGGGCGAACCAGCGCTTCGGCCACCAGGTTATGGACGCCAACGCCCATGCCTGGGCGAGAGATGCTCCGTCGGCCAGCGCCACGTCTGGCTTGAACACCGGCGAGAGCTGAGCCCAGAGCGCACGCCGCTTCTCGCCGTGCCGTTGAAGCATCTGCATTCCCGTTCGGACGCGCGCGTCGAAGCATTGTGCCGCGTACCCCGGCGGCACGCCTGCCGCCTGGAGAAGGGGATCGACCACGCCGTCGATCGCGTCCAGCAGGGCGGAAGAGGGCGTGCTGAGACTGAGCCCAAATACAGGTGCCAGCTCCTCAGCCACCGTTTGGAGACGTGCCGCGGCGGTGTCAAGCGCCGCTGCATGCTTGAAAAGGCTTTCCTCCCAGGCGTTCGTCCAGTCTGTGCGATGCACTAGGGCGAGCGGATGGTGCGCCAGCGTGCCCAGCTCGCCGATCACGGCACCGATGCTTTTCGCGAGGTCGCGTATTTGATCGAGCGTGCGCTCATCGTGCACGTCTGGATCTGGCCATGGCATCGGTGCGGCGGGCCATTGGCGGTATTGAATTGCGACGTCCATGGCCCGACGCACCGTCAGACCGTTGCGATGCCTCTGGTGCAACAGGCGGGCGAATTCGTTCAACTGCGCGCGCAACCTCCCGAGCCGTTCGGCTTCCCGCTCCCAACCCTCCTCACTGAACCGGCTGGAAACCTCGATCGCGGCGCGAAGTTGGGCGAGCACCTCCGTCTTGCGCGCCTTGGCGGAGTGCAGCTCCAAGCAGAATGGACCCAGCCCGATCGCGTTGAGCCGCCGATGCACCACGTCGAGGGCCGCCATCTTCTCGGCGACAAAGAGCACGGTTTTCCCCTGGCCGAGGAAGTGGGCGATGAGATTCGTGATGGTTTGCGATTTGCCCGTTCCCGGCGGCCCTTCAAGGACGAAGTCGCGCCCTGCCGCGGCCCGGCTGACGGCGTTCAATTGCGAGGAATCGGCGATCAGAGGAGTAAGAAGGCTCCCTGGAGGGTGGCGCTCGTCCAGATCGGTGCGTTGGGAGAGATCCTCGGGCGTCCCGAACGGCTCATGGGGACGTTCGATCAGATGGCGCACCACGGGGTTTTTCTTCAGCTCCTCGGCGCGATCCTGAAGGTCTTTCCACATCAGGAATTTCGTGAACGAGAAGATGCCCAGATAGACGTCTTCCACAACCTCCCAGCGCGGGATTTCTTTCACCGCGAGGCGGAAGATCTGCCAGATCTTGTTCACGTCCACGCCGCCCCCGTCTGCCGGCAGCGGATCGAGGCCCTTCAGCGTGATCTGGAAGTTCTGGCGCAGAAGCTCGAGCAGGGTCGGGTTTACGATCGTCTCGTCGTCGTGCCGGCTGATGGCATAGCCGGTGCGCACCGACTGCCGAGTCAGGGTGACCGGTACGAGGAGGATCGGCGCAAGATGGGTCCGCTCGGCTCGCTCGTCCTCGGCCCACCGCAGGAAACCGAGCGCCAGGAAAAGCGTGTTCGCGCCGCCTTCCTCCAGACCCAGGCGCGCGGTGCTGTAGATTTCATACAGCCGGCTGTCGAGCGTCTTCGCCTCGACGGGCGCAAGCAGTTCCTTGCGCTGCATCGCCTCGCGGGCAAGCGCTTCGACCGGGTCGGTGCCCGTGCGCCGTGCGGCAACTGCCGCAACGCGCGGATCGTCGCCCTGCATGATCGGCGGCAAAGCGCGGAACTTCCACTCCTGGCCCTCGGAAAGGGCGTCCTCGACATGTGCGGGGTCGGGAATGCGCAGCGGCAGCGTCGTCCGGGTGGGCTTGAAATTGATCAGCCGGTTGCGCAACGTGAGGTCGAGAAGCTTCGACTTCCAGCGTGCGAGCCGGCCCTCGGGCGTTTCGGGCCGCTCCTCTTCGTCGAGCAAGATCGTCTCGCCCTCGAGAGGAGGGAGCGGCGGCGCGGGTTCGACCGTGGGCAGGTCGGCAGTGTTGGGCCTGGGCACCTCTCCGGCAAGCGCTTGCGTCCGGGTGGGCAGCGGCCGGATCTGCTCGATGCGCGCCCGCTTTACATCCAGGGCGAAGAGGAACTCCGCTTCGTCCTGCAGGTGAGACAACCCCGTCTCGCAGGCACTTCGCAGCGGAGCGACCGGTCGCTGCGCGAGCAGCGTCGTCTCGAACACGAGTAGCTCTCCGCTTGCGACGCGCTTTCGCACCGCCTGGGGATCGTCGAACACCGCGGTCGGTAGTGTCGTGTTGATCAACCAGCAGCCGGCCCAGGCATGCCCCTTCTTGATGAGAACAAGAGGATTGAGCCCCGCCTGCTCGAGGCACGACGTGATGAGCATTACGAGATCGAGGCAAGTGGCGACGCCTCCCGACAGGACCCGATCCGGGGTACGGATCTTCTGACCCTCCATGCCGAACGATGCAGGAGGGACGCTGTAGTGAAGGTTGGCGGCTGCTACAGCGCCGTAGACTGACGAGATTTGCCCCCACACGTCCTCGCGGTTCCTGGACTGATAACCGTTTAACATACGCCCCGTGCCCGAGCGCGCGAGGAGCTCGGCGGCGTCGAAGAGCAGGCGGTCGACCGCGGGATCGTTCGGAAGCGAGAAAGCAGCGAGCAGCTCCGGCAGGCCGCGGCTCCCAGCCCACTGATCGTAGGCGAGCACCTCGATGGGGTGGTCAAAGTGGGCAATCTCCCCACCGCCCGCCCTTATGTCGACCAAGATCCGCCCGCGCTCGGCTTCTGTAAGTTCCGCGAGATAGCGATGCTCGAACTTGAGATCGAGCGCTTCGAGCCGGCGCATCTCACCCGGCGCGAGCCGCTCAAAGCGAAGCTGCATCGGCTCAGCGAACGGCGGCTCGCAACGTACCGTTACCTCGATATCGCGCAACGGCTCATCAGCAGAGTTGGCAATGTTGAGACTGCGGATAAGGGGAACGTTATTCTGATAGGAGGCGTAGCTGACCGTCGGATCCGCCTTGATCTCGATCTCAACCCTGCCTTCACCCTGCAAGGCTCTGCCTCTATCGATTGAAGCGCTATCCATTACGCACCCCTTCTTCGTGCCTAGTTTCCGCTACTTGCTCGGTTCCTTCCGACACCCTATGCGGGCGCGAATAGCCCAAGACCGAAGTGGCAGGCAAAGCCGAGGGCAATCGGTCCTCGGACAGGCGCAGCAAAGCGAATCTCCAGCAAGCGGCCGAGCTTGTCGGGCTGAACCAGACCACGTTTGCCGCGGAAGCGGTGGTAGTGCAGAGGCTTCAAGCGCCGGCCGTCAAAATCGCGATCGGGCAGTTCGCGGAAATCGACGATCTCGGGCAGGTCCTTCCCGCGTGCGTGCCATTCCCTGCGTAGTTGTGCGAGCAGGGCTTCGTACAAGGCCTCGGGCGAGCGCGCCGCGGGCTTTTTTAGATGCCAGGGGTGCAGCCAGGGCGTAAGGCTTTGCCAGACAGCCGAGGTGCCCACCAGCGGCGTCAGCTGCTCGAAAAGCTGCGCCGGACCGCAGCCTTCCAGCAGCAAACGCAGTTTTGTGTCCTCACCCTGTGGCAAGGATGGCAAGTCGGTGAGAACACGAACCGCCTCCGAGCTCAAACCTCGGGGTGCATGCACCAGCACATGGGTGATCTCGCCGCGTTCGTTCGGCTCGGGCAGCCAGAAGGCGTGGCCGTGGCGGTTGTCCTTCCCGAGTTCGTGGCCCGAGAGTTCAGCAGGAATGCGGTCCGGCCCGAGGCGTTGCCGTGCTCGCCTCATCGCGGCCAGGCGCAGGGCTTCGCCGATGCGCACCGCGTCCTCGATCCGCGGCAGCGGCTTGCCGTAGAGGGCGAAGCGGGCGGTGGTGATGGCGTGTTCGGTCTTGTGAGCAGGTCGTCGCGGTGCTGTCTGGGTCGCCACTGCCTTGAGCGCATGCAGCGGTCGCCGATAGCTGACCCAGCGCGCGGCGGGCGGCAGGCTCCAGCCCGCTTTCTGGATGTCCGCGGTGTCGAGGCTCAGCGCATCGAGCCAGTTCTCGGGCAAGGTTGCGGCAATGCTCTTGGGTAGCTTCTTGCGTGAACCTATCTGCTCCGCACGGAAATCGGCGTATTGCTGCGGCGGTAATGGAATGAGCAGCTGCACGATCTCGCCTACTTCGCCGGTTTCGGTGTCCACGTCCTGCTCGGCGGGGACACAGTTGTAGCCATCCGTCCAGGACGTACGCTCGGCATGGACCCACGACTCGGCGCGGCCGAAGTAGCCGAGCATGTTGAGCAGCGCGTCGAGCAACTCCTGCTCTTTGCCAGGCAGTTCCAGCTCCGGCCACGCGATGACCACGGGATCATCAGGGCGCAAACGCACGAAGGCGTCGAAGATCAAGGTGCGCTTGTCGCCCTTGGTCGGCATGTAATGTCGCGTATGCGCGTGAATCACGTCCTCGGGCAGACGGAACTTCGGTAGGGGCGCCTCGGCGATATGCGCCAGCAAGGATTCGAGCCGTTCACGTGGATAACGGTGCGCATCGAGTTTGCGATGCCAGGTGGCGATCAGTGCGCGGAACAGGCGCCATGGTTCCGGCGGCCAGGCGATATCCGCCTCGTTGACGTGCCGCCCCCACGGTGTGGCGTGATAACGCCCGGCGGGGAAGGTGAGGGCAATCGTGAGCATTGGGCTTTACCCGACCGCGTTTTCGCCTTCCTTGCTTCTCCTTTTGGACGCCTTGGCCGAGGCATCCCAGCGCACGGTCGTCACGCGGGCTTTGGGATCCTCGGGCCAGCCCTTTTCCTTAGCCACGCGCGCGATGAGTCCGGGCAGTGCACTTTCCAGCGTGCTGCGGTCTGGCACCGTAAATCCAGACGGACGCGTGACGGTAAGCGCGTCGCACTCCAGATCGCAAGCGGTCCGTAGCCGAAGACCTTCGTCGAGAAAGGCGCGGATCTTGAAGAGCCCCAAAGCGATAAGAAGTTCGGTCACCGCATTGCCCAATCCGTAACCGCGGATCTGGGCAAGGTCGAGGTTGAAGTAGGCGGTAATTCTGGGCGAGGTGAATTCCGAGCGAGCGAACGGCACGTTGCCGAAACCCTTGGACGTGTCGCCCGAGGGATTGACATGATCGTTCTTTACGCCCCCACTCTGCGCTTCACGCACGTCTTGCGCTTCGATGAATGCCGAGAGCGCTCGCGGTAGACGCAATCTGCCGCCGGCCAGGTCCGATTTGGCGAGAAATACGCCGTGCAGTAGTGCGTTTGTATCCATCCGGAGCAGAACAGCGGCAAGCTTGCGAATGTCCACGGGACCTTCCTCCATTTCTGCCAATTCCCGCTTGAGCTGATTCAGAACGGAGGCGTCCTTGCCCTCCAGAATGTAGGGTGAGTTCGTACGATGCGCTTCGAGCACGGTATTCGTGAGCGGCTGTCCGTTTCCGTCGCACACCTTGATGACCGGCAATCCCTTGAGCGGCGGGACCCAGTCATCGGCGATCTTGTCCCAGCAGACGACTTCCAAACGATTCGCCATGCTCTGCGCGGATTCGACCAGCAGCATCCGCGAGCCGTCCGGTCCGTCATAGGTCGCGGCACCGAGATTGGGAAAGCCAGTGGGCTGGAAGCGCGTACCCTGCAAAGGCTTCAAATGCGCCTCGAGCAGCAGACGTGGGACATTTTGGAGTGCGGAAAAGTCGAGCGACATGGGCATTCTCCTTAAGCGGTGTGTTCGAGAGATTCCTCGGGGGATTCGGACTCGGGTATGAGATCGAGCCAGCGCAGCAGGCGTCCGGTCTCGCTAAAGGTCATGGGAATCATCAGCACGGCAAGCAGCCGCTGGCCGTCGAGGCCGGCAGCGCAAGGCGGCTCCCGCACGGGCAACTTTACACCCAGCGCGCGCAGGCGTTGCCAGGCGATCTCCAGTGCAGCGCTAATGTCACCGCTGGCCAGCCGGGCGGGCATTTCCGCGGGCAGGCGCAAGCCGCGGTCCGGCGGCAGCCACTCACGCCCGTCAATCTTTATCGCACGCAGCAGGGATTCCGGGGTGAAAAACGGCTTCAAGATTGCATAAGCAGGCATTGGCGGCACGGCTTCCGATGCTTCCGGCTGCACGACCTGTCTCAAATCGGCACACGCAAGACCTGCCAGCAGCTCGGCGATGCGCCGATCGTCGCTCTGGCCATCAAGAAAGCGATGAACGTCGGAGATCGCCGCGCCCGTGCGGCTGCGCAGCAGTTCCCCTTCGGCGTTCAGGCGCACCGCTTCCAGCCGGCGGCGATGCAACACCGTCGCCAGATTGCGCGTCAGCGGCCCTGTGCTCCAGCAAACGAGGTGGCTGTCTTTGTCCCAGGACTGGGCATCCCGACTAATCGGCACGAGGTGTGGACGCAGGCCCAGATATTGCCGTTTACCGTTTTCCTCCACGGGCAAAGAGAGGCCAGCAAGCGCAAGCGCAATGCGGAATTCCAAACTGCCATCGTCGGCACGGCGCACCCATTCTGCCGAAAGAGTAGGGACGGGGCCGATCGCTTCGCGAGTTTTGGGGCTGGTGACGCACAAAGCTTCGATGCGGCCGAGCTGGCGCAGCACCTCCTGCACAACCGTGCGTCCGGGGCTTTGCGCGAGCGCGAACAGCGCAGCATCGAGGCGCGCGGCGGCGGCACGGAAGGCGTTTGGTACCTTGTCGTCTCGAGCATAGCGCTGCACATATGCGAGCCATTCACGCTGTTCGAGTTCGTCAATCAGATCGGCCTGAGGATTGCGGCGCACGGCTAAACGCGAAAGTGGCGTTGCCAAGAAGGCCTTGCCGGAACGCATGACGAAAGCGTAACGCTGGAACGCGGCGATGCCTCGATCCACTCCGAGCCGAGCTACTGCGCGAGTGAAATCTAATCCGTCGCGCGCTGGACGCGTGCCCAAGGCTGCGCGTCCCTCGGCGAATAGGCTTAGAACCTCTTCGATGCCAAAAGGCGACGACCACAACGGCATCCAGATCTCGCCGCGAGCGTCGGTGTCGTCGCCGGACGCGGCGGCGCCTTCCGTGGCCAGGCGGCTGCGGACGGTAAACGGCGCCGAGAGTACCGCAGCACTGTTCGATTCCAGACGCCGTGCCGCCGAGGCGGCGAGTAGCACCGCCCCTTCCAGCATCAGAATGAAATCCCAGGGATTGATACGTGCAGTGCCTTCAAAGCCAGAAGTGGTGTTCGGGCCGCCGGCGCTGCCGGGCGAGAACTGGCCGATCGCTCGCTCGATCAGCGTCGCCGAAGGCCGAGCGAACAAGGCCGTACAGAGAAGCTCTCTGGCTTGCGGCTTCGGCTCGCCAGTGGCGATATCAAAGACGTCGGCGAGGCGCTGCATGAAGTTGTTGGTGAAATCGAGATTTCCATCGTTTCCGCCGGTGCCAAGGAGCGGCGGATACCTGGGTTCTCGATCTGCGAGAACGATGGCTGCATCGAGCCATTTGAGCGCAGCCTCAGGAATGCCATTTCGGACGTAAGCGACAAATTCATTCTTCACGTCAGCTTCCGGCGCTTTGACGAGTTGGAAGCGCTGAATGGCTGAACGAGCGGAACTGATCACTTTCCGATATAGCGCGAATCGGGAGGCAGTTGATCGTTCAACAACTTCAAGCGCCCTTGTCGCTTCGGTGGGTTGATCGCGCTTACCCGTCTTTACTTTCTTCCCGGTTACGGGATCTTTTTCGTTCAACTTTCCTTCTTGGTAGTAGAAACCACTGCCGCCATTCCATGGCGCAACAATCGGCGTCGGCTGATAGCGCTGCAGGAAAAACTCCAGCAACTCGTCCTCGTTCAACCGTGTACCCAGCACGAAGACATCGTTGCGCCAGAAGCCCGTGGCGTCCGGATCGCCCGCCTGTTCGGCGACCAGCCGCAGAACCGCGAGGGCCTTGAGGTAGGACGCGAGTGGCATCGGCGTGCAGCCGTGCAGCACGATTTCGTTGCGGCCGCGGCCGCTGGAATAACTCGGCTGCGGTTCGCGCACCTGTTGACCTGGCGCCCGGCTTGCCGCCTGGCGCGTGCGCTCGGCGTGGGTGGTCAGCCGATCCAGCGCCTCCAGCCGTTCGCGCAGGGAAAGCGCACGCCAGCGTTTCAACTGTTCGCGGCGGCTGCCGTCGAAGGTAGTCTTGGACCAGTCGATATGCTCTTGTTCGCTCATGGCTTGCCCTCGTCTTCGAGCATCCAGCGCAGATGCTGGATGTCATCCAAGTCGCGCGGTCTTCCGGCCGCTTCCTTCATGCGGATCAGAGTCGGGATGGAGACGAACCGTGCGGGCAGGCCGGGAGCGATTTCGCCAGCCAGCGCCCTCTCATATTCCTGTTCGAAGTCGAACGGTTCGTAAACGAACACATCTACGGATGTCTCGCGATGGCGGTCGCTGAAGAAGTTGAGCACCTGCATGCCCTTTTCCTCGATCCAGCGCTGTCGCTGCGTCGCGTCGGTGAACTGGTCGGCGGTCACGGGAGCCGTCGGCCGATAGCCGATCCGGGCGAGTGCGGAGAAGGCAGAGATGACATTGCCGGCGTCCAACGCGATCACAAGGTCTATGTCAGCGGTGAAGCGCAAATAACCATGCGCGTTGACCGCAAGCCCCCCGGCGACGAGGTAGCGCACACCCGCCTCGTTGAGCACCTTGGCCACGGCCTCGAAGGCATCGAGTTTCATGCCTGCTCCTTGCGCGAGGCACGCCAGTCTGCGACACGCACGAGCGCCTCGCACCAGGCGAGCTTGAATGGGCCGATGGCGTTCAAGAGGCGTCGCGTGCGGGTGATCCAGGACGGGCCTTGGGCGCCCTCACCCAGCTTCATCAGATTTAGGCGCAGAGTGCAGGCCGGCACCATCTCACCGTCTGAGAACCGCACTTCCGGCAAGACGTCGCCTTCCCAAACGCCGCGCGCGAAGAGCCGACCATCCAGAGCTTCGTTCTCTTCAGGCAGCGCCCGCAGCGACAGGCGCACCTTGCCGTGGTGCGCAGCGATCAAGTAGGCGATCAGGCTGGTCGTCTCATCCGCGGCATGGTTCTGGGTCGCAAGCCAAGCCAAGGCGGACGCCAGTTCGTGCCGAAAGTGCGGCCGCTCGATCTCCTTTCCGTCCGGTTCGCGCAGGACGTAACGCGGTCTGCCTGGCTTGGCTCCCGGCTTCCGGCCCGCCTTGGCCCAGAACCCGTCGCCCAAGCGCTCACCGGCGGCTTGTTCGTGCGCCGCACGCAGCATGTTTTGAAAGGCTTCGTGCGCTTTGCCGAGATCGTGCCAGCGGGCGGCGCGGATGATCGCATCGCAATGAGCACTCGGTAGCGCCTGGCACAGCACCCGGGCCTCGGATTCAACGTCGGCCAGATGCACCGGCAGCGCGACGGGCTTCTCCAGCAGGCTGCGGTGCTCGTCGTCGTAGGCTTCCAGTGCTTCTTCGATTGCCGCCGGCTGCGCAATCGGCGGGACTGGTGTCTTCAGATCGGCGGACAGCCCGAGATCCAGCCCATAGCCGCCCGCCACAGCCGCCACCAGCAGTGTCATACCGGGACGCAGCCGATCGTTCTCGGTCTGCGCCTGCCAGCGCCGTGCGAGCGGGTCCCAGCGCCACGCCTGGCCGTACTCGAGCCGCTTCAGAAGTTGCCTCGCCACGCCAAATCCGGCGCGGCACAGTTCGTCGCGGCCAGGTCCGGGTTGCAAGGGCTCGTTGGGGCTTTCACCGAAGTCGCGCCAGAAGACGAACACATCGGCGTCATCGGCATCCCGTACGTAAGGCGCAATGTCCACGTCGAAGCCGGAGAGATCGGGATCTGTGTTGAACAGGTCCAAAAAATCCTTGCGCCGGATGACGGGGTGTAATGGCGCGGCCTCGTCCGTTGGGGGCAGGTCGCCTGGACTGGCGCTGGCAAGTTTCCGCAGCTTCGCGCGCGCTGCAGCCAGCGCTTCCGTTGCATAGGGCTGTGCGGCGTCTTTGTCGTCGGCGATGTCGATCCAATAAATGTCTGCACCGTCGCTTTCGTTGCACTCGCCATAACGATTGCAGCGGCCAAAGCGCTGCACCAGCGAAGACCAGGGCGCGAGTTCGGTGAACAGCGTGCGGCAGGTCATGTCCACGCCGGCTTCAATGGCCTGCGTGGCGACCACGATGCGGCCCTGCTCCGATACCGGCGCGGAGAGTTTCGCCTCCTGCGCGCGCCGATCTGGGCCTCGGAAACGTGAATGGATCAGGATGACATCGGTCTCGTGGCGATCATGCGACTGGGCGCTTCGTTTGCGACGACCGGCCTGCGCTTCCGGAAACAGCGCGCCATATACCGCCTGCGCCCGCTCCACGGTATTCACGATCACCAAAGTGGTGCTGCCGGGCTTGTGCTGACTCAGGATCTGCTTCGCCAGGGACTGAACGTATTCGGCAAGGTCTTTTTTCGCTGCGGAACTCAGGCTTACCCCCGCACGCCGCAAATGCTTGGTAGCCTGGATCCGCTGGCGAACAGCGGGACTTTGCCGCTCCTCTTCGGAGAGTCCGTGCACGGCGAGCGCGTAGGCATCCAAGTCCACCGTCGTGAGCCAATCCCGGCTGAGCGTAGCGGAGACCCACAGGCTGCGGCTGGTGCTGGCAAGCGAAAAGTGCCGACGAAACGCTTCGAGCTGCACACTGGTAGGCAATCCCGGACCCATCAGTTGCACCTCGTCGAAGACCCAGAAGGCGTCGTTGTGCAACCACGCAAAGTGGACCGGCCATTGGTAGCGGCTCATGCCATAGCCCCGCATCAGCGCACGTGACAGCAGCATGTCCTGCGTGCCGATCAGGACCATGTCCTCTTCCGGATACTCGGCCCAGGTGGCCTGTGCGACATCCTCGGAGCCGCCCATCAGCAAATGCACCGAGACCTTACCCTCGCCGGGCTCGCCGAGGATGCCGAGATTTTCGAGCCAGCCTTGGACGTTCTGGTGTGTCTGCTCGACCAACACCCGCATCGGCAAACAATAGACGAGCCGGCGCGGGGTTTGCTGATCTGGTGGTTGCGCGCGCCCGCCCTGGCGCCAGCCCCGCTTCCATAGCCAGGCGAGCACGACCGCGGCGGTTTTGCCCATCCCTGTGGGCACATCGAGCAGGTCGGGCCATGAGTGACCGTCAAATTTCTCCTCTGCCAATTGGCGCTGGTACTCGAACGGCTTGAAATCGTCACCCGTCTGCCTGCCGAAAGCGCACCTGAAGAAATCGTCGAACGTCACGGGTCTCTCCTGATGATCTCCCGGTGTCCCCCATCGCTAAGATGTGGAGGGAAGGTGTTTTCTTTCGGATGTATTGACGACGCGCAATGTCTCCGGACGAACGGCGGTTTGTGCTCCACCTGCATTGTAGCTACAGTCATAAAGAGGTTGTTACCAGGAGCTTCGTCCACGGGAGTGTCGGCTCGGGGCATGCATGACAAAATTGCGCGCTCCCTTGAGCGCGTCCAAGCGCTGAAGGAGATCATCATCCGGGAGCGCGGTCGGCCGGTCTCGCGTCTTGGGCCCTTTCCGCAGGTCGGGGCAACATCGCTGGAGGGCGCGCGAGCACCCTTGCCTAAGGGACGCCGGAAGAAATCGTTGCAGCGCATCTCCTTTTTTCCTTCGACGAGAACTCAGGCCCGCGAGCCGGCTTTACGATTCTTCCTTGAGCAGGCAGCACTTCTTGTATTTTTTCCCGCTGCCGCAGGGGCAGGGGTCGTTGCGGCCGATCTTGGGACCTGGCCGCACATAGGGTTCCTCGACAGCGAAGTCATCTTCATCGCTCTCCTCGTCCCCGCGGTCCTCTTCCGCCCACCGCGCCTGGCGGCGCTCGATGGCCGTGGGCGCATAAAACGCCCAGGGATCGTCGAAGCGATCCCACTGGGGTTTCTCGTTCATGGCCGTGAAGGCTTGCCGCACGTCGTCTTGGGAGAAATGCACGCCCCATCCCGTCTGCCGCGCCGCCAGATCCTCGAGCAGTGCGCGATGGCGCTCGCGGGGAAAATCGAGCAGTTTGTTGCCGGCCGCGAGGCGCAACGTCCAATCCTCCGATTCGTCGACGGCGATGCCCGCCGCCCAGTCGAGCGCGGCTTCCAATGCGTCCGCGCTGCGCCGTTGGGCGAAGGCAATGATCGACTCGACCGCCTGGATGCGCATATACCAATCGACACCGCGCTCGAGGGCCAGCTCGCGAAGGGGCGCCTCCACCGCCTCGGGCTTGTTGCGGAAAAGCGCCGGCCAGTAGCCGGAGAGCCAGTCCTGAAGGTTCTCGTCTTGCGCCCGTTCCATGCGCCGCATGAAGGAGACGAGCAGTCTCCCCGCGGATTCGCTGGGGATGAGCCCCAGGATCATCACCGCGTGTAGTCTGAGCCACCATTGGCCGAGAGCGATTTGGTCGTTCCAGAACGCTTCCTGGTGTGCAAGAGCGGCGAGGCGATCTACCATCGCTTCGCCGCGGCGGGCGCATTCGTCGATGAGCGCGCGCGGGGCGCGGTCTTCGTCGGCGACGAGCAGGTGCAGCAGCTCGTCTTGGCCGAGCCGAGCCAGTTCCTCGGGAGCGTAGGCGGGCAAGGGCAGTGGGTTGGATGCAGCGTTCACTCAGTGGTTCTCCTTTCGCCGGCGGCTTCGGCTTCGTTTCGTAAGCGCCCACATCGTCCATCTTGCGGGTGTAGATCAGGGCCATTCGGATGCGTGCCACCGTCTCGTTGATATCGAGCCTTTGTGACTACAATGTGTCATGTAGTCACATCGGGAGGCAGCCGTGGAAGTCTCGGTGCGGGAACTCAAAAGCCGCCTGTCCGAATACCTGCGCCGGGCGGCGGCCGGCGAGGAGGTGATCGTGACCTCGCGGGGCAAGGCCGTGGCGCGCTTGAGCGCTCCGCGATCGGTACGACGGGACACGCCTTCCGAGGAGGAGGCAGTGGCCTTTCTGCGCAGCCAGTCCTGGATCCGGCCGGGAAAGGGCAAACCCCGCTTGCCAGAATATGTCGCGCGGCTCAAGCCCGGTGAGAAAACGCAGGCCGAGATCGTGGCCGAAGAGCGCGGATAATCCTTTATCTGGATACTTCCGCCCTGGTGAAATTGTTCGTTCCGGAGGTGTATTCCGAGGCGGTGCGCCGCGGCGTGCGGGCGGGCAGCGTCATTGCGACGCACTTGCTCGCCTACGCGGAGGCTTGTTGCGCTTTCGCGCGTCTGGCGGAGGCGCGAAAGGATGAATCGCTGTACCGGCGCTTGCGGCGTAGGCTCGATGCGCACTGGGCGGAGCGGGAAATTATCCAGGTCGAGGAGCATCCGGTTCGGCGCGCGGCGGATTTTTGCGCCCGGTACCGGTTGCGCGGCGACGACAGCATCCATCTCGCTGCTGCCGAAAGAGTCTGTAGCGCGACTCGCGGCCGTGCCGACTTCCGGTTTGGCGTGTTCGACGCCAGACTGGCGCGCGCCGCAGCCGAGCTGGGGTTGACTTTGCTCGAAGCTCGATCCCTGAGTCATGCCGATTCGGTCGGCGGGCAAGACGCGGTTCATTGCGGATCGTCGTTGGACACGCTGGACGAAAGGGGCGCCGCCCGCAGCGCCCGCGGGGCGCGCTCGACGGGCTCGATCGTCTCGATCTCGACGCCCTCCGGCGCGGCCTTGAGGTCCCGCAGGCGCCGGGCGGAGGCGAGCGCACGGAATTCGTACGGTGGGAAGGGCGCGAACCCGTTTTCGTGCTGTAAACCGTTTCTTGCGTGCCGCAACGTTTTGTGGCTACAATGAAAAAAGTTGTGGCCACATCGGGAAACTGTCATGGAAGTCTCGGTCCGCGAACTGAAAAACCGCTTGTCCGAGTATCTGCGCCGGGCTGCGGCGGGCGAGGAAGTGCTGATCAAGTCGCACGGCCGGTCGGTCGCGAGACTGGTTCCTGCGCCGACAGGCAGGGAGGACACGGAAGCCGCCGCGATTGCGCGTATCCGCGCGCTCCCGTTTGTGATTCCCGGCAAGGGCGGCAAGCCGGAAGGCGCGAAACGTCCCATCAAGATCAAGCCCGGTGAGAAAACCCTGGCGCAAATTGTGATTGAGGGCCGGGAGTGATCCTTTATCTGGATACGTCCGCCTTGGTCAAGCTCTACGTGCGAGAAGATGGCTCGTCCCTGGTCGGACACGCGGTAAGGCAAGCAAGCCTCACCGTCTGTCATCTGCTCGCCTATGTGGAACTCCGTGCGGCGTTTGCAAGAAAGCATCGGCTGCGGGAAATCAGCGAGCGGGAGCTCGCTGCCTGCAAGCGCGAATTGGAGCGAACTTGGCCGCGTTTTGAGCGGCTGCGCGCTGACGAAGCTCTGATCCGGCAGGCAGGAAACCTGGCGGAACGCTTCGGCTTGAAAGGCTACGACAGCGTGCATTTGGCCGCTGCCGAAGCGATTTTTCGCGCCGCAGGCCCCGCTGCGGAATTTCGCTTTGCCGCCTTCGACGGCGGCCTGACAAAGGCCGCTGTCAGGCTTGGCATGCAGCTTCTGACTTGAACCGAGCGGACCCGGACACTCCTCCTCGGCGATCCGGCGCGGGGGCGGGAACGGCTTGAGCCCGTGCAAAGCGGACTCGCCGCGCATTGCGCTTTTGAAGAATTGCGCGTCGTTCCTCATTCTTTCCCGTCCGAAGATATCGGTAAAAGCCCTGGCGCCTGCAGCGCCCGGGGGGCGCGCTCGATGGGCTCGATCGTCTCGATCTCCACGCCTTCCGGCGCGGCCTTGAGGTCGGCGAGGCGCCGCGCGGAAACCAGCACGCGCGTCTCCAGGGTGGCGGTGGCGCTGTTGTAGGCATCCACGGCCTTGCCCAGCCGGTCGCCGACGTTCGCCCAGTGCTCGGCGAGCTTGGCGATGCGCTCGTAAAGCTGCCGGCCGAGGTCGGCGACCACCTGGGCGTTCCTGGCGAGGGCCTCCTGGCGCCAGCCATAGGCCACGGCCCGCAGCAGGGCGATGAGGGTGGTGGGGGTGGCGGGGATCACGCGCTCGTTGACCCCGAACTCGATCAGCCCCGGGTCCTGCTGGAGGGCGGCGGAGAAGAACATCTCCCCCGGCAAGAACAGCACGACGAATTCGGGCGTGGGATCGAACTGCCCCCAGTAGGCCTTGCGACCGAGGGCGGTCATGTGGTCGCGCACCTGGCGGGCATGGTCGGCGAGGTACATTTGCCGGGTCTCGTCGTCCCCCGCCTCCACGGCCCGGAGATATGCCTCCACCGGCGCTTTCGAGTCCACCACGATTTGCTTCCCGCCGGGGAGCCGCACGATCAGGTCTGGGCGCAGGTGCCCCTCTTCGGTCGCGCGGGATTCCTGCTCCACGAAGTCGCAGTATTCCAGCATCCCGGCCATCTCGACCACGCGCTTGAGCTGTATCTCGCCCCAGCGACCCCGCACCGTGGGCTGGCGCAGCGCCTTCACGAGATTAGCCGTTTCGTTGCGCAGCATGGGGAGATGCGTGTCCACCAGGCTCTTCAACTGCTCGCTCAGCGCGGCGTAGGCGGATACCCGCGCCTTTTCCAACTCCCCCAGCTTGCCGTCGACTTTCTCCAGCGATTCGCGGATTGGCTTGACCAGCTCGTCCACCGCCTTCCGGCGCGCTTCCAGGTCGCCTCTCGCGCCTTCCTGGAACTTTTCCAGGGTGGCCTTGGCGAGATCGAGGAAGGACTGGTTGTTGCTCTGGAGCGCTTCGGCGGAGAGGGCCTTGAAGGCGTCGGAGAGGGCGGTTCGGGCTTCCTCCAGAAGCCTGAGTTTTTCTTCGGCCGCCCGGCGCTCGGCGGCGAGCCGCTCTTCGGCCGCCACCCGCCGCTCGGACTCTTCCCGCAACGCTTGCGCCGAGCGCGCCTGCTCGGCCCTGAGCGCTTCGATCTCGCGGGTCCTCTCCGCGAGCTGCTGCTCCGCGGATGCCAGGCGCGCTTCCAGAGCCGCAGCCGCGGTCTTTGCCAGCAGGCCGCGAACCCACCAGGCGGCGAGCCCTCCGGCGATCAGGAAGATCAGGGCGATCCATTCAGCGGACACGGGCATTCTCTTTGCAAGAATTTGTCATGACGGCCTTGGCTGCCAGCAGGTCACACGGCAATCCTACCGGTTCTCACGATCAAAACGCGATAGCGGCCGCCCAGGTCGAAGGAAATTTTCCTCTATTCAGACGGCGGGGAAGGGGCAACGCAAGCTTGCGAGGGTCCCAAGCGACGGCAGGGGCAAACAGGGGCGCCTTTTTCTATGGGCGTATCCCTGCCAGCCTTCGAGCGGGCGTCCGGCTGAGACAGCCGTTCAGCCACGTCTTGCATTTCCTCCAGGGCCAGGATGATGCGCTCCAGGAGCAGGGCGGCCCAGCGCCGGAGTTGCTCCCGGCGCGCCCCTTCCCAGGTCGTCAGCCTCCAGTCCACGCCGTCTTCCGGTCGCTCGGTTTCCGCCATCGCCTTACAACCTCGTGCGTCCGGATTACATGGAGTTCAGTGCGGCGTACTGGGCCAGCGCCTTTTTCAGGCGCTCCACCACCAGGTCGCGCAGACTTTCGGGAGCGACCACTTCCACATCCGGCCCGTAGCGCAGGATGTCCATCGCGAGTTCGGTGGGGTCTCGGAAGGGGATTTGCAGCTCGTAGCGGCCGTCCGTCAGGAACTGGCCCTGCTGCTTGGGATGCCAGCGCTCGTCGGCCACCCACCGGGCCCGCTCGGGGGAGAAGCGCAGCACGGCCACCTGGTTCGCTCGCCCTGCGAAGATGCCGTAGCTCGAGGCGAGGTGCTCGTCGAGGCGCTCGTCGGGGATCTCTTCGGCCGGCTGGTCCAGCTCCTCGGCCCGGCGCACCCGGTCCACCGAGAAGCTTCTGAGCGCCCGGCGGGTGTGGCACCAGGCGTCCAGGTACCAGTTATCCCGGTAGCGGGTAAGGCGCTGGGGCGAGACGGTGCGCTCGGAGACCTCGTCCTTGGAGCGGGCGTGGTAGCGCAAGCGCAGCCGCCGGCGCTGGAGCGTGGCGCTGGCGAGCACGTGGAACCACTCGCCCGCGGGTCGGGCCGCCATGCCGAGGAGCCGGATGCGGCGGCCGACCTCGGTGAGCCCGAGGCGCTGGTGGCGGATGAGCGCCGTGATGCGCTCCTTGAGGGGCGTGAGGTGGTCCCCAAGAAGGCCGGGCTCCAGGGACTCGAAAAGCTGCTCGAAGACGAGCAGGGCTTGAAGCTCCCGGGCGTTGAACCACAGTCCCGGCAGCTCGTAGGCGGCCCCGTCCCCGTCCCGCCGGTAGGCATAGCCCCCCGCCTCCTTGTCGTGCTCGATGGGGGCGCCCAGGTAGTCCTTCATCTCCCGCAGCAGCCGGTAGACCGTGGGTTCGGAGCACTCCAGCCGGTCTGTCAGCTCGGCGAGGGATACCGGGCTGCGGCGCCCTTGCAGGATGCGGTGGAGCTGATAGATGCGGTCGAATTTGTCCACGGGCCGGCGGGGCGTTTTTCAGCGGCGCCGGTAGCCGTAGAACCAGCGGTTCTCGCCGGCCCCGGGGTTTCTCACGCTATGGCGCGCGCCGGCGGGTATCAGGACCTCCTCGCCCGGGCGCAGTCGCAGGGTCTTACCCTGGAATGCGAGCTCCAGCTCGCCCGCGTCCAGCATGACCAGCTCGTCCACGTCGTGGACGAAGTCGATCCACTGCCGCCCCGGCGGATCGGTCCAGATGTCGCAGGAAAAGCCCCGCGCCGACCAGTCGGCCTTGACCCTCGCGTAGTCGGGCATGGGACTGCCGCGGAAGGAATTTATTTGCCCTTGGGGGCCGGCTGCTTCTTTTTACGGGGGCGGGTGACGCCGTAGGAACCATTGTAGATCTTGCCTCGGCGCGTGCGGCGATCGCCTTTGCCCATCGTTGACCCTCCTTCGTGTCAAGAGTAAAAAGCGGTCCTATTCTAACGAGAATCCCGCAGACCTGAAGCCCACGTCCGGAGAACTTCCCATGCAGCCGATCCACTTTCCCGGCGCCCTCGGGGAACCCCTGGCCGCCCGCCTCGACCTGCCGGCGGGCGAGGTGATCGCCTATGCCCTTTTTGCCCACTGCTTCACCTGCTCCAAGGACAGCCTGGCCGCCGCCCGGGTGAGCGCCGAGCTCAAGGCCCAGGGGATCGCCGTGCTGCGCTTCGACTTCACCGGGTTGGGGGGCAGCCAGGGGGACTTCGCCAACACCGGCTTCTCCTCCAACGTGGCGGACGTGGTGGCCGCGGCGGCCTACCTGCGCCGGGAGCATGAAGCCCCCCGGCTGCTCATCGGCCACAGCCTGGGGGGCGCCGCGGTGCTGGCCGCAGCCCGGGAAATCCCGGAAGCGGCGGCGCTGGTCACCATCGGCGCGCCGGCGGAGCCGGCCCACGTGGCCCGGCTGCTCGCCCCGGCCCGGGCGGAGATCGAGGCCCGGGGCGAGGCGGAGGTGGAGCTCGCCGGGCGCCGCTTTCGCATCCGGCGGGAATTCCTGGACGATCTCGCCCGGGCGAACATCCTGAAGAGCCTCGGTAACCTGCGCAAGGCGCTCCTCGTCATGCACTCGCCCCGGGACACGGTGGTGGACATCGAGAACGCCGCCCGCCTGTTTATGGCTGCTAAGCATCCCAAGAGCTTCGTCTCCCTGGATGAGGCCGATCACCTGATCACGCACCGGGAGGACGCCGCTTACGTGGCACGGGTCCTCGCCGCCTGGGCGAGCCGGTATTTGGGGCGAGGTGAAAGTCGTCAGGAGACCTCGCCGGCGTGCCCCGAGGGGGTGGTGCGGGTCGAAGAGGAGGGCAGCGGGAAATACGCCCAGACGATCTGCGCCGGACGCCATCGGCTGCGGGCCGACGAGCCGCAATCCTACGGCGGCACCGACACGGGTCCCTCGCCCTACCAGTTACTCCTGGCGAGCCTCGGCGCCTGCACTTCCATGACCCTGCGCATGTACGCCGACCAGAAGGGCTGGCCCCTGGAGCGGGTGGCGGTGGAGCTTAAGCACGAGAAGATCCACGCGGCCGATTGCGAAACGTGCGAAACCAAGGAGGGCAGGGTGGACCGCATCGAGCGGGTGATCGAGCTCGAGGGCGCCCTCGACGAGGCCCAGCGCGGGCGGTTGCTGGAGATCGCTAACAAGTGCCCGGTGCACCGCACCCTGCATTCCGAAGTGACGATCCCCACCCGTTTGAAATAGGCCCGTCAAGGGCATCGCCGTGGATTCTCCCAGCCCGGCGCCAGTTGCGGGTGGTCGTGGGAGGCGACCGGAGGGCGGACGAGCGCACGCAGAGGCTTCCCTGGCCGTCCGGGATCGAGCCCACGATAGGACCGCCTAACCTGTCGAAGGCGGCGACAGGGCCGACGGCTTCCCGTCGAAGGCGCCCGTTTTCCCTGTTTTCCCTTGTGGGCTCAAGACTTGCCGAGTCGCCGCCGGGGCTGGCCGGGCCGGTTTCCCACCTTTCTTAAACAGGCAGGCGTTCCCTCCCCTCTCACATCTTCATGAATTATAAAAATTTTCCTTGTCCTGGCCGGCAAGCCAGGGTGCTGGCACAGCCCTTGCACTTAATCCGGTGCAAAAAAATTCAATCCAAAGGACGAGGCGGACCAGTTAGGAAGAGAAGGGAGGTATCCAATTGCGTATCGCCATTTTGGTCTACGACCGCGAGCAGGCCGAGCAGCTCAAGCAGAGCCTGCAGAAAGCCGGGCACGATTGCCACGTGTTCGGCGGCGGCCGCCAATTCCTCGTCACCGCTGGCCGCGAGAGCTTCGACGTGCTGCTGGTGGATTGGGAATTGACCGACATGACCGGGGTGGATGTGCTGCGCGCGGTGCGTCGCGGCTCGTCCTGCGACATGCCGGTGATCTTCGTGAGCCATCGCAACGCCGAGCGGGACGTGGCGGACGCCCTGAACGCCGGGGGCGACGACTACATCGTGCCCCCGGTGCGGCCGCTGGAGTTCGCCGCCCGGTTGAACGCCGTCTGGCGGCGGGCTAACCCGCGCATCGAGGCCCGGATCCTGGAGTTCCCGCCCTACGTGCTGGACCTGAACGAGCGGGAGGTGACCCTGCACGGCCGGCGCGTGGAGCTGACCCAGAAGGAGTTCGACCTGGCCGCGTTCCTGTTCCGCAACATGGGGCGCTTGCTCTCCCGGGGGCACCTCCTGGAAGCGGTGTGGGGCAAGAGCGTGGATGTGCCCACCCGGACCCTGGACACCCACGTGAGCCACCTGCGCAGCAAGCTGGGCCTGCGTCCCGAGAACGGCTATCGCCTCACCACCGTGTACAACTTCGGCTACCGGCTGGAAACCGCGCGTATCCCGGATCCAAGCGTCAAGGAGTTACCCCAGCGGTCCACCGGGACGGGGATCGCCCGGGATGCGGCGCGGGCCAACGCGGGATAAAGCGCCCGCCGTGGCCTGAACTTTTCCCTGGGACGTCGAGCTTGAGCGGGTTTCGGCCCGCTCTTTTTTTCTGGGGGCGAGGAATAGGCGGCGCGGGAGCCGCTGGCTCCCGCGGGGCGACAAACGGGGAGGAACCGGGCTAAACTAGCCGGCGTTTTTTCGGACCGGTGACCGGCGCCCAGTCATGACCGACGGCAGCCCGTGGTTGCGCCTCGAGCCCGGCGAGGGCGGCGCGACGCTGCACCTGATGGGCGCGTGGCGGCTGCCCCAGCTCTCCCGCATCGCGCCCGCGCTGGACCAGGTGGCAGCCCTGCCCCTCGCCGCCCTGGACGGCAGCCGCCTGGAGGCCCTGGACACCTCCGGCGCAGCGGTGATCTGGCAGTTTCTGGCCGCCCGCGGCCTCGATCGGGAGCGCATCGAGCTCAAGCGCTTCGCTCCCCGGCACCTGAGCGTCATGACGTTGGTATCGGAACGGCTCGAGCAAAGCGCCGCCTGCCCGCCTACGACCCACCTGGGGCCGGTGGAGAAGATCGGCCGCGCCGCCCTGGACCTGTACGAGGCCTTGCGGGGCATGACCGCGTTCCTGGGCCAGGTGGCGGCAGAGTTCGCCCGGGTGGCGGCGAAACCCCGCGCGTTCCGCGCTCGCGAGACGGTGTCCCATCTGGAGACCGTGGGGGTGGACGCCATCCCCATCGTGGCCATGGTCACTTTCCTGATCGGCGTGGTGTTCGCCTATCTCCTGGGCATCGTGATCGAGCGCTTCGGCGTCAACATCTTCGTGGTGGACGGGGTGGGGCTCGCCATGTCCCGGGAGCTCTCCCCCATCATCGTCGCCATCATCCTGGCCGGGCGCACCGGCGCCTCCTTCTGCGCCCAGCTCGGCACCATGAAGGTGACCGAGGAGATCGACGCCATCCGCACCCTGGGACTTTCCCCCATCCAAGTGCTGGTCATCCCCCGGCTCGTCGCCATCGTGGTGGCCTTGCCCCTGCTCACCTTTCTGGGCGACGTGATGGGCATCTTGGGCGGCATGCTGATCGCCGACTTGCGGCTCGGCATCTCTGTGCCTACCTTCCTCGACCGCCTGCAGAGTGTGCTCGCCGTGAAGCACGTGTGGGTAGGGCTCGCCAAGGCGCCGGTGTTCGCTCTGTTCATCGCCCTGATCGGCTGCCGCATGGGGATGGCGGTCAAGCGCGACGCCCGCAGCGTCGGCGCGGCCACCACCTCTACGGTGGTGCAGTGCGTCGTCTCGGTGATCCTGCTGGATGCCGGGTTCGCGGTGCTGTTCGTGGAGCTGGGCATCTGATGATCCCTTCGGCCGCCGTCCTGCAGGAGACGCCGGCCGCCCCGCCCGGGGCGGAGGCGGTGGTGGAGGTGGAAGACCTGGTCACCCGGTTCGGCGCGGCCACGGTGCACGACGGGGTGTCGTTCCAGGTGCGGCGGGGGGAGCTCGCGGCCCTGATCGGCGCCAGCGGCTCCGGCAAATCGGTGCTGGTGCGGGAGATCATCGGCCTGCTCAAACCCGCCGCGGGGCGGGTGCGGCTGCTGGGCACCGAGGTCTGGAGCGCCTCCGAGCGGGAGCTGGAAGAGACGCGCCGTCGTTTCGGGATGCTATTCCAGGACGGGGCCCTGTTCTCCTCCCTCTCGGTCGCGGAGAATATCGCGGTGCCGATCAAGGAACACACCGACATTCCGGACGCCCTGATCGAGCCGTTGGTGCGCATCAAGCTGGCGATGGCGGGGCTGCCCAGCTCGGCGGCAGCCAAGATGCCGAGCGAGCTCTCGGGCGGCATGCGCAAGCGGGCGGCCCTCGCCCGGGCCCTGGCCCTGGATCCGGAGATCCTGTTCCTGGATGAGCCGACCTCGGGGCTGGATCCCGTCACCGCCCGGGGTTTCGATCGGCTGATCCAGTTCCTCAACCGGAACCTGGGGATCACGGTGCTCCTCGTCACCCACGACCTGGACACCCTGTTCGGCATCGCCCGGCGGGTGCTGGTCCTGGGGGACGGAAAGCTCCTGGCGGACGGGCCGGTGGAGGAAGTCGCCCGGGTGGACGATCCCTGGGTGCGGGAGTACTTTCACTCCCGACAGGACTTGATGCGCTGAGAAGATCCATGGAACCCCAAGCCCGCTACGCCCTCGTCGGCATCGTGATCCTGGTCCTGGCGGCCGCCCTGGTGGTCTTCATTCTCTGGCTCAACCGGGCCGGGCTGGAGCGGGACACCAAGCCGTTCCTCGTCTTTTTCCGCCACCAATCCCTGGACGGTCTGCAGGTCAACAGCGACGTGAAGATGAGGGGCATCAAGGTGGGATACGTGGCGAGGTATCAGATCGAAGAGGGGGACGTGAACGCGGTGCGGGTGGTGATCCGCGTCGCCGCGGACACGCCGGTGCGCAAGAGCACCCAGGCCACCATCGTGCGCAACCTGGTGACCGGGCTGGCGGCCATCCATCTCATCAACACCGATGAGAAGAGCCCGCCCAACACCGAGCCGCCCCCGGGCTTGCCGTACCCGGTGATCGCCGAGGCCGAGGGCACCCAGGAAGTGACCGACGCCCTGAGCCGTTTCGCCGAAGAGGGGGTCAAGACCCTGGAGCAACTGCAGCTCGTGCTCACCGACGACAACGTCGCCCGGATCCGGGGCACTTTGTCCAACCTGGAGAACCTCACCCTGCAGCTCGAGCAGCAGGCCCCGGCCCTGCGGGAAGCCCTCCTCGCCGTGACCCAGGCCGCCGGAGAACTCACCGCCGCCGGCGCCACGGTCAGCCGGGCGGCCAAGGGGCTGGATCACCACGTGGGCGAAATTGCCCAGGGAACGAAGGAGGCCCTGGCCGAGGCGAGGCAAACCCTGGCCGAGGCGCGGAAGCGCCTGGTTTCCCTGGAGCGGGACCTCGGGGCGGTGGCGGGCCATCTGGAGCGCCTCTCCGACACCGGGAACCTGGAGTTGCAGGCGACCGCCCGGGAGCTGCGGGCGGCCGCGGATTCCCTTTCCCGCACCGCGCGGCGGCTGGAAGACCCCCGCGCGGTGCTGTTCGGCCCCCACGCGGGCGAGCTGGGGCCGGGGGAGAAGCGATGAGGCGAACCCCAAGGGCGGGGGCGGCGCTCGCCGGGCTTGCCCTGCTCCTCATGCTTTCGGCATGCATGACGCTGCGGGAGCAGCCCGCCGTCTATTACGTCCTGGGGGACGGGGCTTCCCCTTCCGCCTCGCTGGCGCGGGCGCAAGGGGCGTCCCCCCGGCTGCTGGTGGCCCCCACCGAAGTGAAGAGCTTCTACGACACCGCGTCCATCGCCTTCAGCCGGGCCCCCGGCACCCGGGGCTACTACCAGTATGCCTTCTGGACCGAGCGGCCCGGGCAGGCGTTCACGCGGCTTCTGGCGGCGCGGTTGGAAGCGGCGGGGGCCTTCTCCAGCGTGGCGCTCAGCACTTCGGGCGTGGACGGGGAGCTGATGCTCAACACCACGCTCACCGAGCTCTACCACGACGCCGCCGGCGCGCCCGGCGTGGCCCGGGTGCGCCTGACCGCCGAGCTGGTGGACCGGCGCAGCCGGCGGCTGCTGGCCCGCAGGACCTTCGACCAAGCCGCGCCGGCGGCGAGCTACGACGCGCCGGGGGCGGTCGCGGGCTTCCAGCGGGCGATCGCCGCGCTGCTGGACGACCTGAGCCGGTGGGTGCAGGAAAAAGCCCGGTGACGGGCCTCCGGGGGACAGGACCGGGAACCCGACGGGGAACGCTCCGGCGCCCGCGTTTCAATGACGAAATCATCGCGACGCCGGTTGAGCTTCGCGCACCAGCAGCCCGCTCGCGGATACCTTGATCTCGAACTCGGCCGGGCGGCTCACCGTCACGAAGGTGGCCGAGCCGTATTCCGCGTCCACCAGGGGAGCGAGGAGGGCGTAGCGCCGGCGCAAGAGGAACAGGTCTACCGGCTTGTCCTCGGCCAGGGAATAGACGGTGCGCGGGGCGGTGCGCTCCTGCTCCAGGACAGCGTAGCGCCCGGCGATGCGGGAAAGCTCGTAGGCGGTGTGCAGCCCGAGCAGATTGGCGACGGGCTTCCACTTGAGGATGTGGGCGTCCACGTAGACCTCGTCGCCGGCGAGCTGGAAGGTGTGCTCCTTCCCATCGGGGAGCCGCACCCGCGCCTCGAATCGCTGGGGCCCGATGGGCGTGACCGAGATCCACGCCGCGGTTTCTTCCCGGACGAGGGCCTGGTAGCCCAGGGTGGCGACGGCGAGGGTTGCGAACAGCGCCCCAATTGCCAAGGCGAGCAAGGCGGAAGCGATCCACGACAGGGAGGCGAGGGGGCGACGGCGCAACGCCGCCCGCAGGCCGCCTGCAAACGCCACGAGCCCGAGGGCGGCGGAAGCTGCCGCGATGGCGTAGACGGTGCTCGTCATGGGGCCTGGGCGCTCAGGTGGCGAACCGGCGCTCGAACTCGGCGCGCACCTCGCTGCGGCGGCGGGGCCAGGCGGCCTCCGCCGCGGGGTTCGCAGGCGAGGCGCCGCAGATCCAGGCCGCCCGGGGACGGCTGCGGTGCGCCTCTTCGTAGTCGAGGGCCCATTGCACCAGCCGCACCCGACGCCCCGGGTCCTGGCGCAACAACTCGAACGCAGCGCCGAGGTTGAGGCGGGACTCGAGCTGTTCGACCGCCCCCATCGCCTCAGGGGACCCGCAACGGGCCGCGTCGACCCGTCCCACCAGGGCAGCGGCGGAGACGAACTCCAGCGCCCGGTCCCGCCAGCCTGCCTTTTCCGCGTACAGCCCCATGAAGTAGAGGGCCGGAATCGCCCCCTGGTGGGCCCGCTGCTCGAGCCAGAACACAGTGAGTTCTGCATCCTCCGCGCTCGCCCGATCCAGGCCCTGGGCCAGGGCCCGGGCGAGGGTCGCCGGGTCGCTCTCCCGCTCGACCTGGGCTAAAGCTTGCACGAAGGCGGAAGCTTCCACCCCGCGCTGGTAGCTGGAATAGATCCAGTAGCCCACCCCCATCATGAGGGCGGCGAAGACGGCGAGCCCGAGGGCGAGATGGAGGAAGAATTTCAGGAAACGCTGGCCGAGGGTCGTCACTGGGGTTCCGCTGCAATGGGGTGCTTACCTGTTCTTCGCGCCGGTCATCGGGAGGTGCTCCTTGCGGTTGACCGCGCCCTGGGCTCCCGGGTTTCCATCTAGGCCGCGCCCGCCCGGGCGGCCCGCCGGCTCGCCGCCGTCCGTGACGGCCGGGCGCGGCGGCAGAAGCGCAGCGACTCCGGGTAGGGGAAGACGTCTTCCTGGATGCCCTGGAGGAGGCGCCGTTGCTTCTCCCGCCAGAACGCCGGGTCCACGAGCTCGGGATGCAGCTCCAGGAAGATCGTCCTGGCGCGGGGATCGGTGAACACGTACCGGGCGAACTGTTCCGGAAACACGTCGTTCTGCCCCACCCCGTACCAGGGCTCGGCGGCGAGCTCCTCTTCGGGCGTGCGCGCTTCGGGAAGAGCCCGGAAGGCACAGTCGGTCACGTAGGCGATCTCGTCGTAGTCGTAGAACACCACCCGGCCGTGGCGGGTGACGCCGAAATTCTTGAGCAGGAGATCCCCGGGAAAGATGTTGGCCCCGGCCAGGTCCTTGATCGCCTGGCCGTACTCCTGAATGGCGTGCCGCAAGCGCGCCTCGTCCGCGTCTTCCAGGTAGAGGTTGAGCGGCACCATGCGCCGCTCGATGTACATGTGCCGGATGATGATCTTGTCGGCCTCGAACTCCACGCTGGAGGCGCAATTGTGCTTGAGTTCCTCCAGGAGCTCCGGATCGAAGCGGGCCACCGGCAGCGCCACGTCGGAGTACTCCAGGGTGTCGGCGAGGCGCCCGACCCGGTCGTGGTACTTCACGATCAGGTATTTCTCCTTGACCGTCTCCCGGTCCATGTCCTTGGGTGGGCCGAAGGTGTCCCGGATGACCTTGAACACGTACGGGTAGGAGGGCAGGGTGAACACCAGCATCACCAGCCCGCGGATGCCCGGGGCGACGCAGAAGTTGTCGCTGGAATGCTCCAGGTGGTGGTGCAAGTCCCGGTAGAAGAGGGTCTTGCCGTGCTTCTGCAGCCCGAGCAGGGTATAGATCTCCGCCGGGGGCTTTTCCGGGAGCAGCTCCCGCAGGAAAGCCACGTAGGCCGAGGGCACCTCCATGTCCACCATGAAGTAGGCGCGGGCGAAGCTGAACAGCACCGCGATGTGGGACGGCTCGAGGAGGAGCGTGTCCACGTAGAGCTCCCGCCGCTCGTTTTGCAGCAGGGGCACCACGAACGGGTACTGGCGGTTGCCGTTGATGGCGCGCCCGACGATGTAGGCTCCCTTGTTGCGGAAAAAGAGGGAGGAGAGCACTTGGAGCTGGAAATTGGGCTGGAGCTGCCAGGGGGAGGGAAAGCGTTCCTCCAGGGCCTGCAGCAGCAGGCCCACGTCCCGCCCCAGGTCCTCGAAGGGATTGCGCAGCCCGAAGCTCAGGAGGATGTCCGTCACCGTGCGCCGCAGCCCCCGGGCGGTCGGGTAGTGGCAGCGATAGGTGGGGGCGTCTCCCTCCAGGTACTCGGTGGAGATGGCCGGGCGCCAGAAGATGAACTGGTTGTGGAAGTAGCGCCGGTGCAGCACCCGGCACGCCACCGAGTTGTAGAACGTCTCCGCGCACTCGGGCTGCCGGTGCTCGTAGAGCAGCCCGATGTAGGCGAGCTTGATGCGGGGCCACAGGGATTCGTCCCCGGCGCCGGGGAAGCGCTGGCGCACCGCCGCCACCGCCTCCGCCACCCGCTGGTCGTACATCTGGATACGCAGCCGCTGGGCTTCCCGGGCCGCCGCCCAGTCGGCGTTCTCGAAGCGCTCCTTGGCCCGGGCGCTCGCCTCCCGGAACAGGCGGTAGTGCTTGTCGAAACCCGCCAGGATGGTGCGGGCGATGTCCTCGTGGACGCTCACGGGCTCCCTGCCGCGTTGCTCGGTCGCATCAATGGTAAGCCGCCAGCCCCCGAAACGGCCAGGGGGTTTCACAGGCCGGAAAGCAGGTACAGGGTGATCGCCAGCCCCAGGGCGGCGAGGGCGAGGTTGGTGACAACCCCGGCGTTGTACCAGTAGCGCTCCGGGATCTCCACGGGTTTCAACTGGCGGATCACCCGGCGGTACTGGGCGGTGGAGACGAGGGCAGTGATGACGCCGAGGACGATAAACGCCACCCCCACCCAGAACGATACGCCGCGCTCAATCGGCCGGGTGGGGTCCGCCGCCAGCATGTGCAGGAATAGCCCGAAGCGCTCGATCACGAAGCCGAACGCCATCAAGGTGAGGCTGGTGCGGGTCCAGGCGAGTAGGGTGCGCTCGGCGGCGAAGAAGACGCGGGGGTCGTCGAGGTAGGACATGAGAGGGGCCCCTATCTCGCCGACGCGGCCTTGTGCCGCATCCGCTCGTTGAACCGCTCGGCGTCGATCACGAAGCGCTGGTGGGTGCCGCGGCTCACCACCTGCAGGCCGTCGTCGGCCTCCACCTCGAACGCGAGCCTGCGGCCGTCCACCTCGATCAGCTTGACCCGTACCCGCACTTCCAGCCCTGGCGGGGTCGCCGCCTCGTGGCTCAGGTCGACGTGGGTGCCTACCGTCATCTCCCGCGGCCAGTCCAGGTAGGGGTTGATAGCTCGGATGCAGGCCCACTCGATGAGACCCACCAGAAATCCGGTGGCGAAGACCCGGGGCATTGCCTGGAATTCCGGCGACTCGGGGTACAGGGCGGGCACCGTCTTCGACTCGGGCACCCGATAGCGGAACTCGTGCTCGATACCAGGTTTCAGGGATTCCTTCACGACGCTTCTCCTTTCGCTTGCGGTGAGCTGACCGGGCTCGATGATGCCGCAGCCCACGGCCGGTAAAAGGCGAGGGCGTTGTCGCATAAAACCTTGCGCGCCTGGCCCTCGTCCAGGGCGTCCAGCACCCGCCGCAGGTCCTCGTCCCGGTAGGGCACGGGGGCGCGGGTGGAGGGAAGATCGGTGCCGAACATGACCCCATCGGGGTTGGCGGCGCAGAGGTCCCTGAGCGCCCGGGGTACGTCCAGGTCTCCGCGCCCGAAGCCCATCGCCTTGACCCGCACGCCCCGCTCCGCCAGGCGCAGCAGGGTGGGGAAGCCTTCGCGGGAAAGCCCCAGGTGATCGATGCTCACCGCAGGCAGGCGCACCAGCCTGCCGGCGAGGGGCGGCAGTTCCCGCGCGTCGACGTAGAGCTCCACGTGCCAGCGGGCGAGGCGGTGCACGCGCCAGGCGAGGGTTTCGAGCTTTTCCAGGGCCTCGGAACCGCCCCGGCGCAGGTTGAAACGCACCGCCCGCACCCCGGCGGCGTCGAGCGCCAGGATCTCCTCGTCGGTGGCGCCGGCGGGCAACTGAGTCACCCCCACGAAGCGCGGGCCCAGCTCTGCCAGGGCCGCCTTGAGGTAACCCTGGTCAAAGCCCTGGAACGACCCCGAGACCACGGCGCCGCCCGCGAGCGCCACCCCTTCCATGCGCCGCAGATAGTCCGCGCAGGTGAACGCCTCGGGCAGGTAGCCGTCGTTGGGCGACAAGGGAAAGCGCGGATCGATGATGTGGAAGTGGCTGTCGAAGATCTTCATCGCCGTCCAGATTCCAGGTACTGGCGCAGCGCCACTGCGTTGTTGCGCTCCTCGTCCCGGGCGCCGAAGAGGAGCGTCACGCGCCCGCGGCGGGCGCGCTCCTTGAGCTCCTCCAGTCGTTCCCGGCGGGCCTCCAGCTCCGAGAAATAGCGGCGGCGGAACTCGTCCCAGCGGGCCGGGTCGTGGCCGTACCATTTGCGCAGGGCGTCCGAAGGGGCGATGTCCTTAAGCCACAGGTCCACCCGGGCAGCGTCCTTGCTCAAGCCCCGGGGCCAGAGCCGGTCCACCAGCACCCGCAGCCCGTCCTCTTCCCGGGGCGGATCGTAGACCCGCCGGACGGCGAATCCCTTGGGCGACGGCGCCCCGGCGGCTTTCCGGGGCGAGGACGAAGGGGAGCGACGGCTCGAAGTCATGTGGCGCCTCAGGCGGGCGAAGCCCCGGCGGCGCGGGCCGCCTCTTCCCGGGAGAGCTTCAGGATGTAGGCGGCGAACTCCTCGTCCTCGCCCTGGAGCAGCCAGGGAAGGAGCTGGCGGAAATCCTCCCGCCGGCACCACTCCCGCATGAAGTCTTCCCAGGAATTCCAGCGGCGGCGCTTCTTCTCCGGCATGTTCTCCTCATAGGCGAGGAGGTAAGCCCGTTCGAACAGGGAAATGAGCATATTGAAGATGACCAGCATGCGTTCCCGCTGTTCCTCGGAAAGGTTGGGCGTCGGCTCCTGGGACATGAGCTTGAGATCCGGGTGGTCGATCACCAGCTTGAGGAAATCCGTGTAGGCGTTGGAGAGGAGCTGGTAGACCTCCTCCTCTTCGTTTTCCCGCTCCTTGCGCTGTTCGATGAGGAACACCGCGATGGCGAACGGCAGGCCGATCACGGTGACCACGTAGCTCATGAGCTCCCAGGTCTCCAGGAAGCTCACGCCGCCCTCGGCCCGAACATGATGACGGCCATTCCGGCGAGGGCCACTAGGCCTCCCAGCAGGTCCCAGCGGTCCGGCACCACCCCGTCCACCGCCCAAAGCCAGAAAAGAGCGGTGAAGACGTAGACGCCCCCATAGGCGGCGTAGACGCGCCCGGCCGTCGTGGGATGCAGGGTGAGGAGCCAGGCGAACAGGGCGAGGCTCGCCGCCGCCGGGAGGAGCAGCCAGGGCGAGCCGCCCTGGCGCAGCCAGAGGTAGGGGAGATAGCAGCCGACGATCTCCGCGACGGCCGTGAGAATGAAGAGCAGGGTGGTTTTCAGGAGCGCCATGGGAAGAGGGGGGAAGCCCGCTCGAAGCGCCATTTTACCGTTCGCCGCGCGAAAACCGGGAAAAGGGGGAGGGGGACAGCGGTAAATGGTTCACCGACCATTTACCGGAGACTCATTAATCGATGGGCAGGACATCGCTTCTTTCCCGCGCCAGTGCCAGCGCGATGCGCCGGCGCACCAGGTGGATGTGAAGGCGAAACGTGTAGAGCCGGTCGGTGTAGGCGAGGGGCATGGGGATGCGGTTGACCGCCTCCTCAATGGCGTCCAGCCGCTCCAGTAATTCCCGCAGCTTGCCCGGGTCCCGTTCCTCCTCCAGGTCCAGCTCCACCGCCTTGAGCTTGGCGTACCACTTGTAGATGCGCGAGTGCACCCGCCAGGCGTAAAGGGGCGGCACGATGCGGGAAAGCGGGATGGCCAGGGCCACGATGGGCAAAAGCATCACCCACAGGCGGTCCACCAGGTTGGCCGCCCAGTAGGGAAGATAGCGCTGGAGGAAAGGCGGGCCGGAGCGATAGTAGCGCCGGGCCTCGTCGCTCAAGGGAAAGTCCGTGTCTTTTCCCGACGGGAATTCCCCGGGGCGGGCGAAGAGGCCCGGCTCTCCGTGGACCTCGGTGGCGGCCCGCAGCAGCAGGTAGGCGAGGGCCGGGTGCAGGCTATCCTTGGCCACCAGGGTCGCCGAGGGGGCGAGGAGGGTCACGTCCCTCGCGGGAAGATCCCGGGCCAGGTCGAGGGCCCCTTGGGGCAGCACCACCTGGGTGAGGAAGGGGAAGCGGCGGGTATAGGCTTCCGCCCGGTCGAAGCTCATGAGCCGCACGCCCGGGGACGCGAGCAGCCGCCGGATCACGGGGGCTTCGGGGGAGCCCACCACAAACAAGGCGTCGATTTTCCCCTGGAGCAGGAGCTCGGTGGCAGCGTTGCTCCCTTGGAACACGAGTCGGGTGGGGGGCTGGGTGGCATGGTTCACCGCTAGGAGCATGAGGGCCAGCGCCCGGGTACCGGAAAGATCGCCGCCCACCGCGATGCGCTTGCCGCGCAACTCGGTGAGGCGGGTGATCTCGCGCGGTGCCCGGTAAAACACCCACAACGGCTCGTAATACATGGTCCCCAGCGACACCAAGTTGGGCGCGTTGGCCGCCGAACCGGTGCCGCCCTGGACGAAGCCCACTTCCACGGGCGAGTCCTCGTTCATCAGCCGCGCCACGTTTTCCAGCGAGCCGCCGGACGTCTCGATCTCCAGCCTGACCCCGTCCCGGGCGAGAATCTCCCGGTAGCGCAGGGCGAAATGGTGGTAACCGCCTTCCGGATCGCCGGTGGTGATCACCAGGGTGTCCGGCGGCGCGGGCTTCACGAACTGGTAGGCGAGCCACAGCCCCGCGGCGACAGCGAAGACGAGGGGCGCCACCGCGAAGAGCAAGTCGCGGGCGGAGAGCTGGGAGATGCGCAGGCGCTTGCGAACCATGGGGGCGGCCGGAAGCCAGCCGCCGATTATACGGTGTCGCGGTCCTCGGGACGGCCCGGCCGGACGGGGGCAGGGGTCAGAAGCGGCCCGTCAGGCTGAAGCCGAACACGGGGCTTGGCGCCAGCTCCTCGTTGTAGAGCTCGATCCCGGCACTGTTCTCCAGCCTGAGCTCGCCGCCCAGAAGCGCGCCGGCGTACACGTCCACGCTGAAACGCGGGCCCAGGCTGCGGGCGAGGTGCAGGAACGCCGCCACGCCCCGTTCCTCGCCGACCCCGTAGGGAGCGAGCCCCGTCGCGTCCAGGGGGAAGCGGGCGTTGCGGTAGGCGCCGCCGGCGCCGATCTCCCATGCGTCGGAGAGGCGGTATTTGAGCTCGAGCCCGGCGGGCCCGGTGGGCCCCGTGGCGAGGGGGTTGGTGAGCCGCAGCCGTTCGGTGAACTGCCAGTCCACCGCGAGGAAGGGAAAGGCCCAGAGCCGGTCCAGGCGGTCGAACACGCCCACCCCCAGACCGATGCGCCGTCCGGCCGACACCTCCCGGGCGGCGGAGAGCACGGCGCCGTAGGCGTAGATCGGGCCCCAGCCGGCCGCTCCCTCCCGGGAAGCGCCGAGGAAGGGTGTCGCCGTCCACCACCATCCGTCCCGACCTTGGCGGGTGAGAGACACGCCCTGCTCCATCGATCCTATGGGATCCCGCAGGCTGCGGCCTGGGGCCATAAAGCGGTGGGCGCCCAGCCCGAGGGAGCGCTCCGGTGGAATGCCGAGCCTGGGTCCCGCTGTCGCGGGTCGATTCAGACCCATGTCCCCGGGCCAGGAAAGGCCGCTTGGGGATGCAGGAGAGGAGAGGGACGGTGCCCAGGGCGACGGCTCCCCCGGCCAGCGCAGGCCGTCGGCCCAGGCCTCGCCGCTCAGCCCGATGGCGGACAAGGCAAGGACGATCAACGGGATCTTTCCCGTGCCGGTTCTTCCCATGGCGATTCCTCCCGAGGGCAGGCGGAAGGCCGACACCCGAAATGCATTGCAGGGACCTGCGGAATCATCCACCGGATGGCCCGCCGCAAAGGACCATCGAGGACCCCGTCGGACCGCGCATCGGGCGCGTCTCCTTCTACAAGGATAGAAGCAAATCGGCCCCTGTGCAGGCGCCGGCCCACGTAAAATAATGCAAATTCATCTTCCCCGAAGGCGCCCACGGCCGCGAATATGCATCCTGAGACGCGCTCTGCCGCATGGTTTCCGAGTTCGACCTGATACGCCGTTTTTTTACCCATCCCGCCCCCGGCGCCGTGTTGGGCGTGGGGGACGATGCGGCCCTCATGAAACCGACCCCCGGCCAGGAGCTGGTGGTGTCCACGGACATGCTGGTGGCCGGGCGGCATTTCTTCCTCGACGCCGATCCCGAGAAGCTGGGCCGCAAGGCCCTCGCGGTGAACCTGTCGGACCTGGCGGCCATGGGGGCCCAGCCCCGCTGGACCCTGCTGGCCCTGGCCCTGCCCGAGCCGGACGAGGAGTGGGTGGGCGCGTTCGCCCGGGGTTTCATGGACTTGGCGGCCCAATTCCGCGTGGATCTGGTGGGGGGCGACACCACCCACGGTCCCCTCAACGTGTGCGTCACGGTGCTGGGCGAGGTGCCGGACGGGGAAGCGCTGCGGCGCGACGGGGCCAAGGCGGGCGATGACATCTGGATATCTGGCACCGTGGGCGACGCGGCCCTGGCGCTGGCCCATCTGCGACGGCGCCTCGCCCTCGACCCCCACGACGCGGCCTTCTGTCTCGCCCGCCTGGACACCCCTACCCCCCGGGTGGCGTTGGGCATGGCCCTGCGCGGCATCGCCCACGCCGCCATCGACGTGTCGGACGGCCTCGCCCAGGATTTGGGGCACATCTTGGAGCGCTCGGAGGTGGGCGCCGTCCTGGAATTCTCCCGGCTGCCCCGCTCGGCGGTGATGGCGCGCCTCGCCGACCGCCGGCTCGCCGCCCAATGCATGCTGGCGGGGGGCGACGACTACGAGCTGCTGTTCACCGCCCCGCCGGGAGTTCGCCGGCTGATCGAGGACCTGGGACGGGAGCTGGGGCTGCCCCTCACCCCCATCGGGCGCATCACGGGGGAGCGCGGCTTCACCCTCCGGGGGGAGGACGGCGCGCCGATCACCCTGGAGAGGATGGGGTTTGACCACTTCCGCTGACTCGGGAAAGGTCCCTTCCTGGCGGGAACTGGGGGCAGATCCGGCCCAGCTCATCGCCTTCGGCTTCGGGCTGGGCAAGATCCCCGCGGCCCCGGGCACCTTCGCCAGCCTGGCCATGCTGCCGGCCTACCAGTGGCTTGCGCCGAGGATGGGCGACGCCGGGTTGCTGGTGCTCGTCGCGCTCATGTTCCTTCTGGGCGTATGGGCGTGCGACCGGGCGGGGCGCGCCTTGGGGGCCCATGACCACGGCGGCATGGTGTGGGACGAGATGACGGCGTTTTTGCTGGTGCTCTCTTTTACGCCGCAAGCCCTTCTCTGGCAGGCGTTCGCCTTCCTCCTCTTTCGCCTGTTCGACGTGGCGAAGCCTCCGCCCATCCGCCGCTTGGAGCGGCGGTTCCAGAACGGTTTCGGGGTCATGCTGGACGACGTGATCGCGGCGTTCTACACGCTCCTCGCCCTGGCGGCCTGGCGGGCCCTCACGGGGTAGGCGGCATGGACGCGAAACTCCTGCGGCTGGCGGAAGAAGCGGGCCGGGCCCTCCAGGGGGCGGGCTGGATGCTGGTCACCGCCGAGTCCTGCACCGGGGGCTGGATCGCCCAGGCGGTGACCACGGTGCCCGGCGCCTCGGCCTGGTTCGACCGGGGCTTCGTCGTCTATTCGAACGCGGCCAAGGAGGAGCTGCTGGGCGTGCGCCCGAGCACCCTGGCGGCCCACGGCGCGGTGTCGGAAGAAGCGGTGAGGGAGATGGCGCAAGGGGCCCTCGAGCGCAGCCGCGCCCAGGTGGCGGTGGCGGTGAGCGGCATCGCCGGCCCCACCGGCGGCACGCGGGAGAAGCCGGTGGGCACGGTGTGCATCGCCTGGGCGGTTCGGGAGGGGTCTACCCGGGTCGAAACCCATTGCTTCTCTGGAGACCGGGAGGCCGTGCGCCGGCAGGCGGTAGAAGCGGCCCTGGACGGAATCGCCCGCTGCGCCCGAGGAGGTAGATGAACCGAGCTTGCCGCGAATCGTGGCGCGCCTGGGCCCGGGCACTCAAGCGGGAAGTCTACGCCCTTTATCTGTGCGCCCGGCATCCCCGCACCCCTTGGTACGCCAAGCTTCTCGTGGGCCTCATCGTGGCCTATGCCTTGAGCCCCATCGATCTGATCCCCGACTTCGTACCGGTGCTGGGCTACCTGGACGAGGCGGTCCTGCTGCCCCTCGCTATCCTGCTGGCCCTGCGCATGGTGCCCGCCGACGTGCTGGCGGAGTGCCGCGACCGGGCCGCCGGCGCCTTCGCCGGAGGGAAGCCGGTTTCCCGGGTCGCCGCCGCGGTCATCGTGGGCCTGTGGATCGCGGCCGCCGCGGCCCTCGGGCTCACGGCCTGGGCCTGGATGCGGTAGCCCGGACATTTCACGAAGATCCCCGGCAATCGGGCCACGGCATGCAGCGCCATCACCTGACGCCTGGGGACGCTTATGCCATAATTTTTGTTTTTCCCATCATCCGGTTCGCGAGGGACGGGCATCCATGGACGACCACAAGAGCAAGGCGTTGGCGGCGGCGCTGTCGCAGATCGAAAAACAGTTCGGCAAAGGCTCCATCATGCGCATGGGGGAGGCCGAGGTGGCCCGGGACATCCAGGTGGTGTCCACCGGCTCCCTCGGGCTCGACATCGCGTTGGGGGTGGGCGGGCTGCCCCGGGGCCGGATCGTGGAGATCTACGGCCCGGAGTCCTCCGGCAAGACGACCCTGGCGCTCCAGGTGATCGCGGAAGCGCAAAAGCAGGGCGGCATCGCCGCCTTCATCGACGCGGAGCACGCCCTCGACCCCGTCTACGCCGGCAAGCTGGGCGTGGACGTGGGCAATCTCCTCATTTCCCAACCGGATTCCGGCGAGCAGGCCCTGGAGATCGCCGACATGCTGGTGCGCTCGGGCAGCGTGGACGTGGTGGTGGTGGACTCGGTGGCGGCCCTCACGCCCCGGGCGGAGCTGGAGGGGGAGATGGGCGAGCCCCAGATGGGCCTCCAGGCCCGGCTCATGTCCCAGGCCCTGCGCAAGCTCACCGCCAACATCAAGCGCTCCAACACCCTGGTGGTCTTCATCAACCAGATCCGGATGAAGATCGGGGTCATGTTCGGCAACCCGGAGACCACCACCGGCGGCAATGCCCTCAAGTTCTACGCCTCGGTGCGCATCGACATCCGGCGCACCGGCTCCATCAAGCGGGGCGAAGAGGTGATCGGCAACGAGACCCGGGCCAAGGTGGTCAAAAATAAGGTGGCGCCGCCCTTTCGCCAGGCGGATTTCGACATCCTCTACGGCGAAGGCATCTCCCGGGAAGGGGAGATCGTGGACCTGGGGGTGAGCTACCGGGTGCTGGAGAAGTCCGGCGCCTGGTACGCCTACAAGGGGGAAAAAATCGGCCAGGGCAAGGACAACTGCCGGGAGTACCTGAAGGAGCATCCCGAAATCGCCCGGGAGATCGAGATGAAGATCCGGGAGGCGGCCGGGGTAAAGGCGCCCGAGGCGGAGGCGGCCACGGCCTGAAGCGGGCGGCCCGGGGGGATGAGGGGCCGTGGCGGCCACGCTGCGGGACCGGGCCCTGAGGCTACTCGCCCGCCGGGAGCATACCCGGGCGGAGCTTAAGCGCAAGCTCGCCCCCCACGCCGACGAAGAGGACGACCTGGAGGCGTTGCTGGATTGCCTGGAGAGGGAAGGCTGGCTCTCGGAGCGGCGCTACGTGGAGCAGCTCCTCGCCTCCCGCGGCGGCCGCTACGGGAGCCTGCGCATCGCCCAGGAGCTCAAGGAGAAGGGCGTTGCGGGCCCGCTGGCTGAGGCGGCCTTGAGCGAGGCGCGGCGGCTGGACGAGGCGAGCTGTCGGGCGGTGTGGGCGAAGAAGTTCGGGCGCGTTCCCCGCACGCCGGCGGAACGGGCGCGGCAGGCCCGCTTCCTCCAGTCCAGGGGGTTCAGCCTCGAGGCGATCGGCAAGGTTCTGAAAGGCCCGGCCGGGGACGAGTGAATATCACGTAAACCCAGTACCGCGATGAAAAGCAGCGAAATCCGAAGCAGGTTCCTGCAGTACTTCGAATCCAAGGGCCACACCATCGTGCCCTCGAGCCCCCTCGTGCCCGCAAACGATCCCACGCTGCTCTTCACCAATTCGGGCATGGTCCAGTTCAAGGACGTCTTTCTCGGCAACGAGAAGCGCCCCTACGTGCGCGCCGCCACGGCCCAGCGCTGCGTGCGCGCCGGCGGCAAGCACAACGACCTGGAGAACGTGGGCTACACCGCGCGGCACCACACCTTTTTCGAGATGCTGGGCAACTTCAGCTTCGGCGACTACTTCAAGCGGGAGGCGATCCACTACGCCTGGGACCTGCTCATCAACCACTTCAAGATCCCGACGGAGCGCACCTGGATCACCGTGTACCAGGACGACGACGAGGCCTATGACGTGTGGGTGAAGGAGATCGGCGTCCCCGCCGACCGAGTCACCCGCATCGGCGACAAGCCCGGGGGGCAGAAGTACCAGAGCGACAACTTCTGGGCCATGGGGGACACGGGCCCGTGCGGGCCGTGCTCGGAGATCTTTTACGACCACGGACCGGAAGTGCCCGGCGGCCCGCCGGGCAGCCCCGAGGCCGAGGGCGAGCGCTACATCGAGATCTGGAACCTGGTGTTCATGCAGTTCAACCGGGACGAGCAGGGGGTGCTGCACCCTCTGCCCAAGCCCAGCGTGGACACGGGCATGGGGCTCGAGCGCATCGCGGCGGTGCTCCAGGGCGTGCATTCCAACTACGAGATCGACCTGTTCCGGGACTTGATCCGGGCAGCGGCCCGGGAGACGGGCGCCTCGGATCTCGCGAGCAACTCCCTCAAGGTCATCGCCGACCACATCCGCGCCTGCGCCTTCCTGATCGTGGACGGGGTGATCCCGGGCAACGAAGGCCGCGGCTACGTGCTGCGCCGGATCATCCGGCGGGCCATCCGCCACGGCTACAAGCTGGGACAGAAGCGGCCCTTCTTCCATCGCCTAGTGGATGATTTGGCGCGGGTGATGGGCGACGCCTACCCGGAGCTGCCGGCGGCCAAGGACCGGGTCGCGGCCATCCTCAAGCAGGAGGAGGAACGCTTCGCCGAGACGCTGGAAAACGGCATGCGGGTGCTGGAGCAGGCGCTGGCCCGCAGCGAGGACAAGATGCTGGACGGAGAGACCGTGTTCCAGCTCTACGACACCTACGGCTTCCCGGTGGACCTCACCGCGGACATCGCCCGGGAGCGCAACGTGCTGGTGGACTACGCCGGGTTCGAGGCGGCCATGCAGCGCCAGCGGGAGCGGGCCCGGGCCGCTTCCCGGTTCCAGATGGGGGCGAGCGTGGACTACGCCGGCCGGCCCACCGAGTTCCACGGCTACGACACCTTGAAGCTGGAGGCCACGGTGGTGGCTCTGTACAAGGAGGGCACCCAGACCGAGGAGATCCAGTCGGGGGATTCCGCCGTAGTGGTGCTGGACCGCACCCCCTTCTACGCCGAGTCCGGCGGCCAGGTGGGGGACCGGGGGGAGCTCGCGGGGGTGAACGGGACCTTCGCCGTGGAGGACACCCAGAAGATCCAGGCGGAGGTTTTCGGCCACAAGGGGACGATGAAGACCGGCCGGCTCCAGGTGGGGGACAGGGTGACGGCCACGGTGGACGCCTGGGCGCGCCACCACGCCATGTGGAACCACTCGGCTACCCACCTGCTTCACGCGGCCCTGCGCCAAGTCCTGGGGCCCCACGTGCAGCAGAAGGGCTCCCTGGTGGACCCCTACAAGACCCGGTTCGATTTCTCCCACCCCGCGCCCCTCACCCCGGAGCAGATCCGCCAGGTGGAGCAACTGGTGAACGAGCAGATCCGGCGCAACATCGAGGTATCGGCGCGGATCATGAAGTTCGACGAGGCCATGAAGGCCGGGGCGCTGGCCTTCTTCGGCGACAAGTACGGAGACGAGGTGCGGGTGATCGGCATGGGGGATTTTTCCACCGAGCTGTGCGGCGGCACCCACGTGAAGCGCACCGGCGACATCGGGTTGTTCAAGATCGTCTCCGAGACCGGGGTCGCGGCCGGCATCCGCCGCATCGAGGCGGTGACCGCGGACGCGGCCCTGGAGTACGTCCAGAAGCAGCAGGCGCAACTGGAAACCATCGCCGGCCTGCTTAAGACTTCGCCCCAGGAAGTACCGCAGAAGATTGCCCAGATCGTGGAGAACGTGAAGCAGTTGGAGAAGGAGTTGAACCGCTTCAAGTCCAGGCTCGCCGCCTCCCAGAGCGACGACCTGGCCGTCCAGGCCATGGACGTGAAGGGCGTCAAGGTGGTGGCGGCCACCATCGACGGAGCCGGCGCGCCGGCGCTGCGGGAGGCGGTGGACAAGCTCAAGGAGAAACTGAAGAGCGCCATCGTGGTGCTGGGTTCGGTGGAAGGCCAGAAAGTGACCTTGATCGCCGGCGTCACCCCGGATCTGACCGGCAAGGTGAAGGCCGGGGAGCTGGTGAACTACGTGGCGAGCCAGGTGGGCGGGAAAGGGGGGGGTAGGCCGGACCTGGCCCAAGCGGGGGGCAACGATCCTGCGAAGCTGCCTGCGGCGCTGAAGGGGGTCACTTCGTGGGTGCAGGAGCGGCTTTGATGAATGAGGTCCGGCCTGTTCGGCCGCGCCCGCTCCGGCGCTTGCGCGCTTCCGTGGCGCGGCCGATGGCCCTCCCTGGCCCAAGCGGGGGGCAACGATCCTGCGAAGCTGCCTGCGGCGCTGAAGGGGGTCACTTCGTGGGTGCAGGAGCGGCTTTGATGAGGATGAGGACGAATGGCGGACAAGGAATCGACGAGCAAGACTTTTCGGCGCCCGGAGGTGACCGTGGAGGCGCTCAACCGACGCAGCCCCGGCCATCTCCCGGGGCTGGTGGGCATGGAAGTGCTACAGGTGGAGGAGGGCCGGCTGGAGGCGCGGCTCTCGGTGCGGCCTGAGCTCATGGCCACCAACGGCTTTCTCCACGCGGCGACGGTGATCGCCCTGGCGGACACCTCCTGCGGCTACGCGACCCTGGCCCACCTGCCGGAGGGGGCGAGCAGCTTCACCACCATCGAGCTCAAGGCCAACCTCCTGGGCACGGTGCGGGAGGGGGGCATCCGCTCGATCGCCCAGGCCCAGCACCTGGGCAAGAGCACCCAGGTGTGGGACGCGGTGGTGACCGATGAGGGCACCGGGCGCAAGATCGCGCTCTTCCGTTGCACCGAGATGATCCTCTACCCGAAGGAATAGCGGTAGGGTGCGTAGAGCGAAGCGAAACGCACCGAGGGGCGCCGGTCGACGGTGCGCCCTGCCGCGGAAGCAATCCTGAGTCAGGTTTGAGGCTCGGTGCTCGCCATGGAGGGGCTAGCGTCTTGGACCGACTATACCCGGTTCCTGGTCACCCTCACCGCGGTCCTCGATCCCTTTTTCATCGTCCCGTTCTTTCTCGCCTTCACCGCTGGCTGGAAACCGGGGGAACGCCGGCGCCTCGCCCGGGTGATCACCCTCACCGTAGCGGCGGTGCTCACCGGCTTCGCCCTGGCGGGGGAAGCGGTGCTCCAGTTCATGGGGGGGAGCCTCGCCTCTTTCCGGGTGGGAGGCGGCCTGGTGCTGCTGCTGATGGCCCTTGCCATGCTCAACGCCGAGCCCGGCGGCATCCGCCAGTCCCAGAAGGAAGCCCTGGAATTCGACGCCCACGCCACCGGCGGCGTGGTGCCCCTGGCCATCCCCCTGCTGGCGGGGCCGGGGGCCATCAGCACCGTCATCATCGCGGTGGAGCGGGGGGGATTCGCCCACACGCTCGCCATTCTCGGCTGCATCCTGGCGGTGTGCGGACTGCTCTGGACCGTGCTTCAGCTCGCCGCCCCCATCGGCCGGCGCCTGGGAACCACCGGCCTCAACGTGGCCACGCGGCTGCTAGGGTTGCTTCTCACCGCCATCGCCGTGGAAACCATGGCGGTGGGCTTGAAGGCCCTGTTCCCCGGCTGGGCGGGGTGAAGGGCTCTCAGAACGGCAACCGGGCGTCGGGCTTCGCTTCCAGGATCACCCGGCGGAATTCCTCCTGGATCCTTTTGAGGGCGGTCTCGCTCTCCGCCTCGAAGCGCAATACCACCACGGGCGTGGTGTTGGAAGCGCGGGCGAGTCCGAAGCCGTCCTGGTACTCGACCCGCAGCCCGTCCAGGGTGATGACCTGTTCCGCCCCGGGGAAGCGGGCGGTTTTCTGCAGCTTCTCGATCAGGGCGTAGTTCTCCCCCTCCTCAAGCTTGAGCTGCAGCTCCGGGGTGGAGACCGCGTCGGGGATGGCGTGGAGCGTTCCCGTCACGTCCTTCTGCTTGGACAGGTACTCGAGGAGCCGGGCGCCGGCGTAGAGCCCGTCGTCGAACCCGTACCAGCGCTCCTTGAAGAAGAAATGGCCGCTCATCTCGCCGGCGAGCAGGCCCCCGGTCTCCCGCAGCTTGGCCTTGATGAAGGAGTGGCCGGTCCGGCACAGGACCGGGCGTCCCCCGTGGCGCTCGATCCAGGGCGCCAGGTGGCGGGTGGATTTCACGTCGAAGATCACCTGGGCGCCGGGATTGCGGGAAAGCACGTCGGCGGCGAACAGCATCAGCAGACGATCGGGATAGACGATGCGGCCGTCCTTGGTGACCACCCCCAGCCGGTCCCCGTCCCCGTCGAAGGCGAGCCCCAGCTCGGCGTCGGTGGCGGCCAGGGTGCGTTTCAAGTCCTCCAGGTTGGCCGGCACGGAGGGGTCGGGATGATGGTTGGGGAAGGTGCCGTCCACCTCGCAGAAGAGCTCGATCACTTCGCAGCCGAGCCGCCGGTAGAGCTCGGGGGCGAAAGCGCCGGCCACCCCGTTGCCGCAATCCACGGCGATCTTCATCCGGCGCGCGAGCTTCACATCGCCGGTGATGCGACCGAAATAGGCTTCCCGGATGTCGTGGGTGCGGTACGTTCCCTCGCCGCTCGTGAGCTCTCCCCGCTCCAGCCGCAGCCGCAGCGCCTGGATCGCCTCCCCGGCTAGGGTTTCGCCGCCCAGCACGATCTTGAGCCCGTTGTAATCCGGAGGGTTGTGGCTGCCCGTGATCATGACGCCAGAATGGGTTCCAAGATCGTAGGTGGCGAAATAGAGCACGGGGGTCGCTACCCGACCCACGTCGATCACGTCCACGCCGCTCTTCGCGAGCCCCTGGGCCAGGGCGCGGGAGAGCTCGGGACCGGAGAGCCGCCCGTCCCGACCGATCGCGACCGCCTTCTGGCCGCGAGCCCGGGCTTCCGAGCCGATGGCCTGGCCGATGCCCTCCACGATGGCAGGAGTGAGGGTTTTCCCCACGATCCCGCGCACGTCGTAGGCCTTGAAGATTTCCTTGGGGTAGTCCGTCACGGCGATTCCTTCCTTCGATCCTTTGGCCTTTGCACCGTCCTCGCCCGAGGGGGCGTTTCGGGTCTCAGGGAAGCGGCGCATCCTCTCGGGATGTTACTCCAACTCGCCCCGCCGGCTCGACGGGGGCGTGCCCGGCGAAGAACCCGAGCATCCGCCGGGGCAGCCACTGCAGATGGCCGGGGAAGGGGCCGCAGACGAATCCGGCGTGCCCTCCGGTCGCCAGCACCTCCAGGGTCACGGCGGGGGACACCTCGGCGGGGCGGGGTACGGCCCATTGGGGAAGAAAGGGGTCGTCCCGGGCGTGGACGATGAGGGTCGGCACGGCGATCCGCGCCAGATGGGGCTTGCTACTCGCCCGGGCCCAGTAGTCGTCCGCGTCCCGGAAGCCGTGGAGCGGTGCCGTCACTACGTCGTCGAAGGCTTCAAACGTGCGCGCCCGCCGGACCCGGTCCGCGGGGTAGAGTCCGGGAAAGCGTTCCAGCTTTTCCAGGCTTTTTCGCTTGAGCGAGCGGAGAAAGTGGCGGGTGTAGACCCGGTTGAATCCTTTTGCGAGCCGCCGGCCGGCGGCGGCCAGATCGAAGGGGACCGAGGCGGCGGCCGCGGCTCGCACCACGGAACGGGCGCTGGGGCCCCGCTCCCCCAGCCACTTGAGGAGCGCGTTGCCCCCCAGGGACACCCCCACGGCGAAAAGCGGCGCGCCCGGTTCTTGGTTTTTCAGGCGATGGAGCACCCAGTCCACGTGCTCCGTGTCCCCCGAGTGGTAGGCCCGGGGCCGCCGGTTAAGCTCGCCGCTGCAGCCGCGGAAGTGGGCCACCACCCCCCGCCAGCCCCAGCGCTCCGCTTCAAAGAGGAGGGCCTGGGCGTAGTGGCTGCGGGAACAGCCCTCGAGCCCGTGGAACAGCACGATCAGAGGCCCCGTGCCGGGGGCGTCGAGCCAGTCCAGGTCCACGAAATCCCCGTCGGGGGTGTCCCAGCGGGTGCGCTGGAGCCGCACCGAAGGCCTGGGGCACAGGAGCGCGGCGTAGAGGGTCTGGAGATGACCGCCCGGGAGCCAGCGGGGCGGCCGGTAGGCGATGGGCGGCACGGGCGATCGGTTCACGGCGGATCCTGCGCTGAAAACTACTCAGTGGAGGGTGATGGCCCCGGGCTCGCCCTCGGGCGGCGCCTCCTCCGAGCCGGGGGAGGCGTGGTGCAGGACCAGGCGCCAGCCCCCGGCAGTCAGGGCGTACACGTTGGTGGCGATCACCAGTCCCGAGCGCTCTCCCGCGACCTGGATGTTCTCGTGCACCGTGTGCACCGCCATCAGGGCGCCGCGCCACACCCGGCGATGGGTGATCCGGAAGCGTAAGGTGGGTCCCCGGGAGAACAGCCGCCGCCAGCTTTCCCGCACTTCTTCCAGCCCATCGAGGCGCTTGCCCCCCGGATGGATGCAAGCCACCTCTTCGTCTTCGGCCCAGACCTCCATCATCGCCTCCAGGTCGGCCCGCTGGAAGGCTTCATAAAAGGCGCTCTCCGCCTCGTCGGGGCTGGCGAAGCGCCGGCTCACGGGTTGCCTCCCGGGACGAGGCGGGCGATCTCCTCCAGCACCCGTTCAGGGGTCAGGTCCACCATGCAGCGGAAGTGGCCCAGGGGGCAGACCCGCTTAAAACACGGGCTGCAGGGCAGGCCGAGGCGCAGGATGCGGGCGTGGGGGGATAGGGGCGGGGTGTAGTCCGGGCTCGACGAGCCGAACAGGGCCACCAGGGGCCGGTCCAGGGCGGCGGCGACATGCATCAGGCCCGAGTCGTTGCTCACCACCAGGCTCGCCGCCGAAATGAGGTCGATCGCCTCCTCCAGGGAGGTCTTGCCGCACAGATCGAGCACGGGGGCGGCGATCCCGTCCTGGGCAGCCGTCGCGATCGCCTGGGCAATCTCCCGATCCTTGGCCGAGCCCAGCAGCCATACAGCGTGACCCTTCCCAGCGAGGGCCCGGGCGAGGGCAGCGAAGTGGGCGGCCGGCCAGCGCTTCGCCGGCCCGTACTCGGCGCCGGGGCAGAAGACGGCCACGGGGCCGCTCCCTAGGAGGCCCAGCCGGGCGAGGGTCGCCCGGCGGGCCGCCGGATCCGCCGCCAGGTGGGGGTGGGGGAGGGGGCGGGGAAGGGGCGCGCCCCGGGGCTCGGCGAGGGCCGCGTAGCGCTCCGCGAGGAGAGGATGTTCGGTCTTGTCGAGGAGGCGCGCGTCGTTCAAGAGCCCGTAGCGGGCCTCCCCCACATAGCCGGTGCGCACCGGGATGCGGGCGAAGAAGGGCGCCAGAGCCGACTTGAGGGAGTTGGGCAGCACGATCGCCTGATCGTAGCGGTGGCGCTGGAGCCGCCGGCCCAGGCGAAACCGGTCGGCCAGCCGCAGGCTGCCGTGGGGAAATGGGTTCTCGATCACCGCGTCCACCTCCGGCATGCGCTTGAATAAGGCGGCCGACCAGGCCGGGGCCAGCACGTCGATGCGGGGCGGCTCGGGGCGGGCCTTGAGCCGCGCGAGCAGCGGCTGGGCCATCACGCAGTCGCCGACCCAGGAAGGAGCCACCACCAGAATCTTGTCCATGGAGCGAAGCCCGGGTCGCGGCGTCCCGGCCCTGGGAAGCGGCCGGCTCGGCCCGCGGGCCTCCCCGCGGCCGCAGTCCGGGCGGCAGTCGCCGGCGGTCAGTGGCGGCCCGAGGACGCCCCGCCTTTCAGTTTGTACAGGGTGCCGCAGTAGGGGCACAGGGACGAGCCCGTCTTCTCGATCGGCAGGAACACCCGGGGATGGGCGTTCCACAACTTCTGGGACGGCATCGGGCAGTGCAAAGGGAGATCGGCGGCGGTCACCTCTACCACCCGCTGCCGGTTTTCCGTCTTGTTCTCTTCCATGGGCGGCCTCTAGAGGAAGCTCAGCCAGCCGAGATGCTTCTCCGACCGGCCGTTCACCACGTCGAAAAACATCGATTGCAGCCGGGCGGTCACCGGGCCGCGGCTACCGCTACCGATCATCCGATTGTCCAGCTCCCGGATGGGGGTTACTTCCGCGGCGGTGCCGGTGAAAAACGCTTCGTCCGCAATGTAGACCTCGTCCCGGGTGATGCGCTTCTCCACCACGGTGAGGCCCGCCTCCCGGGCGAGCTGGATCACCGTGTCCCGGGTGATGCCCTCCAGGGCGGAGGTGAGGTCCGGGGTGTAGAGCACGCCGTTGCGCACGATGAAGATGTTCTCCCCCGAGCCCTCGGCCACGTAACCCTCCACGTCCAGGAGCAGCGCCTCGTCGTAGCCGTCGTTGGTGGCCTCCTGGTTGGCCAGGATGGAATTGGAATAGCTGCCCACGGCCTTGGCCTTGCACATGGTGACGTTCACGTGGTGCCGGCTGAAGGAGGAGGTCTTGACCCGGATGCCTTTCTCCAGCCCCTCCGCCCCCAGGTAGGCCCCCCAGGGCCAGGCGGCGATGGCCACGTGCACCGAGATGGTCTTGGCCGAGATGCCCAGGGCCTCGGCGCCGTAGAAGGCGATGGGCCGCACGTAGCAGGATTCCAGCTTGTTGGCCCGCACCACCTCCTTTTGCGCCTCCAGCAGGGTCTCCCGGTCGTAGGGGATCTTCATGCCGAAGATATGGGCCGAGCGGTACAGGCGCTCCGTGTGCTCCTCGAGGCGGAAGATGGCCGTTCCCCGCGCGGTCTTGTAGGCCCTCAGGCCCTCGAACACCCCCAGGCCGTAGTGCAGGGTGTGGGTGCACACGTGGGTGGTGGCCTGGCGCCACGGCACCAGCTTGCCGTCGTACCAGATGAAACCGTCGCGGTCGGCTAATGACATAAGGGCGGCTCCAATGAGGCGGCTCCAGCGCGTCGAAAGGCCGACATTTTACTGCAAAAATCCGACGCCCACGGCGGCGCGGCCGCCCGCGGGCGCCGCGCCCGGGCGCGCAAGGCCCAAATTATGAAGAGGAAAATCCCCGGCCGGCGGGCCGTCGGGGCGGCCCGGCACTGGCCTACGGTTTGCTTCGCTTCCCCGATGCACAAGCTTGCCGTGAGCCGGGCACAAGGAGAATCCCAGGCAATGGGTGGCAGGTTTCCATCGGCGCTGGCCGCGCTCAAGACGGCGGGGGGGGGCTTGCCGCTGCCGGAGGAGGAGAGCCTCAAGCGCCAGCTCCTGGTCTTCGCCGCCGGGCTCATGAGCTTCGGCGTCATGGCCTGGCTCGCCATCTACTGGGCCATGGGGGTGGCCTTCTCCACCACCGTGCCCCTCTCCTACCAGCTCGCCCTGGTCGCCTCCCTCACGTATTTTTTAATCGGCGGCAACTTCGCCGTCTTCCGCCTGGTCCAGCTCAGCCTGTTCCTGTTCTTTCCCTTCCTGATGCAATGGAGCATCGGCAGCTTCGTGACCTCCTCGGGGGTGATGCTGTGGGCGCTGCTGGCGCCGGTGGGCGCCCTGGTGGTGCAGGGCCCGCGGGAGTCGATCCCCTGGTTCGTGGCCTACGGCGCCATGACGGCCCTGTCCGGCTTCTTCGACTACTACCTCGCCGCGCCCGGGCAGGCGGCCCTTCCGATGCAGGCGATCGCGGTGTTCTTCGCCTTGAACTTCGCCGGCGTCTCCTGCGTGGTCTATGCTCTCCTCGCCTACTTCGTCGCGGCGAACGCCCGCATCAAGGCACGCCTCGACGAGCAGCACCGGCTGCTGGAGGAGGAGCAGCGCAAGAGCGAGCGGCTGCTCAACAACATCCTGCCGGCGCCCATCGCCCGGCGGCTGAAGGCGGGCGAAAGCGTCATCGCCGACGGTCATGGCGATGTCATCGTCATGTTCGCCGACCTGGTCAACTTCACCCGGCTCACCCAGGAGCTGCCCCCCGAGCGCCTGGTGGCCCTGCTCGACAAGGTCTTTTCCATGTTCGACGCCCTGGTGCAGGCGCACGGGCTGGACAAGATCAAGACCGTGGGGGACGCCTACATGGTGGCGGGCGGGCTCGCGCCGGAGAATCTCCGTCCCCACCGGGCTGTGGCGGAGCTGGCGCTGGCGATGCGCGCCCTGATCGGCGCCCACCCCGAGCTGCGCGCCCACGGACTCAACATCCACGTGGGCATCGCCTCGGGTCCGGCCATGGCCGGCGTCATCGGCACTCGGCGCATCGTCTACGACCTGTGGGGGGACACGGTGAACACCGCGAGCCGGCTCACGGCGGAAGCGCCCCCGGGCTGCATCCAGGTGGACGCCGCCACCCACCTGCGACTCGCCGGCGAATACACTTTCGAGGGTCCGGTGGAGATCCTGGTCAAGGGCAAGGGAAAGATGGCCGTCTATCGGCTCCTCGGGCGCAAGGCGCCGGGCAGGCGCGGCCTCGCCACCGAGCCAGTGAGCGTCGCAAGCGGATAAGCGGCCGAGTCAATCCTCCCCGAACACGCTGCGCCACAGCTCGCCCACCGCGGCCACCGCCTCGGCCACCTCTTCGAGGGGGACGCGGGCGTAGCGGGCCCCGTTCAGCCGCAGGTGGTGCTGGCGGCGGCGGAACTCCCGGTAGCCCCGCCGCACCCGCTCGGCCAGCTCCTCCGGGATGAGGGAGAGGGCGGCGGCGAGCCTGAGCAGCGCCAGGTTGCCGATGTTGGCGGTGAGCTCCGGGTGGGCGTGGGAGTACCCGAGGACCAGGTACTGGACCGTGAACTCCACGTCGATGATCCCGCCCCGGTCGTGCTTCAGGTCGAACAGCCCGCTCTTGTTGGGATGGGCCTCCAGCATTTTCCGCCGCATGGCCGTGATCTCGCGCTTAAGGGCGGCGAGATCCCGCCGCTGGCACAGCACTTCCTTGCGGATCGCCTCGAAGCCTTCCCCCACGGCCGCATCCCCGGTCACGAAGCGGGCCCGGGTCAAGGCCTGGTGCTCCCACACCCAGGCCTTCTCCCGCTGGTAGGCGGCGAAGGCTTCCAGCGGCGAGACCAGGAGGCCGCTCGCCCCGTCGGGCCGCAGCCGCAGGTCGGTGTCGTACAGCACGCCGGCGGGGGTGTAGCTGGTGAGCCAGGAATTGATGCGCTGGGCGAGCCTGGCGTAGACCTCGGGGGCGGCCGGGTCGGGGTCCTCGTAGAGGAAGATCAGGTCCAGGTCGGAGGCGTAGCCCAGCTCCTTCCCGCCCAGCTTCCCGTAGCCGATGATGGCGAAGCGGGGCGCCTCCCGGTGGCGGCCCTTGAGGCCGGCCCAGGCGAGGCGCAGCACCTCGGAGAGGATCAGGTCCGCCAGGGCCGTCAAATGATCGGCCAGGGTCTCCACGGGGAGCAGCCCTTCCAGGTCCTTGGCCAGCAGCCGGAACACCATGGCGTGGTGGAAGTGGCGCAGCACGTCCATCTGCCGCTCGGTGTCGCCTTCGGCGTCGTCCAGGAGCTGGCGCAGTTGCTGGGCCGCCTGGCGCCAGTCGGGGGCGCTGTAGAGCTCCCGGGCGTCCAGCAGCTCGTCCAGCACGATGGGGTGGCGGGTGAGATAGTCGCAGGCCCAGCGGCTGGCGCTGGCCACCTTGGCCACCCGCTCCAGCGCCTGGGGGTATTCGCTGAGCAGGGCGAGGTAGGCCGCCCGGCGGCTCACCGCCTCCAGCAGGTTGAGGAGCCCCTCCAGGGTGGCGTCGGGATTGGCCTGGCGGGCGGCCGAGACGATGACCGCCGGCACCAGGGCGTCCAGCACCCTCTGGCTGGCGCGGGACAGGCTCTGGTAGCGGGGCCCCCGCCGGAACTTGGCGAGCCGGTCGCAGATCGACTCGGCGTCCCGGTAGCCCAGCTCGGCCAGGCAGGCGGTCGCCTGGTCGGCGGGGAGGCGTTCTTCCCACAGGGCCTCCAGGGCGCCGTGGGCGGGCGCCGGCTGGGGGCCGGCGAAGACCTGCTCGAAATGGCGGGTGACCGCCGCCCGGTGCCGGGCGAGGGCCTCGGCGAGCTGCGGCCAGCCGGCGAAGCCCATGGCCTCGGCGACGAGGGCCCGGTCGGCGGCGGACTCCGGCAGGGACTGGGTCTGCTGGTCGTCCAGGTACTGGAGCCGGTGCTCCAGGTGGCGCAGGAACCCGTAGGCCTCGGTCAGCTCCGCCACCGCCGCCTCGGGCAGCAGCTTCATTTCCCCCAGGCACCGCAGCACGGTGAGGGTGGGGCGGGCCCGCAACTGGGGCACCTGGCCGCCCCGGATCAACTGGAACACCTGGGCGATGAACTCAATCTCCCGGATGCCCCCCGGGCCCAGCTTGATGTTGTCCATGAGCTCCCGGCGCTTCACCTCCTCCCGGATCTGGGCGTGGAGGCTGCGCATGGAGGCGTAGGCGCCGAAGTCCAGGTACTTGCGGAAGACGAAGGGGCGGGTGAGCCGCTCCAGCTCCTGGGCCCGGCTGCCGCACACCACCCGGGCCTTGATCCAGGCGTAGCGCTCCCACTCCCGCCCCTGGGTGATCAGGTAGTGCTCCAGGCTCGGGAAGTTCACCACCAAGGGGCCGCTCTCTCCGAAAGGGCGCAGGCGCAGGTCCACCCGGAAGACGAAGCCCTCGGGGGTGAAGTCGTGGAGCGCCCCCGCGAGCCGCTGGCCCAGGCGGGTGAAGAACTCGTGGTTGCTGATGGGCTTGGAGCCGTCGGTCTGCCCCTCCTCGGGGTAGACGAACACCAGGTCCACGTCGGAGGAGACGTTGAGTTCCCCGCCTCCCAGCTTGCCCATGCCCACCACCAGCAGGTCCTGGGGGCGGCCGGTCTCGCCCCCGACGGGGTGCCCGTAGCGCTGCGCCAGCCAGGCGTGGTGGGCGTCCCGCGCCCGGGTAATGGCGAGATCCGCCAGCGCCGTCATGGTGCCGGTCACCTCCTCCAGGGTGGCGAGCCCGCCCAGGTCCCGGGCCATCACCCGCAGCATCACCCGGCGGCGCAATTGCCGCAGGGCCGAGGCGAGCTGGCCCGGATCCCCTGCCGGCCGTTCGTCCAGGAAGGCCTGCATGGCCTGGGGCGTGTAGGGTTCCCGTACCCGGGCGGCCAGCTCTTCGCCCAGGGAAGGATCGGCGGCCAGCAGGCGATCCGCGTAGCGGCTCAAGCGCCGCACGCGGGAGAGGAACTCGGTGGCCAGGCCGGAGGTGGCAGGGTTTTCGGCGCCCATAGGGAGAGGTGGGTTAACCCGGACATTTCACGAGGGACTCGGGGGGATGGGGCGGGGCCGGGCGAGAGAGGTTCCCCGCAGCCGACGAAGCCCGTGGTGGAGCCCACGGGCGAGGAGAGGCGCGCCAGCGCGCGGAGCAGGGGCCCCGCTTCGCGGGGATGCGACCGCAGAGGCGCGCGTCGCCCGCTCCCGGGTCGCACCTTTGCCCTTCGGGCGTAGGCATCCGCCGTCCGCGAGCGCGACAAGATGGCCGCCCCGCCCCCGCCAGGACCCGAGGAGCCCGGCGGGACAAATTGCTCTTACGCTGCCTTCCAACAAAACTCGCTGATCCTGTGCAGCTTGACTTCATTTCAGGGGCGTCTTCGTGAAATATCTGGGTTAAACTAACGGAGCCTCTGGCTCGTCGCGCGGGTGGCCATTTTCGCGGCGGTTGGGGGAAGATTTCCCGCAATTCTAATCGCCGGGGCGCCGGTTAAGCGAAACGCCCTGGGAAGAGGTCCTTGAGCCCGCTCTCCCGTACCCTGTCGGCCACGTTGCGCGGCCTGCGCCATTTCTCCCGCGCCGCCCTGTTCGTCCTGCTGGCCGGGTTCCTCGGCCTCGCGGTCTCCCTCCTGGCCCTGCGCTACGGGTTGTTCCCCAACGCCGACGCCTTCCGCGGTCACGTGGCCCGCTACGCCGAAGAAGCCCTGGGACTTCCGGTGACCCTGGGCCGCCTGGAGGCCGGCTGGCGGGGCTTGCGGCCCGAGCTGCGGGTGAGCGAGGTGCGGGTGCTGGACCCCGCCGGGCAGCCCGCCCTCGCCCTGGGGCGGGTGGAGGCGGTCCTCTCCTGGTCCGCCCTGCTGCGGGGGGAATTGGGTTTTTACCGGCTGGCGGCCGACGCGCCGGCGGTCCACGTGCGGCGGGACCCCCAGGGCGGGTGGTGGGTCGCGGGCCTGGCCCTAGATCGAACCGGGGAGGGCGCCTCCAACGCCTTGGGCGGATGGCTGCTGCGCCAGCGGTCGGTGCTCGTGCGGGGTGCCGCGCTGGTATGGGAGGACGGGTTGCGGGGCGCCCCGCCCCTGGCCCTCACCCAGGTGGAGCTGCGGCTGGAAAACGGCTTCGGGCGGCATCGCTTCGCCCTGGAAGCTTCGGCGCCGGCGGCTGGAGGCGGGCGCCTGGAGGTGCGGGGCGACCTGAAGAAGGGGCTCTTCTTCGATAACCTGAAAAGCCTGAAGGGCGAGGTGTACCTAGCCCTGGACCGGATGGACGTGGCCGCGTGGCGGCCCTGGCTTCCCCTTCCCGAAGGCCTGCGCACGGGCACCGGCGCCGCCAGGGCCTGGGTGACCCTCCAAGGGGGCGGAGCCGTCGCGGTGACGGCGGACGTGCAGTTGGCCGGCGTGGTGGTGGCCCTTTCCCCCGAGCTGCCCCCCCTCGCCCTGACCGCCTTGGGCGGGCGGCTCGGCTGGAACCGGGAGGCGGGGGGGTACGAGATATCGACCCGGGGCTTGAGCCTCACGACCCGGGAGGGCCTGCGCCTCGCCCCCACTGATTTCCGCTTCCGGCGCACCGGGGAAGGGGCGGACGTCCGGTGGGAGATCCAGGCGAACGCCCTGGACCTGGGGGTGCTGGCGAGCCTCGCCCGCCATCTGCCCTTGCCCGTGGAGGTGCAGCAGCGGCTCGCGGCGCTGGCGCCCCGGGGCATGGTCTCGGGGCTGGAAGCTTCGTGGCGGGGAGACTTGGCCGCCGCGAGCGACTACCGGGTGCGGGCCCGGTTCGACGCCCTGGAGCTCAGCCCCTACGGGCACGCGCCCGGGTTCCGGGGCCTAAGCGGCACAGTGGAGGGGAGCGATCGGGCGGGCTCCTTCGCCTTGTCGGGCAAGGGGGCGATGCTCGACCTTCCCCGGGTTTTCCCCCGGCCCCTGGCCTTCGACCAATTGGCGGTGCAGGGCGGATGGGTGAAGAAGGGGGAGCAGGGCACCGAGATCAGTCTCCGCCAGGTGACCTTCGCCAACGCCGACCTGGCGGGCAGCGCCGCGGGCCGATACTGGACCGCCCCTTCGGGCCCCGGCCGCATCGATCTCACCGGAAGGCTCACCCGGGCCGAAGCCCGCCGGGTCCACGCCTATCTGCCTTGGGTGGTGAACGAAGAAACCCGGACATGGCTGCGGGACGCCCTCCTGGCCGGTCGGGCTTCCGATGGGGAGATCGTCCTCAAGGGGGCGCTGGAACACTTCCCCTTCGCCGAGGAGGGCCAGGGGGAGTTTCGGGTGACCGCCAAGGCGTCCGGGGTGCAGCTCCACTACGCCGATGGCTGGCCCCGGATCGAAGGGATCGAAGCGGACCTGGCTTTCCGGGGGGCGGGAATGGAGATCACTTCGGGCCGCGGCACCCTCCTGGGGGCCCGGGTGAGCGGCGTGCGGGCGGTGATTCCGGACCTGGGCGCCCCGGAACCCCAGCTCACGGTGACCGGGGAAGCCCAGGGGGACACCAGCGCCTTCTTGCGCTTCATCGACGAGAGCCCGGTGGGCAGCCGCATCGGGGGCTTCACCCGGGGGATGGAGGCGGCGGGGAGTGGGCGGCTCGCCTTGAAGCTGACGGTGCCCTTGCGCCACAGCCGGGACGCCACGGTGGAAGGCGCCTACGCCTTCCAGGCCAACCGCATCGCCTTTCTGGCCGGCGTGCCGCCCCTGGAGGAAGTGACGGGAACGCTGCGCTTCACCGACCGGGAGGTGGCGGCGGAGGGGATCGACGCCCGCTTCCTGGGGGGGCCGGTCCGCCTTTCCGCCACCACCGCGGGGGACGAAGTGCGCCTGACCGCCAGCGGGCGCCTGGAAGCCGAGGCCTGGCAGGCGAGGGGGGCGCCGAACTGGGCTCGGTTCACCTCCGGCGCCGCCGACTGGCACTTCGTCCAGGTGATCCGCCGGGACGCCACCGAAGAGACGCTGGAATCGTCCCTGGAGGGGCTCGCCCTGGCCTTGCCCGCTCCCCTGGCGAAATCCGCCCAGGAGCCCCTACCCTTGCGGGTGACCCGGCGGCCGGCCGGCCCTGGATCCTCCGCCCTCACCGTCTCCCTGGGCGAGCGGGCGTCCGCCCAGCTCATCTTAAGTGGCGCGCCGTCCTCCGCCGCCCTGGAGCGGGGCATCCTCGTGCTGGGGGCCGGGACGGCGGAGGCGCAGCGGCAAGGGCTGTGGATCACCGGCTCGACTCCCACCCTCGACCTGGACCGCTGGCTGGAATGGATGCCCAAAGAAGGCGCCGGAACCGGTCCGGGCCTGATCGGCTTCGATTTCCGGGCGGGGCGCCTGTTCGCTTTCAACCGCCTGTTCCACGAGGTGGAGGCGGCGGGGGAGCAACGCCAGGGCACCTTGAAGCTGCGCCTCGCCGGCCGGGAGATCGCGGGGGACGTGACCTGGGAGGGCGCCGGCAGTGGAAAGCTCACGGCCCGCCTGGACCGGCTCACCATCCCCTCGGACGAAACCCTGGGGCGGGGCGAGGCGGAGGCGTTGCCCAAGGAACGGGACCTCCCGGGCCTGGACATCGTGGCCGAGCGCTTCACCCTGAACCAGATCCCCCACGGCCGGCTGGAGCTCCTGGCCCGACCCCAGGGAGGGTTGTGGCGCATCCATAAGCTCTCCCTGGAGCATCCCGACGGCGTGCTCACCGCTTCCGGGGAGTGGCGGCGGCGTCCCGGCCCCCCGCGCACCCGGTTGTCCGTGGACCTGGCGGTGGCCGACCTGGGGCGCTTCGCCTCGCGCCTCAAGCTGGGGGAAGGGATGCGCGGCGGCGCGGGCAGCGTCAAGGGCACCCTGGAGTGGAACGGAGTTCCCTACGCCATGGATTACCCGACCCTCGCGGGTCAGCTTACCCTGGCGTTCGACGACGGCCAATTCCTGGAGGCGGAGCCGGGGGTGGCGAAGCTCCTGGGCATCCTGAGCCTGCAGGCGCTGCCCCGGCGCGTCGCCCTGGATTTCACCGACGTCTTCAGCAAGGGCTTCGCCTTTGAGAAAATCCGCGGCGAGGTGCGCCTCGCCCAGGGAATCGCCCGCACCGAGGAACTCTCCATCGACGGCCCTTCCGCCCGGATAAGGATGCAGGGCGAGGTGGATCTCGCCCGGGAGACCCAGAACCTGCGGGTCAAGGTAATGCCCTCCCTGTCCGAGACGGCGGCCCTTGCCACCGGCGTGGTCGGCGGACCCGTGGTGGGCCTGGCGACCCTGGCCCTTTCCAAGGTGCTCAAGGACCCCTTCGATCAGATGGCGGCGTTTGAATACCACGTGGCGGGAACCTGGGTGGATCCCAAGGTGACCAAAATTCCCAGACGTATCGGCAACCTGCTGCCTCCATGAGCCGCTTACCCGTATTCCATCCCCATTCCACGATGCCGGCGGCTACTGGAGACCCGCTGCGGGTCGGGGCTTGCGGAGGGCGGAAATGACGCTGGCCGACACCGGCGCCGCACCGGCTGGCCTCGTGGACGAGGCGGGGGGAGCCCGTTCCCCCTTCCGCGCAGCGGCGGTGCAGATGGTGTCGGGGCCCCGGGTGGACGAGAACTTGAAGGAAGCCGCCCGGCTCGTGGAGCAGGCGGCGGCGGGCGGCGCCCGGCTGGTGGTGCTGCCCGAGAACTTCGCCCTCATGCCCTTGCGGGACCAGGATCGGCTTGAGGCAGCGGAAGCGCCGGGGGACGGGCCGATCCAGGCCTTTCTGAGCGCCCTCGCCCGGCGGTTCGGGATCTGGATTGCCGGGGGCTCGGTGCCCCTCAAAGCAAGCCGGCCCGACAAAGTCTACAACAGCCTGCTCCTCTACGACGAAGAGGGGCGAGCGGCGGCCCGCTACGACAAGATCCACCTGTTCGGGCTTGACCTCGGCCAGGAGCGCTACGACGAGGCCGCCACCATCGAGCCGGGGACCGAGGTGGTGGCGGTGGATACCCCCTTCGGGCGCGTGGGCCTGTCCATTTGCTACGACCTGCGCTTCCCGGAGCTCTACCGGGCCATGGGAACGGTGGACCTGATCCTTGCTCCTTCCGCCTTCACCGCCACCACGGGACGGGCCCACTGGGAAGTGCTGGTGCGGGCCCGGGCCATCGAGAACCTGGCCTACGTGGTGGCGCCGGCCCAGGGGGGCGTCCACCCCAACGGGCGGGAGACCCACGGCGATACCATGATCGTGGACGCTTGGGGCACGGTGCTGGGGCGGCTTCCCCGGGGCGCCGGGGTGGTGAGTGCCCCGGTGGACCCGGCCTACCAGGCGCGGCTGCGGCAGAGCCTGCCGGCCCTCGCCCATCGCGCGGTGCGCCGGTGCCGAATACAATGACGGGACCATGAACGATCCTCTGGCCGACGCCACCCTCATCGAGGCCGCCGATCCGGCGCGGTTGCTGGAAACCGCCCGCAGCCGGCTGCTCGCCCCCGCGTGTCTCGACACGCCCCAGCTCGAGCGGGTCTTCGGCCAGCTCTTGACCCAGGGCGTCGAGGTGGCGGACCTGTATTTCCAGTACAGCCGGGCCGAGAGCTGGACGCTGGAGGAAGGCATCGTCAAGGCCGGCAGCTTCAACATCGACCAGGGCGTGGGCGTGCGGGCGGTCGCCGGCGAGAAAACGGCTTTCGCCTATTCCGACGACATCAGCCTGGCGGCCCTGGAGTCGGCGGCTCGGACCACCCGGGCCATCGCCCGCCAGGGGGGAAGCCGCCCGGTGCCAGCGCCACGCCCGGCCCGGGGGCTCCGGCTCTACGAGCCGGTCGACCCGCTGGCGACCCTCTCCGCGTCCGACAAGGTGGCGCTCCTCACCCGGCTGGAAAGCTACGCCCGGTCGCTGGACCCGCGGGTGACCCAGGTGATCGCCAGCCTGGCCGGCGAGTACGAGGTGGTGCTGATTGCCTCGAGCACGGGTCTGCTGGCCGCCGACGTGCGCCCCCTGGTGCGCCTCACGGTCCAGGTGATCGCCGAAGCCAGGGGCCGGCGGGAACAGGGTGTGAGCGGCGGCGGCGGCCGCTTCGGCTACGCCTACTTTACCGACGAAGTACTGCGCGACTACGCGAAGAAGGCGGTGGACCAGGCCCTGGTGAACCTGGAGGCGCGCCCGGCGCCCGCGGGCACCATGACCGTGGTGCTGGGGCCGGGCTGGCCGGGCATCCTGCTCCATGAAGCGATCGGCCACGGGCTGGAGGGGGACTTCAACCGCAAGGGCAGCTCCGCCTTTTCCGGCCGCCTCGGCGAGCGGGTGGCGGCTCCGGGGGTCACCGTGGTGGACGACGGCACCCTGCCTCAGCGGCGCGGCTCCCTCAACGTGGACGACGAGGGCACGCCCACCCAGTGCACGGTGCTGATCGAAAACGGCGTGCTCCGAGGCTACCTGCAGGACACCCTGAACGCCCGGTTGATGGGTATGGCGCCCACGGGCAACGGCCGGCGGGAATCCTTCGCCCACCTCCCCATGCCCCGCATGACCAACACCTACATGCTGGCCGGCCGCCACGATCCGGAGGAGATCATCCGTTCGGTGGACCGGGGGCTTTACGCAGTCAACTTCGGCGGCGGCCAGGTGGACATTACCAGCGGCAAGTTCGTCTTCTCCGCCGCCGAGGCCTACATGATCGAGAACGGCCGGGTGACCTACCCGGTCAAGGGGGCGACCCTCATCGGCAACGGCCCCGATGTGCTGACGCGTGTGTCCATGATCGGCAACGACCTGAAGCTCGATCCGGGCATCGGCACCTGCGGCAAGGAAGGGCAGAGCGTGCCGGTGGGCGTGGGCCAGCCCACCCTGAAGATCGAGGGGCTCACCGTCGGCGGCACTGCTGAATAGCCGCTCCCGCCGCGGTCTTTCGCGGCGGGAGCGGCGTGTTCTGTTATAATCCAGCCCCTTTCAGGTACTTATAAAGCGCGACGAGGCGTCGCGCGACCCGACCATGATCCTGATCCTCGAAGAAAACGTGGACCTGAACGGTCCCGAGTTCAAACAGTTGATGGAGCACCTGGGCTCGCTGCCGGGCATCCAGACCCGTATCCACCACGAGAAGGGCACCGAGCGGGTGTTGACCGAGGTCTACCTGATCGGCAGCACGCTGCAACTTTCGGTGGAGGATATGAAGGCCCTACCCTGCGTGGAGCGGGTCGTGCGCGTCTCCGAGCCCTACCGCGTGCTGGGGCGCCACAAGGACGACCAGCGGCTCTCCCACTTCGACTACAACGGTCTGCGCTTCGGCCAGGACACGCTGCACGTGTTCGCGGGCTTGTGCGCGGTGGACACCCGCGAGCACGTGGAGATGATGATGCGGGCGCTGCGGGACAACGGCCAGGTGTGCACCCGCATGGGCGCCTACAAGCCCCGCACCAGCCCTTATTCGTTCCAGGGCCACGGCAAGGACTGCCTGCCCTACGTGTTCGAGCTCGCGGGCAAGTACGGGATCAAGGTGATCGCCATGGAGATCACCCACGAGGATCACATCGATCAAATCCGCGAAGCGCTGCACATGACGGGCAACCCGACCGGCGTCATGCTCCAGATCGGCACCCGCAACGCCCAGAACTTCGAGCTGTTGAAGGCCGTGGGCCGGCAGCAGGAGTTTCCGGTCCTGTTCAAGCGCGGCTTCGGCATCACGCTGGACGAGTCGCTGAATGCCGCCGAATACCTGGCTTCCGAGGGCAACCGCAAGGTGATCTTCGGGCTGCGGGGCATGAAGACCAACATGGGAGACCCCCACCGCAACTTCGTCGACTTCTCCCACGTGGCGGTGGTGAAGCGGCTCACCCGCATGCCGGTGTGCATCGACCCTTCTCATTCGGTGGGCTCCCGAGCGATGGCCCCCGACGGGCTGCTGGACATCATGCACGTGACCGCTCAGGGGGTGATCGCGGGGGCCAACATGATCCTGGTGGACTTCCACCCGGAGCCGTCCAAGGCGCTGGTGGACGGCGCCCAGGCGCTGACCCTGGCCGAACTGCCCTATTTCCTCGAGGACGTAAGGATCGCTCGGGAGGCCTACCTCAAGCGGGCGGCCCTGGCGGAGAAGTTCCACGCCTCCTCCAGCGCCACCCCGGCGGCGGCCTGAGCGCGGCAAACGGCGGCGCGCTGGGCTAGCGGTTTTTTCCCGGCTGCCACAGCACGTCGCCCTGGCCGTGCTGGCGGTTGAGCACCCGCGCCAGGACAAACAGCAAGTCGGAGAGGCGGTTCAGGTACTTGAGGGCGGTGGGGCTCACGACCTCCGCGTTGGCCAGCGTGACCAGCCGGCGTTCTGCCCGGCGGCAGACGGTGCGTGCGAAATGGCACACGGCGGCCTGGCGCGCGCCGCCCGGCAGGATGAATTCCTTGAGCGGCGGCAGGTCGGCGTTGAAGCCGTCAAGGAGATGCTCGAGCCGTTCCACCTGCCGATCGCTGACGGCGGTATGCCCCGGAATGCACAGCTCGCCGCCCAGGTCGAAGAGATCGTGCTGGATGTCCACCAGGCACGACCGTACTTCGGGCGCGAGTTCTTCTGCGAGCAGGAGCCCAATCACGCTGTTCAACTCATCGACGGTGCCGAAGGCTTCCACGCGCAGCGAGTCCTTCGGCACCCGGGAGCCATCCCCGAGCCCGGTGGTGCCCTTGTCCCCCGTGCGGGTGTAGATCTTCGACAGCCGGTGTCCCACGTGCGGTCTTCCTCCGATGAACGTGGCCGCATTGTCGGCCGGGGCCTAGGGAAGGGTCAAGTCGCGGGCCAAAAGCGGCTCGATGCCGCCATAAGAACCCCCTATCAAGGGCCCGGACCCGGCGCCCTATAATCGCGCGAACCGTCCCGCTCCGATACCAAAAACGCCGGGAATGGAACGAGACAAGAAACCGCTGCTCCCCCTCGCCTTGAGCGGCGCCGGCTCCCTGGGGCTCTACCTGCTCCTGTTCCTGTTCGAGGACGAGATCATGCGTGCCTACACCCGGACCGACGGGTTGTACTGGCTGCTGCCGGTGGCGACGGCGTTCGTCTTCTCGCTCGTGCACGGGGCGTTTACGGGCTACTTCTGGGAGGTGCTGGGCGTGCGCGGCAAGAAGCCGAACGGAAGGAAGCGCTGAATGGAACAGATCGCCCCCCACTTCATCGAGCTCGAGCTGCCAGGGGTGATGTTTCTCCTGATGGTCGGCTTCATCGGCGGCCTGGTGTCGGGTTTCATCGGCTCCGGCGGCGCTTTCGTGCTCACGCCCGGCATGATGAGCATGGGGGTGCCGGGTGTCGTCGCCGTCGCAAGCAATATCTGCCACAAGTTTCCGAAGGCATTGGTAGGCGCGTACAAGCGCCATAAGTACGGCCACGTGGATATCAAGCTCGGTCTCTTCATGGCGGCTACGGCGGCCATGGGCGTATGGGTGGGCGCTGACATCCAGCAGGCCATCAAGGCCGCCCATGGCGAAGCGGGCTCCAGCCTGTACGTGAGCACCGCGTTCGTGCTCGTGCTGGTGGTCGTGGGGACATGGGTGCTCGCCGACGCATGGAAGGTCTACCGTCGGGGCGGTGACTCCATAGAGCAGACCCACCGCCTGGCGCGCTGGGTTCAAAGCCTTGAGATCCCGGGCACCATGGTGGAGTTCAAGGTGGCCAAGGTGCGCGTCTCCTTCCTGTTCATCCTGCCGCTCGGCTTCGCTACGGGTATGCTGGCCGCCACCATCGCGGTAGGAGGGTTTATCGGCGTGCCGGGCATGATCTACGTGCTGGGGGCCCCGAGCCTGGTGGCGAGCGCCACGGAGCTGGTGATCGCCTTCGTGATGGGTCTGGGCGGCACGATCAAATACGCCATGCACGGCCTGGTGGACATCCGGCTCGCCATGATCATCCTGGCAGGCTCCCTTTTCGGCATTCAGCTCGGCGCCATCGGCACCACGTATGTAAAGCCCTACATGATCAAGGTGGTCATGGGGGCCATCATGATGATTGTCGCGGTGAGCCGCGCCGTGGTGATCCCCGTCTACCTCGCCCAGCTCGGCAAGCTCGATTTGAGCCCCAAGCTCGTGGAGCTGTTCAAGGACGCGAGCTTCCTGTTCATGGTGGGGGGCGCTCGCCACGGGCGCCGTCATCATCGTGGGCGCCATGGTCCGGGGCCACCGGGATCACGCGCTGAGCGAGGCGGAAGAGGAGCCGGTGCCTGAATAGGGGCCCGGCTGGCGCAGCAGCGGGCAGGTCCGGGGATCGAAGTCCGGGGCATCGATGCGCTTCGCCAGCGCCTCCAGGGCGTCGTCCTCGCTGGCGAACAGGTTTTCCCGGCCGATTTCCTCGATCAACCCCGTGCGTTCCATGACCTCCAGCACCTGACGCTTCAGGCCGGAGAAGGAGAGGGTGACGCCGGCCTCCCGCAGGCGCGCGTTCAGGTGCCGCACCGTCTCTTCGCCGGAGGCGTCCATCTGGTTGATGCCGTCGGCCACCACCAGGATCTGCCGGGCCTTGGGAAAGCGGGCCGCCACGTCCAGGATGGCGGCTTCGAAGTACGGCGTGTTGGCGAAATAGAGCTGCCCGTCGAAGCGAACCGCCACCAGGTGCTCGCAGAGGGGCAGCCCGTGCAGGCGGGCGTCCCGCAGGGTGCCGTCGGGGTGGCGTCCCAGCACCGCCACCCGGGGCTTCATGGTGCGGTACAGGTAAAGCAGCACCGCGAGGCCCGCGCCCAGGAGGATGCCCTTGTCCAGGTGGGGGGCGAAGGCCAGGGTGGCGGCGAAGGTGACGAAGGCGGCGACGCCGTCGTGGCGATGGGCCCGCCAGACGTCGCGCATAGCCCGGAAGTTGATGAGACCCGCCACGGCCATCATGATGATGGCCGCCAGCACGGCTTGGGGCAGGTGGTAGAGCAGCGGGGTGAACAGTAGCAGGGTGATCACCACCATGCACGCCGTGAAGAGGGAGGACAGGCCCGTCCGGGCTCCGGCGCTGTAGTTCACCGCCGTCCTGGAGAACGAGCCGCTCACCGGAAAGGACTGGAATAGGCTGCCGGCCACGTTGGCCAGGCCCTGGCCGATCAGCTCCTGGTTCGCGTCCAGCCGCTGCCGGGTGCGGGTGGCGATCGCCTTCGCCACCGAGATCGCCTCCATGAACCCCACCAGGGCGATCACCAGCGCCCCCGAGAGCAGGGCGCCGACCCGTTCCAGGCTCACCTGGGGCAGCCGCAACTCCGGTAGCCCGGGCGGGATGGCGCCCACCACCTCCCCTCCGCCCGCGAGCCGCAGCTCGCCCTCGCTGATGCCGCGGATCCGCCACAACTGGCCGTCGCCCGGCAAGCCCTCGGGCAGCTCGCCGTGGAGGTAAAGGCGCGGCCCCTCGGGCGTCACGGCGCGCTCGAAGGCGAACTTGCGCAGGTCCCGCAGGCGCTTGCGATTCTCATTTTCCAGATCGGCGAGCTCTAGCCGTAGGATCTCCACCTGGTAGCGCAGGGCCACCGCGTGGCGGCTGCCGGCGCCGCCGGAGCGCTCCGCCGAGCGCAGCTCGTTCAAGCCGGCCTCGATTCGGCGCTGCAGCTCGGCGACGGCGGCCTGGGTCGCCAGGTAATCGACGGCGATGGAGCGCAGCGCCTCGTCGGCGATCTCGTCGGGCCGCGCAGCGCCTTTCTTCTCGAAACCGACGGCCCAGCTCAGGGCAGTGGTAATGATCGCCGCCACCAGCACGCCGGGCGCCCGGGGGGCGATCTTCTTGAGCGCCACCATGAGGCCGATGGCCCCTGTACCCATGGCCAGGGTGGGCCAATGGGTGTCGCCGAGCTGCAGCAGCACGCCCCACATGTCGAGGAGGAAACTTTCGCTTCTGCCTTTGCTGACGCCGATCAACTTGTTGAATTGGGAGGCGGCGATGATGAGGGCCGCCGCGTTGGTGAAGCCCACGATGACCGGGTGGGACAGGAAGTTCACCAGCGCCCCGAGGCGTAACACCCCCAGGAGAAGCTGCAGCACGCCCACCATGAGGGCCAGCAGGATCGCCAGCGCCACGAACTGCTCGGAACCGGCCGCTGCCAGGGGCGCCAGGACCGCCCCGGTGAGCAGGGACACCATGGCCACCGGGCCGGTGGCGAGCTGATGGGAGGACCCGAACGCGGCCGCCACGATGACCGGGACGAAGGCCGCGTATAGGCCGTAGTAGGGCGGCAGGCCGGCCAACTGGGCGTAGGCCAGGGACTGGGGCACCAGGACCAGGCCCACGGTGATGCCCGCCGCCAGGTCGGCCCGCAGGGTCGAGCCCTTCATCGGGAACCAGGCCAGGAAGGGAAAAAAGCGGGTCAAGGAGCGGGCGTTCATGGCGGGATGATACGCAGCGGCTGCGCATCAGGCCTATAGCCTACCTTGGTGCGGTCAGGTATTCATCGGGCTCGCGCCCGCGGCGTTGGCCGCGGACCGCGGCTCCCCGTTGGGAAGCCGGTCTTGGCATTCGCGGAAGATGCGCACCCGGCAATGGCGGCAGATCTCCGGGTCGAGGCGAGGGTAGAGGCGGGAGACCGGGTGGCTCTTGACCGGGAACAGGTTCTCCTCGCCGATCTCTCGCAGGTAGCCGCCACGCTCCATGAGCTCCCGCACCGCGTTCTTCATCCGGTAGAAGTAAAGCCCGCCCCCTTTGCGGCGTAGCCGCCGGGCCTCCTGGGCCAGCATCTCGGCGCCGGCCACGTCCACGAAGTTGATGCCGCTCGCCACGATCAGCACGTGTTTCTGCTGCGGGTTTCGCTCGTCGATCTCCTGCAGCGCCTGCTGCACGTGGTTCACCGCGCCGAAGAACAGCGACCCGTTGATGCGCACCATCTTGAGCTGGGGGCAATCGGGCAGCCCCGTTTCGGCGGAGAAGTGATAGCTGCCCTCGGCGGGATCGGGCTTGACGTCCAGCACCAGGGGCTTGGAGGTGCGGTTCAGGTACAGGATCAGGGAGATGATGATACCGGCGTAGATGGCGAACTCCAGGTCGAGGAGCAGGGTGCCGAAGAAAGTGACCGCCAGCACCGCCGTCTCGGACCGGCTGGTGCGCAGGATGCCGCGGATGTGGTGGAAATCGATCAGGCCCCAGCCCACCAGGAACAGGATCGCCGCCATGGAGGGGATCGGCAGGTAGGCGGCCAGGGGCGCCACCGCCAGCAGGATGAAGACCAGGAAGACGGCGGAGAACACAGCGGAGAGGGGGGTCTTGGCCCCGGCCTCGTAGTTCAAGCCGCTGCGGTTGAAGGAGCCGCTGGAGGCGTAGGCGGAGAAGAACGAGCCGGCGATGTTGGACAGGCCCTGGCCGATGAATTCCTGGTTGCCGTCGATGCGCTGTTCCGACTTCACCGCGATGCTGCGGGCGATGGACACCGCTTCGGTCAGAGCCAGCATGGTGACCGCGAAGGCGATGGGCGCGGTCAGGCGGATTGTCTCCAGGGAGAGGTCCGGCGCCGAGAGGGGCGGAAGCCCCCCCGGTAGCGCCCCCACCGTCGCGATGCCGGTGGTTTCGGCGCCGAATCCCCAGTTGACCCCCAAGGCGAACAGGCTCCCCGCCACCATGGCCACGATCATGTAGGGGATCTTGGGGAGGTAGCGGCGGGACAGGATGCCCGTGACCAGGGTCACCGCGGCCACCGAGAACACGTAGGGGTTGATGTCGTCGATCTGGGCGCCGAACTGGAGGAAGGTTTCCACGAACGACGAGCCGCGCTCGATGGCCACGCCAAAGAAGTTCTTGATCTGGGAGGCGATGATCAGCAGCGCTGCTCCGGCGGTGAAGCCGATGATCACGGTGTGGGAGATGAAGTTCACCAGGGCGCCCATGCGCGCGATCCCCATCACGAGCTGCATAACGCCCGTGAGGAAGGTGAGGGTGAGCACCAGCTTGATGTATTCGGGCGAGCCGGGCACGGCGAGCGGGCTCATGGTGGCGAAGACGACCAGGGAGATGGCGTTGGTCGGCCCGGAAATGAGATGCCACGAGGAACCGAACAGCGCCGCCACCACGGCGGGGACCATGGCGGCGTACAGCCCGTACTCGGGCGGCATGCCCGCCAGGGTGGCGAAGGCGACGCCCTGGGGAAGCACCACGATGGCGGCGGTGAGCCCTGCGGCCAGGTCTGCCCGCAGGGTGTCCCGGGTGACCATGGGCCACCAGCGCAGGAACGGGAAGGCCGTCAGGAGCCAGGATCGAAAGGACACGTGCAAGGTCGAGGGAAGGCCAGCAAATTTTGGCGTATGGTACCAGGGACGGGCCGCGGGCTGCGCGCCCCACGCCTCGGCCGCCGGCGCTGCCTTAGCCCTGGCCGCGGTCATTGACCTGAATGGACTGATCCATTAAAGTCCGAAGCTTTGAATTTCCCAACCGTCCCATCGAGAATCATGAGAAGAACGAAAGTCCTCACCATGGTAACCGGGATGGCCCTGATCGCCTGTGCCGGCGGCGCGGCGGCGGGAGACGCCGAAGCCGGCAAGGAAAAGAGCGCCATGTGCGCCGGGTGCCACGAGATCGCGGGCTACCGCACCGCCTATCCCACCGTCTATACCGTGCCCAAGCTGGGGGGCCAGAGCGCCGAGTACATCGTGGCGGCGCTGGAGGCCTACAAGAGCGGCGCGCGCAAGCATCCTTCCATGACCGCCATCGCCGCGACCCTGTCGGCCCAGGACATGGCCGATCTGGCGGCCTACTACAGCGGGGCGGGCAAATGAGGGGCGCCGCGGGGAGGAGGGGAGGAATGAAAAGAACGCTGTCCCTCGCTTTGTGCGGCCTGCTCGGCGCCACGGGGGCGTGGGCGGCCAGTCCCGAAGCGGGCAAGAAGATCGCCACCGAGGTGTGCGCCGCATGCCACGGGCCGACGGGGGATGCGCCCATCGCTCCCGCGTACCCCAAGCTCGCGGGCCAGTACCGGGACTACCTGGAGAAGGCCCTCATCGATTACAAGACGGGGGAGCGGCAAAATCCCATCATGCAGGGCTTCGCCGCCAACCTGAGCGAGCAGGACATCCGGAACCTGGCGGCCTATTTCGCGAGCCAGAAGGGCAGCCTGCAGGTCAAGCCCCCGGGCAGCCGCTGATTTTCCTGGGGTTGCCTCGGGGGTCCTGTCGGGCGGGTGAAGCCTGCCGGACGAGGGTCGCCGGCCGAAGGACGGGGCGCGGGTCATGCCGCGCCCCGGTTCATTTTCCGAGCCGTCGATCCAGGCAGGCGAGATAGACGCCTGCGTCCGGGGCGGTGCCGTCCCGCTGGGCGCGCCAGAGCGTTTCCGCCAGGCATTCCATGGTGGCGTGCAGGGCCTCGTGGCGGGAGCCGCTCCCCCTCTCCAGGGCCTTGACCCGGTCGACGAGGCCGGGAGGCTGGTCGATGGAAAGCTGCTCTTCGACGGCGAGGTGCAGGCCCAAGTGCAGGAACGGGTTGACCTCCCCCGCCTCGGGAAAGTACTCCATGTCCCCGTAGCGCTCCGGATCCTCCAGCACGGGGTGATACTCGGGATGCAGCAGGATGACGGCGACGGCCAAGTCCTCCAGGGGGCTCAAGACCTGGCGCTCCCGGTACTTGCGCCACGCCTCGAAGAGGAATTGCCGGGCCTGATCGCGGCTGGGCTGGAACATCGGGGCAAGGGGTCAAGCGCCGAAGGAGCGCGCCCGACGGCCAAGCTTAGCACCGCCGCTTTCTCTTTTCACGCCCGGCGCGGGGGGCGCCAGGTTCTTCTCCCGATACTCGCACAGGTCGGCGATGATGCAGCGCCAGCACTCGGGCTTGCGCGCCTTGCACACGTAGCGGCCGTGGAGGATGAGCCAGTGGTGGGCGTGCCTGCGGAATTCCTCCGGCACCACCCGGGTGAGCCGCTCTTCCACTTGGCGGACGTTCTTTCCCGGGGCGAGCCCGGTGCGGTTGGCCACGCGGTAGATGTGGGTATCCACGGCGATGGTGGGCTCGCCGAAGGCCGTGTTGAGAATCACGTTGGCGGTCTTGCGCCCCACCCCCGGCAGCTTCTCCAGGGCTTCCCGGGTGGAAGGCACCCGCCCCCCGTGCTCCTCCACCAGGATGCGGCAGGTAGCGATCAGGTTCTTCGCCTTGGTGCGGTAGAGGCCGATGGTGCGGATGTATTCGGCGAGCCGCTCCTCCCCCAGGGCGAGCATCTTTTGCGGCGTGCCGGCCACCTGGAACAGCCGGCGGGTCGCCAGGTTCACGCTCTTGTCGGTCGCCTGGGCGGAGAGGATCACCGCCACCAGCAGCTCGAAGGGGGTGCGGTAGTCCAGCTCCGTGGTGGGGTTGGGGTTCGCCGCTCGCAGGCGCTCAAAAATGGCGCGGCGTTTCGACGCGTTCATCGACCGTCTCGCGGCGGTCCGGATACGGACGTCACGTATGCCGGTAACGTCCCACCTCGGGCGCCGGCGGCCGGGGCGCGGCGGAAACCTCCTCCTTGAGCCGGGAGAGGAAGGCCCCGTGCTCTTGTTCCAGGCGCTCGAGGGCCTCGGCGCTCAAGCGGGGAAAGAGCGTGCCCTGGATGAACGCCCCCAGGTCGGCGAGGGCGGTGGCCCAGCCGTACTGGTGCAGGTGAAAGTCGTGGAAAGCGTGCTGCCCGTAGGGGAAGCGCTCCAGCTCGGGGCCTTTACACCCCAGGAGATGGGGGTCCTCCATGACTTGCCGCCGCGCCCATTCGTGCCACCACCGGTAGTACTTCTCCTGGAGCGGGAAGCTCAGCCCGTGGCACTCGAAGAACGCGTACACCGCCACCCGGTCGGCGCGTCCGGAGAAGGGGAAATGGGCGCCCATGGCCGGTCACGCACCGCGGGCGAGGGCCGCGGGCGCCGTCCGGCGCTCCGCCCGCCGCCGGTCGAGGGCGTTCTTGGCGGCGATCAGCAGCCCTAGCCCGATAAAGGCGCCGGGGGGCAGCACCGCCAGCAGGAAGCCGCCGTAATCGGGCAGCACCTGCACCGTCCAGCTCCGGGCGCCTTCCCCGAAGACGAGATGCAGGCCCGAGAGCAGGGTCCCTTTGCCCGTGAGCTCCCGCAGGGCGCCCAGCAGGGCCAGCACCGCAGTGAGCCCGAGCCCCATGGCCAGCCCGTCCAGGGCGGAGGCGAGGGGCCCCCGCTTGGAGGCGAAGGCTTCCGCCCGGGCGAGCACGATGCAGTTGGTGACGATCAAGGGGACGAAGATGCCTAGCACCAGGTAGAGATCGTGGACATAGGCGTGCATGAGCAGGTCCACCACCGTGACCAGCACCGCGATGATGAGCACGAACACGGGAATGCGGATCTCGGGCGGGATCAGGTTGCGCGCCGCCGACACCGCCAGGCCGGTCATCGCCATGACCAGGGCCGTGGCAAGGCCCAGGCTCACGGCGTTCACCACCGTGCCGCTCACGGCCAGCAGGGGGCACAAACCCAGGAGCTGCACGAGCCCCGGGTTCTGGGTCCACAGGCCGTTCTCCAGGATTTCACGGTGAGGAGTCATGGGGCTGCCTTCCCGGTCTGGAGGCTCTCCCCCACCAGCGGGTCCCGGTGGGCGTGGAAGTACTCGAGGGCCTTGCGCACTGCCTTCACTACCGCCCGCGGCGTGACGGTGGCGCCGGCCATGGCGTCGAAGGTCCCGCCGTCCTTTTTCACCCGCCAGGCGTTCGCGCTGGCGGGCGAAAACTCGCGCCCGTCGAACTGGCGGATCCAGTCGCTCTTGGCGATGTCGATGTAGTCACCCAGGCCGGGGGTTTCGGCGTGGGCCACGACCCGCACGCCGAGGACGCGGCCCTCGGGGGACACCGCCAGCAGGAGCCTAATTCTACCGTTGTAGCCATCGGGCGCAATCGCCTCGAAGGCCACCGCCGTGACCCGGCCGTCCTTCAGCGCCCGATAGGCGGGGCGCGGCTCGTCGGTCCCCAGCAGGGCGTTAGCGGGAAGCTCGATGGCGTCGGCCAGCAGGTCGTTGTCGTGCAGTTCGGGGGGGATCACCTGGTTGAGGAGCTTTAGCTTCGCCGCCTCTTCCGCTCGGGCGATGGGCTCCCGGGTCTGCTGGAAGGCGAGGCCGAGGAGCAGGGTGCCTGCAAGGGCGAAGGCGGCCAGCACCAGCGCCCCCCGCAGGGCCGAACGCCCGGGGCCCAGGCTCATGAGCCGCCTCCGCGGCCGGGAGGCTTCTTGCCGTACACCGGCGGCTGGGTGTAGGCGTCGATCAAGGGCACCGCCATGTTCATGATGAGCACGGCGAAGGCCACCCCGTCCGGGTAGCCGCCGAAGACCCGGATCAGGTAGGTGAGCAGGGCCGCCGAGGCGGCGAAGATCAGCTTGCCCAGGGGCGTGGTGGGGCCGCTCACCGGGTCGGTCAGGATGAAGAAGGCGCCGAGAACGCCGGCGCCATGGATCAGGTGGAACAGGGGCCCGGCGTAGCGGTCCGGATCAGCGGCGTGAAAGATCCCCGCCACCAGCGCCAGGGTGGCCAGATAGGCCGCCGGCACGTGCCAGGCAATCACCCGCTGCCGCCACAGGATGAGCCCCCCCGCGGCGCAGGCGAGGGCGAGCCAGGCGGGGCCCGGCGAGATCTCGGCAAGGCCGGGCTGGCGGAAGATTTCGTTCAGGGTGTGGCTGGCGGCGAGCTGGGTTTTCACCGCGTCCAGGGGCGTGGCGGCGGTCAGTGCGTCCAGGGAGAGGCCGCCGGGCAGATGGCCGAAGAAGATGTAGGCCGCGGTTTCGGTCCACCCGAGGGGATGGGAGGCGAGGGCCGTAGCCGCGGGCCAGCGGGCGATCTCGGCGGGAAAGGAGAGAATGAGCACGCAGTAGCCCACCATGGCCGGATTAAACAGGTTGCTCCCCAGGCCGCCGTAGAGGTGCTTGGCCACGGCAATGGCGAAGACGGTACCCACGACGGCGAGCCACCAGGGGGCGATGGGGGGCAGGCACAGGGCGAGGAGCCAGGCCGTCACCAGGGCCGAGAGGTCGGACAGGAAGGGCGCGAGGGGCAGGCTCCGGAGCTTGAGCATGAGGGCCTCGGCGGCGAGCGCTGCGGCGCTCGCCAGGGCGAGCTGGATCAAGATGCCGGGGCCATACCACCAGGCGTGCACGGCGATCGCCGGCAGCAGCGCCAGCAGCACCCGGAGCATGACCCCTTGCACGCTACCGGCGAGGCTCACGAACGGTGCCGGCATGGGTCAGGGGTCGGTGCCGGGGGGCTTCACCGCGCTTCGCCAGAAGAAGGGGGGTTCACCGGATCGGAGGAAGCCTGGGCCTTCTTCGCCTTGGCCTGCTCGATGGTCGCCAGGATGGCCTCCCGGTCCGGAGCGTCCGGGCCGGCCTTGCCCGCTTTTTCCGCGAGCCGCCGCGCTCGCTCCTCTTTTTCCCGCGCGAGGCGCGCCAGGCGGAACTCGTGGCGGCGGCGGGCCAGGTCGGCGGCCTTGCGCTCCCGCTCCCGGGCCCAGATCTCGCTCTTGGCGTAGCGGTAGAAGTCGACGAGGGGAATGTGGCTCGGGCACACGGCGCTGCAGCAGCCGCACTCGATGCAGTCGAACAGGGCGTATTCCTGGGCCTTGCCGAAGTTGCGGGACTTGGCGAAGGCGTAGAGGTCCATGGGGGCGAGCCGCGCCGGGCAGGCTTCCGCGCAGCGGCCGCAGCGGATGCAGGGCATGGGCGGGGGCGGCGCCGGGAACAGGGCCGGGGAGCGGGCGATCACGCAGTTGGTGGCTTTCACCACCGGCACCCTGGGCCCCGGGAGCACGAAGCCCATCATGGGCCCGCCCATGATGAAGGCATCGGTATCGGGGCGCGGACGGGCGGCGGAAACCAGGTCCGCCACCGGGGTTCCGATCAGCACCTCCACGTTCCCCGGCGCCTCCACGTTGCCGGCGACCGTGGTGACGCGGGAGATCAGGGGTTCGCCGTGGAGCACCGCCCGGGCCAGGGCGTACAGGGTGCCCACGTTGAAGCAGGCGAGCCCGATGTCGTGGGGGCGCTTGCCCGAAGGCACCTCCCGGCCGGTCAACGTGTAGAGCAGCTGTTTCTCGCCACCGGCCGGATAGATGGAGGGCACCGGCACGATCTCGAAAGCATACCCTCCCGCCTGCACCGCCGTCCGCATCGCCGCGATCGCCTCGGGCTTGTTGTCCTCGATGCCGATCAGCACCTCCACGGCGCCCAGGAGGTGGCGGGCGATCTCGATCCCCGCTACGATCTCGGCGGCGCGCGAACGCATCAGCATGTCGTCGCAGGTGATGTAGGGCTCGCACTCCGCGCCGTTCACCACCAGGGTGCGCACGATATTGGCGCCGGGGTTCAGCTTGATGTAGCTCGGGAACACCGCCCCGCCCAGGCCCGCCAGGCCCGCTTCCCGCAGGCGGTTGCGCACTTCGCTCGGGTCGGCGTTGAGATAATCGATGGGCTCGCGCTCGATCCAGCGCTCCGCTCCATCCGGCTCGATCATCACGCACAGGTCGGGAAGCCCCGACGGGTGGGGCACGGGCCGCGGCTCCACCGCCACCACCCGGCCGGAGGTGGGGGCGTGGACGCTGCAGGAGACGTAGCCCTCGGCGAGCCCGATGGGCTCCCCCTTGAGCACCCGCTGCCCCGGGGCCACCAAGGGCTTCGCTGCTGCGCCGATGTGCTGGGCGAGGGGCACGACGAGCAGGTGGGGCAGGGGCAGGGGCTCGATCGGGCGGGCGGTGGAGAGCGCCTTGTGGTCCTCCAGCCTGAGCCCGCCGGGGAAGCGATGGAGCCGCCTCATGCCGCGGGCTTTAGGGAAGACAGAGGAGGCTTCCACTTCCATGTCTCGATGCGCTCCGGCACCGCCACCATGGCGATGCAATCCACCGGGCACGGGGGCAGGCACAGCTCGCAGCCGGTGCACTCGGCGGCGATCACCGTGTGCATCTGCTTGGCCGCGCCGACGATGGCGTCCACCGGGCAGGCCTGGATGCACAGGGTGCAACCGATGCACAGGCTTTCGTCGATCAGGGCCACCGCCTTGGGCTTCGCCTGGCCGTGCTCCGGGTTCAAAGGCTTGGGCTCCACCCCCAGCAGCTCGGCCAGTTGCCTGATCCCTTCCTCGCCTCCCGGGGGGCACTGGTTGATGTCTGCCCGGCCTTCGGCGATGGCCTGGGCGTAGGGACGGCAGCCGGGATAGCCGCACTGCCCGCACTGGGTCTGGGGCAGGATGGCGTCGATTTTTTCCACCAGGGGATGGCCTTCGACCCGCAACCGCTGGGCGGCGAAGCCCAGGATGGCCCCCAGGCCCACGGCCAGGCCTCCCATGATGAGCAGCGCGGTCAGCATTGCTCAGTTACCGTCCTCACTTCACCAACCCAGAAAACCCCATGAACGCCAGGCTCATGAGCCCGGCGGTGACCAGGGCGATGGGGGAGCCCCGGAAGGGCGGGGGCACGTCCGCCGCCTCCAACCGCTCCCGCATGGCGGCGAACAGCACCAGCACCAGGGAAAAACCCAGGGCGCCGCCCAGGCCGAAGAACAGGGATTCCACGAAATCGTGGCCGGCCTGGACGTTGAGCAGGGGAATGCCCAGCACGGCACAGTTGGTGGTGATGAGGGGCAGATAAATGCCCAGCATCTGGTGCAGTAGGGGGCTCGTCTTGCGCACGAACATCTCGGTGAACTGCACGACGCCGGCGATCACCACGATGAAGGAGAGGGTGCGAAGGTAGAAGAGTTCCGTACCCAGGAGATAGCGGTTGATAAGATAGCTCGCCCCGGAAGCCAGGGTCAGCACGAAGGCGGTCGCGAGCCCCATGCCCATGGCGGTCTCTAACTTCCTGGAGACGCCCATGAAAGGGCACAGGCCCAGAACTTTCGCGAGCACGATGTTGTTCACCAGCACCGTGCTCACCAGGATCAGCAGATAGCCTTCCATGGCGCGTGAACGTTCGGCTGCATTCGAGCGCTGCAGCCGCAGCGCGAACGCAATTTGTAATTATCGTCGCACAGGTCGTCTGCGGACAACCTTGTTCGTGAAGAGGAATTCCCGCGGTCCGCCGTGAAGGCCGCAGGTCGAAGACGGAAGCGGCCGTGTCAGGCCTCCCGCGCCGCCGCCGTGGCGCGGAGGAGCTCGGCGACGAGCCCCGGACCCCGGTAGACGAGCCCCGTGTAGACCTGTACCAGGGTGGCGCCCGCCTCCAGTTTTTCCCGCGCATCGGCCCCGGAGAGGATGCCGCCCACGGCGATGATGGGCAGCGCCCCGGCCAGGGTGGCCGAGAGCAGGCGCACCGCCCGGGTGGCGGCGGGACGCAAGGGCGCGCCGGAGAGCCCTCCCGCTTCCCGGGCAAGGGGATGCCCGTCGAGCTGGGGGCGGGCCACCGTGGTGTTGGTGGCGATCACGGCGTCGAGGCCGTGCTTGAGAAGCAGCCGGGCGATGGCCTGGATCCCGGCGGCGTCCAGGTCCGGGGCGATTTTCACCGCCAGCGGCACTCGCCGGCCGTGGGCGTCGGAGAGCCGCTCCCGCTCGGCCGCGAGCTCGGCCAGCAGGGCGTCCAGGGCCTCTTCGGCTTGCAGGTCCCGCAGTCCCGCGGTGTTCGGGGAGGAAACGTTGATCGCCACGTAGTCAGCCTGGGGATACGCTTTGCGCAGGCAGGTGAGGTAGTCTTCCGCCGCCCGCGCCAGGGGCGTGTCGAAATTCTTGCCGATGTTGATCCCTAGCACGCCCCGGTAGCGGGCGCGGGCCAGGTTGGCGAGCACGGCGTCGATGCCCGCGTTGTTGAAACCCATCCGGTTGATGATGGCCTGGGCCTCCGGGAGGCGGAACAGCCGGGGACGGGGGTTGCCCGGCTGGGGGCGCGGCGTCACCGTGCCTACCTCGATGAAGCCGAAGCCCAGGCTGCCCAGGGCGTCCACGTGGGCGCCGTCCTTGTCGAAGCCGGCGGCGAGGCCTACCGGGTTGGGAAAGGCGAGCCCCATGGCCCGCACCGGCTTGCCCTGGGGCGGGTGGAGCGCGAGCCGGTCGAGCCGCAGGGCGTGGGCGGCCTCCAGCAGGGAAAGGCTAAGAGCATGGGCGGTCTCCGCCTCCAGCGCGAACAGCGCTGGGCGCAGCAAAGGATAGAGCATGGGCGGATTGTAGCCGCTCCGCTGGCGGGGCGACATCCGAACGCGGGTGCGGTAGAGCTCGCCGGCCACCTGGAACGCGGCGCGCCACGCGCCAGCGGTTCGAAAGCAGGGCGAGGCGCAGGACGAACGACGCTGCCGCGCTGGCGGATGGACCGGGAACCTCGAGGCAGAGGGGGGTTCTCCTCGCATTCGTATCGCTGCCCGTGGGAGGAAAGACGGGGCAGATGCTACGCGGGACCGCATGAGGAAGGTGTCAGGCAAAGGTGAGGAATTTGCGGGGACGCGAAAGCGCAGGCGCCATGGGTCGCGGACCGGACGCCTTCATCCGGCGGCCTGTAGGCCGGCCGCGGCGGCCTCGGCGGGCCCGTGGCCGCCGCGGCCGATGCCGTGGTACTCGAAGCCCTGGGCCGCCATATGCCCGGGTTCGAACTGGTTGCGGCCGTCGAAGATGACGGGCAGCCGCATGATACGGCGCATGCGCGGAAGGTCCGGGCTGCGGAACTGTTTCCATTCGGTGACGAGCAGCAGCGCGCTGGCGTGCCTCAGGGCGTCGTAAGGGTCGTCAGCGAGCCTGAGCCGGCCGGAATCGAACCATGCCTTGGGGAACACGGTTCGCGCCGTATTCATCGCGGCCGGGTCGAAGGCGCTGACGGTGGCCCCGGCCTCGATCAGCTGCGCAATCAGCGTGACGGCGGGGGCTTCCCTCATGTCGTCGGTGCCGGGCTTGAAGGCGAGACCCCATACGCCGAATCCGAGTCCGGCCAGTCTCCCGCCGAAGCGCGCCGCGAGCTTGTCGAAAAGCAGGCGCTTCTGGGCCTGGTTGCGCGCTTCGGTGGCGCGCAGCAGCCCGGGGTCGACGCCAGCGTCCTGCGCCAGACGGATCAAGGCGCGGACATCCTTCGGAAAGCACGATCCGCCGTAACCGCAGCCGGGGTAGATAAACGAATAGCCGATCCTCGGGTCGGAGCCGATGCCGACCCGGACCTGCTCCACGTCCACGTCCAGCCGCTCGCAGATGGTGGCCAGCTCGTTCATAAACGAGATTCGGGTGGCCAGCATGGCGTTGGCCGCGTACTTGGTCATCTCCGCATCGCGCACCGCCATGGCGATCAGGCGCTCGTGGTTGCGGGTGAACGGGGCGTAGAGCATGCGCAACAAGGCGATGGCGCGCGGGCTTCGGCTGCCCACGATGACCCGGTCGGGCCGCATGAAGTCGTTGACCGCGTCGCCCTCCTTGAGGAACTCGGGATTAAAAGCGACGTCGACGGTCAGGATTTCTCGCCTGGCGGATAGCGCTTCTGTGATCAACGCTTCCACGCGCTCGGTGGTGCCGACCGGAACGGTGGATTTCACCACCACTACGGCATCGTGATCGAGGCAGGCGCCCAGATCGCGCGCCGCAGCGAGCACGTCCTCCACGTCGGCAGAGCCATCCGAGCGCGGCGGAGTGCCCACGGCGATAAAAATCACCTCGGCGCCGGCCACTGCCTCGGGGAGGTTGGTAGTGAAACGCAACCTCCCCTGGCGCAGGTTGGCCGCGACCAGGGGCTCGAGACCGGGCTCGTAGATCGGCACTTCGCCTCGCTCAAGCCTTTGGATCTTGGCGGCGTCCCGGTCCACGCAAGTCACGTGGTTGCCCATTTCCGCGAAGCAGGCGCCGGTCACCAACCCGACGTAGCCCGTGCCGAGCACGGTCAGCCGCATGGCTTGCCCTCCTGCGGCGCCTCCGTTTGGACGCCGGTCACGGCGTCACCTCGCTGGCCGGCATTCCGGCCGGATGTCCCGCTGCGACGCTCGCTGCGGCGCGGGCCCCCACGATGGCCACGAACCGGCTGCGGAAAGGCTGCAGGAACTCGGCTTGGTCGAGCATGGGATCGTTCGGGGGAAGATAGACGATGGCCCGCCCCGCCGGGTGCCGGGCGAGCCAGGCGGGCAGGTCCTGGGGCTGGATGACTTCCAGGGGGCGTTGCAAGCGCCCGAGGAACTGGAACTGGCCGTGGTACTTGCCCACGTGGGCCAGCGGCACGCCTTGTTCTTCGAGCGTCTTGAGCCGGGCGCTGATGGAGTTCAGGTCGTAGGCGTTCCACACGGGCAACGACAGCCCCGCCTGAAAGGCGGCGACCGTGAAGGCCGACGCCAAGGCCGCCTTTGCGGCTTCGAGGAAAGGATGCTCGAGCCTGACCACCGCCAGGACGACGCCGGCCCCGGCAATGGTGAGGCCGGTCACCACTGGAAGCTCCGCGACCCACGCGGGCAAGTGAAGCTTCGGTCCGAGAATCGGCGTAAAGGAGAGCAGCCCGCCGAAGAGCACCAGGCCGGCGGCAGGGAACAGGGCGTCGCCCGGGCGGACCGTCGGGCTTTCGACGAGACCGCGACCAGCCAGCAGGGCCAATGGCGGCAGCAGCGGCAGGAGGTAATGCGCCTGTTTACCGCTAAAAGCCGAGAAAGCGGCCAAACCGACGCCGCTCCATACCAGCATCAGACGAATGCCGCTGTCCGGTCGGGTGGCGACCAGCGGGTGCAACGCGCGCCACAGCGGCGGCCATACGATCCAGGGAAACAGCAGCAACGGCAGCAGGGGGAGATACCACCAGAGCGGGCGCCGGTGAGCGAATGCCGACACCACGCGTCCAGTCGTCTGGTGCCAGAGGATTTGCTGGGCGTACGCATCGCCGCCGGCTTGGGCCGCCGGAAACGCCCAGGCGGCGGCGAGCCCAAGCCCGACCGCCGCACCGGCCGCCACGCCAAGATACCAGCGTGTCCATTGCGGCCGGTTTTCGCGCATCCACAGCGGGGCGGTCAGCGCGGGAATCCCCAGGTGGAGCAGGGCAACCGGTCCTTTGGTCAAGATCCCCAGGCCAGCCGAGATACCGAACAGGGCGAAACTGCTCCACCGCTTTTCCTGCCACGCGTGCAGCAGCGCAGCCGTGCCGGTCAGCACGAAAAAGGCGAGCGTCATGTCGTAGACCAGGCCGGTGCAGAATGCCGACCAGAAGGCGGTTCCCGCGAGCACCAGCACTGCACCGCCGGCGGCTTCGGACGTGTGCGGCCACAGGCGCCGTCCGAGGGCGTGCGTGACATAGAGACAGCCGAGCGCGAACAGCGGCGGCACCAGCCGTGGCCACCAGGTATTGACGCCGGCCGCTGCCCAGCCCAGCTGAATGATCCAGAATAAAAGCGGGGGCTTGTCGCTGTAAGGCGCGCCGTTCAGATACGGAACCAGGAAATCCCCCCGATTCCACATCTCCCACGCGACGCTGACCACACGGGTTTCGTCGACCGGCAGGATGGGTCGGAACTCCAGCGTCACGAATGCCGGCAGGAACCAAAGGCCGATGACGAACGCGAGACCGGTCAAGCGGGCGCTCTTCATGCCGGTTCGCGTCCGTGAACGCCGGCCGTCTGCCGGCGTTCACGGGAAATGAGGTGAAGGTTGCGGGCGTAGATCACCAATCCGCCCATCTGGCCGACGATGAAAACGGGGTCGGCGCGGTAGACTGCGTAAGCGAGCAACGCAGCGCCACCCGCAAGGCTGAAATACCAAAAGGCGAGCGGCACCACGCTTCTTTTGCGCCGTTCGCTCGCCCACCACTGGACCAGGAAACGCATGGAGAACAGCGATTGACCGAGAAAACCCAATCCCAACCAGAACATTTCTGCATTCATCTCAGCAGCCTTCTTCAATGTCGGCCCGGCGGTAGCGGCGTTTCAACCACAGCACGCCCAGCAGGTCGACGATCCCGACCCACAGACGGTTGCCGATGCCATAGTGAGAGCGGCCTTCGAGCCGCGGCCGGTGATTGACCTCGACGAGCACGATTTCACCCCCTTGGCGCTGGACCAGCGCCGGTAGGAAACGGTGCATATGATCGAAGTAGGGCAATTCCAGAAAAGCGTCGCGGCGAATCAACTTCAGTCCGCAACCGCTGTCGGGTGTACGATCTCCCAGCACGCGGCTGCGCACGGCATTGGCGATGCGCGAGGACAGCTTCCGAAGCCACGGGTCTTCTCGGCGGCGGCGCTGACCGGCCACGAGCTGGACCCGCTCTGGGGTTGGATGCCTCTCCAGCGCTTCGATCAGGCGTGGGATGTCTGCGGGATCGTTCTGACCATCGCCGTCGAGGGTGACAATCCAGGAGTGGCGGGCCGCCCTGACGCCCGTGCGTATCGCCGTGCTCTGGCCGCATTTATGGCGATGACGCACGAAGCGCAGCCACGGCCGGCCCGCGGCGAGCCGTTTCAGTTCACGCACGGTGCCGTCGCTGCTGCCATCGTCAATAAAAATGACCTCTAACGGCGGCAGACCGGCATGGGTTGCTTCCAGCTCCGCCACTAGGCGGGCCAGATTCGGCGCCTCGTTGTGCAGGGGAATGACTGCAGAGAGCGCGCTGACCACTGGGTGGCGCCTTGAAAGGGTACCCCGAGACGCATCAATGTTCAGGATCTCTTTGAGTTCCATCGCTGGCCGGTGGAACGGACAAACCCCGTCCATGCCCGGCTCGTCGTGTTCAGAATGGAGGGGGATACTAATCGGAGTGCGGTCGAGATCGCGTGAGGGATTTGTGAGGGATTTGTGAGGAACCTCGTCCAGGGATGGGTTCCTCCCCGAGTCATGCGCTGGCGAAAATGGCCCTTATCGTGAACCCGGCAAGGTCATGTTTGATTTCTTGAAAGCGGCATCTGCCCTCCGCCTGCAGCGGCCGGGCGGCACGGGCGCCTGCGGCTTTATCCGTGCCCGGTCTCGGGAGCGGGCGTGGGTGGGAGCGAGGATGAGGAACCCGGGAACTCGATGCGAAAGCGGGTGCCTTTGCCTAGCTGGCTTTCCACGGCTATACGCCAGCCGAGCCGGTCGGCGATGGAGCGCACGATGGCGAGCCCGAGTCCGGTGCCTTCGGTACTGGCATCGTTTTGGCCGCGGTAGAAGCGGTCGAAGATCCGCGGCAGGTCGTGCTCGGCGATACCGCTGCCGGTATCGCTCACCTCTAGCACCGACCCGCGGAAGCTGACCCGAATCTGGCCATGGGAAGTATGGGCGATCGCGTTCTTCAGCAGGTTGGCGACCGTGAGCTGTAGGGCGATGCGATCGGTTTCCAGGGTGGCGCTGGCATCGACGTCGATTTCAAGGTGCACACCCGGCCGCGTCCGCAGCGTTTCCCGCAACGGCGCCAGTGCCTCATGTACCGCTTCGCGCACGTTTATCGTTTCCGCAACGGGGGTCGCAGTTTCCCGGGCGAGAAACAATAAGGCGCGGATCGATTCCTCCATGCGCGCTGCGGCGCCGGCCAGCGCTTCGACCCGCCGGCGTGCCTTGTCCGACAAGCTGGGATCCTGAACGAGCAGCTCGCAGCCGGTCTTGATGGCGGTCAGCGGCGTGCGCAGCTCGTGGCTCGCGTTGGCGGTGAACTCCTTTTCGCGACGAAGGAGTTCGGCGGCGCGGCGGTGATAGTCGGCGATCGCCTGGGCGAGACTGGCGATTTCCTCGTCCTGATAATCGGCGGCCGTCGGCGGCGCATCATCCTCGGTGCGCAACCGTGCCACGCGCCGGGCGAGATCGGTGACTTGGCGCACCAGGAGCCCCGCAACCCAGTAACCCAACAGGGCGGTGATGACCGCCATGGTGAGCACGGCGAGCACCATCAGGTGACCGAACTCCCGCACGCGTTCCTCGTGGGGGGTCGCGTCGTACACCAGGTACAACGTGGCCTCGCCCACGCGGCGGACCTCGATGTGCAGCTCGCGTCCGTTGCGCTCGAGCTCCGTGGTGCCGGGGGGCAGGTCACGGAAGGCGGCCGGTACCTGCGATCGCTCGTCAGGGGTGCGGGCGAGGTAGCCCTGGAAGTCCTCGCCTGCCGGCAGTTCGGGCACCTGCCCAAGCCGGATCTGCTCTTCGAGCCGGCGCAGCTGACCGTCCAGGATCTGGGTGACGAGATCGTCTTCCTGCTCTTCGGTGAGCATGACCACCGCCACCGACTGAACCACCACCAGGAGCAGGCTGACGGCGGCGATGGTCAGCGCGGTGCGGGTGCGCAATCCCAGCTTAGCCCGCATTTTTTCACCTACGCGCCGGGAGACCGGTGTCACGGCGCACAGAGACCCGCGGTGACCCCAAGTTCAGGCGCGGTTCGCGCGCTAGCGTGCATGGGTCGCGGGCAAGCGGTAGCCGAGACCGTGCACGGTCTCGATCGGATCGTAGCCTGCCGCGGCCGCCAGCGCCCGCCGCAGCACGTACATCTGGCTGCGCAGGGTGTCGCTCGACTCTTGGGGCTCGCCCCATATCGCGGTTTCCAGCTCGGCCCGGGAGAACACCCGGTCCGGCTGGGCCATGAGCACTTCCAGCAGGCGGATCGCCTTGGGGGGAAGCTTGACCGGCTTGCCGCTGAAGCGGACCGATAGCGTGCGGGGGTCAAAGCTGAGCTCTCCCACCTTCAGTTCGCGGTGGGTGACGCGGCCGGTGTGGCGCTTGTGCAGGGCGGTCAAGCGGGCTTCCACTTCTCGCAGGGAAAAAGGTTTGACCAGGTAATCGTCGGCGCCGTAGGAGAAACCCTCCAGCTTGTCCTCCAGGGTGTCGCGGGCGGTGAGCATGAGCACTGGCGTGTCCTTGCCCGCCTCCTCCCGCAGCTTGTGGCACAGGGTCACGCCGTCCATGCCGGGCAGGTTGAGATCCAGCAGAATGGCGTCGAAGTCGTGGGTGATGGCCAGGTGCAAGCCGGTAACGCCGTCGGCAGCGGCGTCCACCACGTGGCCCCGCGCTTCCAGGAAATCGTAGAGGTTGGTGGCGATGCTTTTATCGTCCTCGACGATCAGGATGCGCATCGCCAAAGAATGGAGCACCGGGAGCGGGTCACGCCGGCGCGGGCGGCGCCAGCCGCTGCCACCGGCCGTTGACCAGGCCCTCCATGGGCTGGAACTGGATCTTGTAAGCCATCTTGCGGCTTTCGGCGATCCAGTAGCCGAGGTAGAGGTAGGGCAGCCCCAGCTCGCGGCACAGGTGGACCTGCCACAGGATATTGTAGGTGCCGTAGCTCGCTCCCGGCACGTTGGGCTCGAAGAAGGTGTAGACCGACGACAGCCCGTCGGACAGCTCGTCGATGATGCTTACCATCCGGAGCTCCGTTCCTTCGTGGAATTCCACCAGCTTCGACGTGACGTTGCTCTGCAGGAGGAAATGGCGGTATTGCTCCCGGCTGTCCTGGTCCATGCCGCCCCCCGCGTGGCGGTGGGCCTGGTAGCGCAGGTAGAGGGCGTAATGGGCGGCGCTGTAGTGCAAGTTGTGGACGCTCGCCCGCAGGTCCCGGTGGCGCTTCCAGGCCCGGCGTTGGGAGCGGTTGGATTTGAGCTCGTCCACCACCACCCGCACCGGCACGCAGGCGCGGCAATGGTCGCAGTAGGGCCGGTAGGTGAAGGCGCCGCTACGGCGGAAGCCGGCCCGCACCAGCTCGCCGTACACCCGGGTGTCGATCAGGTGGCTCGGAGTGGCCACCTGGCTGCGAGCGAGCCGCCCCGGGAGATAGCTGCAGGGGTAGGGCGCCGTGGCGTAGAACTGGAGCACCGACAGGGGAAAGTCGTTGAGCAAAGCCATGGTCAGACCCGAAGCTCCGGTCAAGTGGGATCACGTCCGTTCATAAGCCTTCCGACCGCCCTCCCGGCTTAAGCTCCCCGTCACACCAGGTCGGCGTCGAAGCGCCATTTTCCAGTGACGCCTCCATAGTTTACCAATTCCGCCAGGCGACGCGTGAAGTCGCTGCGAGGGATCTCCCGCGCCCCCAGGGAGCGCAGATGCGGGGTGGTCATCTGGCAGTCGATCAGCCCGAAGCCCCAGCGCTCGAGCTGGCGCGCCAGGTGCACCAGGGCGATCTTGGAAGCGTCTGGAACGAGGTAGAACATGGACTCGCCGAAGAAAACCCGTCCCAGGGCCACCCCGTAGAGCCCGCCCGCCAGCTCCCCGTCGATCCAGGTCTCCACCGAGTGGGCATAGCCGGCCCGGTGCAGCCCCTCGTATGCTTCCATCATGAGGGGGGAGATCCAGGTGCCCGCCTGACCGGGCCGCGGGGCGGCGCAGGCGCCCATCACCCGGCGAAACGCGGTGTCGCAGCGGATCTCGTAGCGGCGGTGGCGCAAGGTTTTGCGCAACGAGCGGGAGATCCTGATCTCCGGCGGAAACAGCACCATGCGCGGGTCCGGGCTCCACCACAGGATGGGCTCGCCTTCGTTGAACCAGGGGAAGATCCCCCGGCGATAGGCGTCCAGGAGCCGGGCGAGGGAGAGGTCGCCGCCGGCCGCGAGCAGCCCGTTGGGGGAAGCAAGAGCGGTTTCGACCGGCGGAAACGGGGTATGGGCGTTGAGCCAGGGGATCATCCTGGAGCGGCGGGAGAGGGGCGGAGATGGAGGAGAGCGGCTGCCGTCCCGCGCGAGCGGGAACGCCTAGCAGCGCACCCGCTGCTCGCAATAACGGGCGAGTTCCGCCACCCGGGTGATCCGGGTCACCGGCGTCTTGGGCAGGGTGTCGGAGCCATGCTCCAGCACCAGGCGGAAGTCGTATTTCTGGAAGAACTCGTTGAACAGCTCCCCCCCCAGGGTGCCGACGGCGTACAACTGGTCGGCGACCGGATCGTGCTCCAGCAGGATGGCCGCCAGGGGCTGATCCGCCGGCCCGCCCACCACCCGGGCCCCGCTGGCCGGGTCGTACTCGCTGTGCTCGGCGCAGCAGTGGATCATGTTGGGCCGGGCAAAGGTGGAGCCTTCCGAGGCGCTGCGGTAGCTGATGAAGCTGATCTGTTTGGTCGGGTACGCCAGCTTGTGGGCGCAGATGGCCGAATAGGCGACGATGGAGCGCCGGGGCCCGACGCCTCCCGCCCAGACGTAGGTCTGGCCGTTACTGGTCCTGAGCCTCACGTCCCGCTGGGTGGGTTTGCCCAGGTCGAGGAGGAAGCAGGGCGTGCCGCCGAAGGGGTAGTGGAAGATGTAATTGGTGCCCGCGGCGAGGGCCGAGGCTCGGAGGGGCTTGTCCTCTAGGTCCACCAGGAGGGCCCTGGCGTAGTAGCGGGGCGATACCGCCTGGGCGGCCAGGGCCTGGGGGTTGGAGGCGGCGAGGAGCGCGCCGGCGGCGCAGGCTTTCATGAAGTGGCGGCGTTCCATGGCTGGCGGTGGAAGACCCAAACGATAGGATTAATCTAAGCCTCTGGCCGCCGCCCCTGTCAACCGGCCGGGGCAACGCCCTCCGCCCGCAGGTGCCTCAATACCCGCTCCTGCCTGCCTTGGCGACGATGAGGCCGCAGGCGATGCGGGCGCCCGCGTTGCCGTGGGGCTGGGTCTTGAAATCGTCGGGGTCGGCGTGGACGATCACGCTGCGCCCGAGGATGTTGCCCGGCCCCGAGCCGATGGAGAGGGCGTCCGTTTCCAGGGTCAGCCTGGCGTTGCCGCTGGCATCCGCCACGATGTTCCCCAGGTCGCCGGCGTGGCGATCCGGGTCGTTGGGCCCGCTGTGCTTCTTGCCATGGGGGTTGAAGTGTCCGCCGGCGCTCATGCCGTCCGGCGCGCTGCAGTCGCCCTTCTCGTGGACATGGAAGCCGTGCGGCCCGGGCTTGAGCCCCTTCACTTCGGCCACCACCAGCACCTTGTCCCCCTTCTGGGTGAAGTTCACGGTTCCGGTGACGCCGCTTCCCTTCAAGGGCTTGAGCTCGGCGACGGCGGAGGGCCCGGACTGGAAGGGAAGGTAAGCGCAGGCGGAAAGCAGCAGGGCGGAAGCGGCAGCAAGTAGCGTTTTTTTCATGGCTTTCTCCTCTTGGCGCAAAAGGAAGCGAGGCGCCTTCCCATTGTAGCCGGGCCGGCGGCTAAGGAAAGTGGTCCCCGGGCACCCGTTTAATGGGGAACCGGCAGGGCGGCGGTGGGCAAGCCCGCGGCAATCCAGGCCTTCGCGCGGCCTCTAGGATTCCGAGCGGTCCACTTCCTCCGCCAGCGCCCGCAGCGCCGGCGCCACTTCCACGGGATAGGGCGGGGCCGGGCTGAGCCCCCGCAGAGCTTCCGGCAGCCGGGCGTATTGGGCCAGGGTCCGCTCCCGGATCTCCTTGAGGGCGGGGGAAGGGCCGGTGCGGCGGCCGCCCGCCATGACCTGGACCAGCAAGGGTTCCCCCTTCTGGGGGTCGGTCTCCAGTGTGAGCACGTCCCCCGCCAGGAAGCCCTTCCCGTCGTAGCGGCGATAGACCTGCTTGCGCCCGGGCCAGGTGGCCTTCTGCTCGGAGCGCTTGCGGCGGGCCCGGCCGGCGTACTCCTGGAGCTTGTACACCGAGTCGAGGAAGGGGGCGTCGCTGGAGGTGGTGAGGCTGGTGCCGACGCCGAAGCCGTCGATAGGAGCGCCCCCCTGGACCAGGGCGGCGAGCTTCTCCTCGTCCAGGTTGCCGCTGGCGAAGATGATCGCCCGCCGCAGCCCCCCCTCGTCCAGGATGCGCCGCACGTTGCGGGCGTGGCTCGCCAGATCGCCGCTGTCGATGCGCACCCCCCGTATCTGAATGCCCTCCGCCGCCAGCTTGCGGGAGAGCTCCACCACCCGCCGGGCCGCCCGCTCCGTGTCGTAGGTGTCGATGAGCAGGATCGCGTTCTTGGGAAAGGCGCGGGCGAAGTCCTCGAAGGCCTGGGCCTCCGAATCGTGGGCCTGGATGAAGGAATGGGCCATGGTCCCATAGACGGGAATGCCGTACTTCCGCCCCGCCAGCACGGTGGCGGTGCCGTTGAACCCGGCGAGATAAGCGGCCCGGGCGGCCAAGAGCCCGGCCTCCGCCCCGTGGGCCCGCCGCAGCCCGAAGTCCACCAGGAGCTTGCCCGGGGCCGCCAGCACCGAGCGGGCAGCTTTGGAGGCCACCATGGACTGGAAGTTGACGAGGTTGATGAGCCGGGTCTCCACCAACTGGGCCTGGGGGAGCGGCGCCACCACTCGTAGGATGGGCTCGTCGGGGAAGAAGGGCGTGCCCTCGGGCATGGCGTACACGTCTCCCTCGAAACGCAGCTCGGCGAGGAAGTCCACGAAACCCGGCTTGAACAGTCCCGATTCTGCCACCCAGCGCAGGTCCTCGTCCCGGAAGCGCAGGTTTTCCAGGTACTCGAGGGCCTGCTCCAGCCCTGCCGCCACGAAAAAATTTCGCCCGGGCGAGCGCTTGCGCACGAAGAGCTCGAACACGGCGGTCGCCTGCATGCCTTGCTCCAGGTAGGCCTGGAGCATGGTGAGCTGGTACAAATCGGTGAGCAGGGGGCTCATCGAGGGGAGCGCTTCCTCAGGCCAGGTCCGCCACGGTGATGGGCACCGCCCCAGCCCGCTCCATCTCGGTCCGGGCCGCCTCTCCGTCTCCCGGCTTCACGTCCACGGCGCGGATGGCGTCGATCAGGAGCAGCACCTGGAAGCCCTGGGTCAGCGCGTCTTTTACCGTGTTCAGCACGCAGTAGTCGGTGGCGAGCCCCCCCACCACGACCCGCTTGACGCCCCGGCGCCTGAGCAGCTCCGCCAGCTCGGTACCCTGGAAGCCGGAGTAGGCGTCCCGCTCGGGGGTGGTGGCCTTGGAGATCACCACGGCGGAGGCGGGCAGCCGCAGGCCCGGGGCGAACTCGGCGCCCCGGGTCCCCGCCACGCAGTGGGGCGGCCACGGCCCGCCCTGAGCCTTGAAGGAGCAGTGGTTTTCCGGGTGCCAGTCCCGAGTGGCGAAGACGGGAAGCCCCTTGGCCTCGAACAGGACAGCGGCCCGGTTCAGGGGCTCGATCACCTGGTCCCCTTGGGGCACGGCCAAGGCCCCGCCGGGAAGAAAGTCGTTCTGCACGTCCACGACGATCAGCGCATCGCCGGGAGAAACGGTCACCGTCATGGTTCATCCTCCTGGTTGATCTGCGCGGTCCCTTCATTGTTGCGACGCAGTTGGAGGGCTCCAGGTTTCCGATTATAGGAAGGAAGATTGAGCGCGGCGAAGGGCTTGGCTCGATTCGTTGGCTCGCGTTTCAGTTCGGATCTGATCCAGGCCTTGAATTTGGTTTGGATTTGATCCAGATCAAATGCTGCGCCGCCGCAGCCGCTAGTATTCCCACCATCAGGTGGGGTAGGTCTTTAGCTCCCGCCGTACCGATTTTGCTTCGTCATCCTGGGAGAAACTCATGAAAAGAGAACTGGCAGGAATGGTCGTGGCGGGCGTGGCCCTGGCATTGCCGGTGATGAGCCACGCCGAGACAGGCGACTGGCTGGTCCGCGCTCGGGTGGTCAACATCGATCCCGACGCCGGTTCTTCCGCCGGCGGTCCCCTGGGGCTTCCCGCCGACGCCTTGGACGTGGACAACCGGGTGGCCCCGGAGGTGGATATCAGCTACTTCATCACCAAAAACATCGCCTTGGAGCTGATCCTGACCTACCCGCAGAAGCACGACGTCACCCTGATGGGAGCCGACATCGGGTCGGTCAAGCACCTTCCGCCCACCCTCACCCTGCAATACCACTTCATGCCTGATCGGGCGTTCAAGCCCTACGTGGGCGCGGGCTTCAATTACACCCGCTTCACCGACCGAGACCTCCTCAACGATACGCTGGAAGTGGAGAAGGACAGCTTCGGAGGGGCCCTGCAGGTGGGCTTCGACTATGCTCTGACCGGGAACTGGTACCTCAACGTGGACGTGAAGTACCTGTGGATCGACACCGACGTGAGGCTCAAGGCCACGGGGGCTACCGTGACCAAGCTGGATATCGATCCCTGGGTCTACGGCGTGGGGATCGGGTACCGGTTCTGAATGGGCAGCCGAGGTTTAGAATTAGAATATTATTAAATTCTAATTTATAACCGAGTACCAGGAATATTCTTGGGGGCGGAAAGGCCCCCAAGGGATTCATTCCGAAGTCTGTTGGCGCTTCGTCCAGGCCCGCCTGGGCGTGGCTGGCGGAATCCCCGCGGTGAGCGCACTCTTCTCAAACTCTGCTTCCTTGGCGGCCACCGCCTGTTTTCATTGCGGGCTTCCGGTGCCGGAAGGCCGCCGATATACGGTGCTGGTGGAGGGCGCCGCTCGCCCCCTGTGTTGCCCCGGCTGCGAGGCAGTGGCCCGCGCCATCGTGGCCGCGGGCTTGGAGAGCTACTACCGGCACCGCAGCGCGCTGCCCGCCTCGCCCCGGGAGACGCTGCCCGAGTTCCTGGGGGAGCTCGAACTCTACGATTCGCCCAAGGTGCAGCAAGGCTTCGTGCGGGCGGCGGGGAAGCACGTGCGGGAGGCCTCCCTGATTCTGGAGGGGATTCGCTGCGCGGCCTGCGTATGGCTCAACGAGCAGCACCTCGCGCGGCTGCCCGGGGTCCTCGCCGTGAGCGTGAATTACGCCACCCGGCGCGCCCGGGTGCGCTGGGACGAGACCCGGGTGCGTCTGTCCGAAATCCTCCGGGCCATCGCCGCCATCGGCTACACCGCCCATCCCTACGATCCCGGCCGGCACGAGGCGATTCTGCGCCAGGAGCGGCGGCGGGCCTTGTGGGAGCTGTTCGTCGCCGGCTTCGGCATGATGCAGGTGATGATGCTGGCGATCCCGGCCTATCTGGCCGGGGAAGGGGAGATGCCGCGGGACATCGGGGCGCTGCTGCGCTGGGGGGCGCTCCTCCTCACCGTGCCGGTGGTGGGGTTTTCCGCCGCCCGATTCTTCCGCGGCGCCTGGAACGATCTGCGGGCCCGGCGCTTAGGGATGGACGTGCCGGTGGCCCTGGGCGTCGGCCTCGCCTTCGCCGCCAGCGTCTGGGCCACCCTCGCCGGAGTAGGGGAAATCTACTTCGACTCCATCACCATGTTCGTCTTCTTCTTGCTGGGCGGCCGCTACCTGGAATGGAACGCCCGGCAGCGGGCCGCCGACGCTTCCGAGGCCCTGGCCCGCTTGAGACCCGCCATGGCGTGGAAGCTTTCCACGTACCCCGAAAGCGCCGAGGAGGCGCGGGTGGCGGTGGCGGAGCTCGTCCCGGGGGACTACGTGCGGGTGCGCCCCGGGGAAGCGGTGCCGGCAGACGGGGTGGTGGTCGAAGGCGCCACCGCCGTGGACGAGGCCCTCCTCACCGGGGAGAGTCGGCCGGTGGCGAAACGACCGGGCGATGGGGTGATCGGCGCCTCCCTCAATGTGGAGAGCCCGGTGGTGGTGCGGGTGGAACGGGTGGGGGAAGAGACGGTGCTCGCCGGCATCCTGCGGCTGCTGGATCGGGCGGCGGCGGAGAAACCCCCCATCGCGGCCCTGGCGGACCGGGTGGCGGCCGGGTTCGTGGCGGCTCTGCTCCTGGTGGCAGCGGGCGTCTTCCTTTACTGGTCCTCGGCGGCACCGGAACAGGCTCTGGGGATCACCGTGGCGGTGCTGGTGGTGACCTGCCCCTGCGCCCTGTCCCTCGCCACCCCGGCCGCTCTGGGGGCGGCCACCGCCCGGCTGGCGAGGAGGGGGCTGCTGGTGACCCGGGGGCACGCCCTCGAGACCTTGGCGAAGGCCACCCATGTGGTGTTCGACAAGACCGGTACTCTCACTGAAGGGCATCTAACGCTCGAGGAGGTCCTCCCCCTGGGGCCGCTGCCCGCCCATGGGTGCCTCGCCCTGGCCGCCGGCCTGGAGCAAGGGGCGGAGCACCCGGTCGGCCGGGCGTTGCGGGAAGCCGCCCGCGCCCGGGGCTTGGCGCTTCCCGCCGGCTCCCTTCCGGTGCGCGTGCCGGGCGCCGGGATGGAAACGGTGATCGACGGGCGCAGGCTACGCATCGGCACGCCGGAGTTCGTCGCCGAACTCGCGGGTCAGCCGACGCCGCCGGCTCTCGCGGCTTTCCTGGAACGCCATGACATCGTCGTCGTCCTGGGGCACGAAGGCGGCTATCTGGCGGCGTTCGCTTTCCGCGACGCGCTTCGCCCGGACGCCGCGGCTGCCGTGGCGCGCCTGCGGGCCGCGGGCTGCCGGGTCATGTTGCTCTCGGGCGACCGGCTTGCGGCGGTACGGCGCGTGGCCGAGCGCCTGGGCATCGATCGCCCCGTGGCCGGCGCCTCGCCCGGGGACAAGCTGGCCTTCGTTGAGCGGCTCCAGCGGGAAGGGGCGGTGGTGGCCATGGTGGGCGACGGGATCAACGACGCGCCGGTGCTCGCCCGGGCCCAGGTCTCGGTGGCGGTGGGGAAGGCGGCCCAGGCAGCCCGGGCGAGCGCGGACATGGTGCTCACGTCCGAGCGGCTCCAGGACCTGGCGGAGGGATTTACGGTGGCACGCCGCACCGTGCGCATCGTGCGCCAGAACTTCGCCTGGGCCATCGCCTACAACCTGATGGCGCTGCCCCTCGCCGTAGCGGGATTCGTCACCCCCTGGATGGCGGGCATCGGCATGGCGGGAAGCTCGCTGCTGGTAGTGCTGAACTCCCTGAGGCTGGGGCATCAGGAATCAGGGATCAGGACTAGGTCAGAAAACCGGGACGCAGGACCCTCGCTTGAAACCGCTCGCTGATGCTCCGACTCGTAACGCTGGATCTGGAATCCTGGCTTCTGATCCCTGATTCCTGAAATGGACATTTTATACCTCCTCATTCCCTTGTCCCTCACGCTGGTGCTGCTGATCGGCGCGGTGTTCTGGTGGGCGGTGAGGAGCGGGCAGTTCGACGACCTGGAGGGGCCGGCCCATCGCATCCTTATGGACGATGACCGGCCGGGGAAAGACCGGAGGGAATCCAGCCCTTGACTTGATCTAAGTCAAAAAGCGCCGGTTCCGGAACCCTTACCATCCATGCGCCCACGCGCGGCATGGGCTCGGAGCCGGGGGCCGGGAAGGCTGGAAGGTTTTTGATTGAGCAACGGGGAGAGCTTGAATGGAAGCGCAAGCCACGTACAACTACAAGGTGGTCCGCCAGTTCGCCGTCATGACCCTGGTGTGGGGCATCGTGGGCATGCTGGTGGGGGTGATTATCGCCGCCCAGTTGATCTGGCCGGATTTGACCTACGGCATCCCGTGGCTCTCTTACGGGCGGCTGCGGCCGCTGCATACCAACGCGGTGATCTTCGCCTTCGGCGGTTCCGCCCTCTTCGCCACGTCCTATTACGTGGTGCAGCGCACCTGCCACACCCGGCTCTTTTCCGATGGCCTGGCGGCGTTCACCTTCTGGGGCTGGCAGGCGGTGATCGTGGCTGCCGCCATCACCTTGCCGCTGGGCTACACCACCTCCAAGGAATACGCCGAGCTGGAATGGCCCATCGACCTCCTCATCACCCTGGTGTGGGTGGCCTACGCCATCGTGTTCTTCGGCACCATCTACAGGCGCAAAACCCCCCACATCTACGTGGCCAACTGGTTCTTCGGCGCCTTCATCCTCACCATCGCCCTGCTGCACGTGGTGAACAGCCTGGAGATCCCGGCCACCCTGTGGAAGTCCTATTCCGTCTTCAGCGGCGCCCAGGACGCCATGGTGCAATGGTGGTACGGGCACAACGCGGTAGGCTTCTTCCTGACCGCCGGCTTCCTCGGGATGATGTACTACTTCATTCCGAAGCAGGCGGGGCGGCCGGTGTACTCGTACCGGTTGTCGGTGGTGCACTTCTGGGCCCTGATCTTCACCTACATGTGGGCGGGCCCCCACCACCTGCACTACACGGCGCTGCCCGACTGGACCCAGTCGCTGGGGATGCTCTTCTCCCTGATCCTGCTGGCGCCCTCCTGGGGCGGCATGATCAACGGCATCATGACCCTGTCGGGGGCGTGGGACAAGCTGCGCACCGACCCGATCCTCAAGTTCCTGGTCACCTCCGTCTCGTTCTACGGCATGTCCACCTTCGAGGGGCCCATGATGTCGGTGAAGACGGTGAACGCCCTATCCCACTACACCGATTGGACCATCGGCCACGTGCACTCGGGCGCGCTCGGGTGGGTGGCCATGATCTCCATCGGTTCCCTCTACTACCTGATCCCGCGCATGGTGGGCCGCAGCGAGATGCATTCGGTCGGCCTGATCACGGTGCATTTCTGGGTGTCCACCATCGGCGTGGTGCTCTACATCGCCTCCATGTGGATCGCCGGGGTCACCCAGGGGCTCATGTGGCGGGCGGTGAACGACGACGGCACGCTCACTTACAGCTTCGCGGAAAGCGTGAAAGCCATGTATCCCTTCTACTCGATCCGCTTGCTGGGCGGCATCCTGTTCCTCGCCGGCATGCTGATCATGGCCTACAACGTGTGGAAGACCATGGCCGGCGCCAAGGCCGTGGACAACGTGCCGGCGCCGGTGCCGGCCGCGGCCCATTGAGGAGGGCGCCATGAGCTCGATGCACGAACGGATCGAGAAGAACCTAGCCCTCATGATCGTGCTCATCGTCCTGGTGGTGGCGGTGGGCGGGCTGGTGGAGATCGTACCGCTCTTTTTCCAGCGCTCCACCACCGAACCGGTGCCCGGGCTCAAGCCCTTCACCGCGCTCGAGCTCGCGGGCCGCGACATCTACCAGCGGGAGGGCTGCTTCAACTGCCACTCCCAGATGGTGCGGCCGTTCCGGGCGGAAGTGGAGCGCTACGGCCACTACTCGGTGGCGGGCGAGTCGGTGTACGACCACCCGTTCCTGTGGGGGTCGAAGCGCACCGGCCCGGACCTCGCCCGGGTGGGCGGGCGCTACTCCGACGAGTGGCACCGGGTCCACTTCATGAACCCGCGGGACGTGGTGCCCGAGTCCAACATGCCGGCGTATCCCTGGCTCGCCCAGGCCAAGGTGGACGGCTCCCAGGTGGCGAAGCACATGAAGGCGCTGCAGCGGATCGGCGTGCCTTACAGCGACGAGGAGATCGCCAACGCCCCCAAGGAAGTGGAGGGCAAGACCGAGATGGACGCCATCATCGCTTACCTCCAGGGGCTGGGCACGGCGTTGAGGAGCGCAAGGTGAGGCCATGGATGTGAACGACCTAAGGATCCTGGCGACCGTGCTCGCCTTCGTCTGTTTCGTGGGGATCGTCGCCTGGGCCTGGAGCGGGCGCGCCCAACGGCGGTTCGAAGAGGCCGCCCTCGCCCCCTTCGACGGCGAGGAGCGGGAGCGCATCTGCAACGAGAAGGAACAAGCGCGTCGCGGGAGGAAAAAGCAATGAGCGATTTCGTGAGCCCCTTCTGGGGCTGGTACGTGGCCGTCCTGACGCTGGCGAGCATCGTCGGCTGCGCCGTGTTCCTGTGGTTCCTGTCCAAGGCCAAGGTCAAGAAGGGGGAGGCGGTGGGCACCACGGGCCACGTGTGGGACGAGGACCTGGCGGAGTGGAACAATCCCCTGCCTAAGTGGTGGAGCAATCTCTTCTACATCACCATCGTGTTCGCCCTGATATACCTGGTGCTCTACCCGGGGCTCGGCACGTTCCAGGGCGTTTTGGGGTGGAGCTCCAAGGACCGGTTCGAGCGGGAAATGGCCAAGGCGGAGGAGACCTACGGGCCCATCTTCAACAAGTTCTTGCAGCAGGACCTGCAGGCCGTGGCGGCCGATCCCCAGGCGCGGGAGATGGGCCAGCGGCTGTTCCTCACCTACTGCGCCCAATGCCACGGCTCCGACGCTCGCGGCTCCGTGGGCTTTCCTAACCTGGCCGACGGGGACTGGCTCTACGGGGGCGATCCGGAGACGATCAAGGCGTCCATCGCCAACGGCCGGCAGGGCGTGATGCCGCCCATGATCGACGCCGTGGGCGGCCCCGAAGGGGCCAAGGCGGTGGCCCATTATGTGCTCTCCCTCTCCGGCCGGCCCCACGACGCGAAACTGGCCGAGCAGGGCAAGGAGAAGTTCGTGGTGTGCGCCGCCTGCCACGGCGCCGACGCCCAGGGCAACCCCCAGCTCGGCGCGCCCAACTTGACCGACAACGTGTGGCTCTACGGCGGAAGCGAAGCCGTCATCCTCGAGACCATCACCAAGGGGCGCACCGGGGTCATGCCGGCCTGGGGCGAGCGGCTCTCGCCGGCCAAGATCCACCTGCTCTCGGCCTACGTGTACGGGTTGTCTCGGCAGACCAAATAGAAGCCGGACGTGCAGGCCGTTTCCAGGGAGCAGGGGCGGGGGACGCCCCCGGCGGGAAAAAGGGAACATGAGGGAGGGGAGGCGGCGACACCCAGGCCGCCGCCTCCCCTCGTGGCATTGAGGCGGGGCGGCTCGTCGCCCGTGAAAGGGATTGGACAGTTGGATCGGCCGGTTCAAAAGGTAAACGCTTCGGGGACGGACGACAGCCTCGAAGTCGCCCTGTACGAGGTCCGCAAGAAGATCTACCCGCGGGCGGTCTCGGGCGTCCTCGCCAACTGGCGCATCGCCTTGGTGGCGCTCACCCAGCTCGTGTTCTACGGGCTGCCCTGGCTCACCTGGAACGACCGGCAGGCGGTGCTGTTCGATCTCGCCCACCGCAAGTTCTACATCTTCGGCATCGTCTTTTGGCCCCAGGACTTCATCCTGCTCACGGCGCTTCTGGTGATCTCGGCCCTGGCGCTGTTCCTGTTCACCGCCGTCGCCGGCCGCCTGTGGTGCGGCTTCGCCTGCCCCCAGACGGTGTACACGGAAATCTTCCTGTGGATCGAGCAGTGGGTCGAGGGCGACCGGATGAAGCGCATGAAGCTGGACCAGGCGCCCACGAGCTGGCGCAAGCTGCGCGTCAAGGCTGCCAAGCACGGCCTGTGGATCGCCTTCTCCCTCTGGACCGGCATCACCTTCGTGGGCTACTTCACCCCGATCCGGGAGCTGCTCGGGGAGCTCGCACGATTCTCCCCGGGGCCGTGGGAGACCTTCTGGGTGCTGTTCTACGGCTTCGCCACCTACGGCAACGCCGGCTGGATGCGGGAGCAGGTGTGCAAGTACATGTGCCCCTACGCCCGCTTTCAGAGCGTGATGTTCGACCCGGACACGCTGATCGTCACCTACGACTACAACCGGGGCGAGCCCCGGGGGGCGCGCTCCCGCTCCGCCGACCGGAAGGCCCTGGGGCTCGGCGACTGCGTGGATTGCGGCATCTGCGTGCAGGCCTGCCCCACGGGCATCGACATCCGCAACGGCCTTCAGTACGAGTGCATAAGCTGTGGCGCGTGCATCGACGGCTGCAACCAGGTGATGGACAAGATGGGCTACCCCCGGGGGCTCATCCGTTTCTCCACCGAAAACGCCATCGAGGGAAAATATTCGGACCGGGACATCGTGAAACACCTGCCGCGGCCCCGGGTGCTGATCTACTCGGCCATCCTCCTCGCCCTGGTGGCGGCGGTGGCGGCCACCCTCTATTTCCGGGTGCCGCTCAAGGTCAACGTGATCCGCGACCGGGCGACCCTGGTGCGGGAGGCGGAGGACGGGCGGCTGGAGAACGTGTATCGGCTGCAGATCTTCAATACTACCGAGCGGCCGCGGCGGTACACCGTCACCGCCAGCGGCATCGACGGGCTCGAGCTGAAAGGGGAACCCCAGCCGATCCAGGTGGAAGGGGCCTCGTCCCGCACGCTGTCGGTGCGGCTGCTGGCCGAGCGGACGGCGGTGCAGAAGGGCGCGAACCCGGTGGTGTTTCGCGTGCAGGCGGTGGACGACGAGCGGGTGAGGACCGATGAGAAATCCAGCTTCATCGCCCGCTGAGGGGCGGGAGCGGTGGCCGGGGGCGCGCCCCTGGTACCGGGAGCCCTGGGTGTGGGGGCTGTTCGCCGGACCCGCGGCGGTGGTCGCGGCCGGCTTCGTGACCCTATGGATCGCGGTGAAGAGCGACGACGGCCTGGTGGTGGAGGACTACTACCAGCAGGGGCTCGCCATCCACCAGGTGCTGGACCGGGAGCGGGCCGCCCTTCGCCGGGGCGTGACCGCGCAAGTGCGGCTGGAGGAGGGCGGACGCAGCGTGGCGGTCGAGCTCGCGGTGAAAGACGGCGGGCCGCCGGCGGCGCTGGTGCTCAAGGTGATCCATCCGACCCGGGCGGGCTTCGACCAGACGCTGCGGCTCGCCCCCGCGGGCAAGGGCGAGTTCCGCGGCGCGCTCTCGCCCCCGGCTCCCGGGCGCTGGGTGTTGAGCCTCGAGGACGACGGCGGCACCTGGCGGCTCACGGGTTCCCTCTGGTATCCCGAGCAACCGGCGGTGCGGCTCGTGCCGCCGCCCGCTTCATCCTGATCGAAGGAGCGAGAACGACATGTCTCCGGCATTGGAACTGCTGCTCAACTCAGATTTCGGCCGCTTGAGCCTGTTCACCATCGGCTTCATCATCGCCATGGGGATTTTCCTGCTGGTATGGCTCGCCCGAAAGTCCCGAGGTCCCAAGCCATGAGCTGCCCGAGCCTGCCGCAGGCAGCGGAAACCCAGGAGCTAGGCAGCTTCGGGCGGCGATTGATCTGGATCCTGTGGCCATCGTTCATCGTGGGCGGGATCGGGGAGGCGATTTTCTTCAGCCTGTTCGACCCCATGGAGCTGCCCTTCAGCGACACCCTGCTGCCGGGCGGCCAGACGCTGGGGGAAAACCGCCTGATGGTCTACACCATCGGCTTCTTCCTCTTCTGGGCCTTCGCCGCCGCCTCCAGCGCCCTCACCTGCTTCTTCCAGCGCACCTCCGCCGAAATCAACCGCTGCCCGCTCGCGCCCGCGGAGCGGCCGCCGGGTTGCCCCAAGCGGGAGGAGCCGGGGGTGCCGCGCTGTGATGGATGATTTACCACGCAGGTTAAACCTCAAAAGCGCCTAGCGCAGCACGCAGGGCCCGATGAAGGCGTTGAGCCCCGCGGGGTCGAGGATCTGGATCGCCTTGTTGTGCACCCGGATGAGGCGCTCCTGCTGGAACTTGGAAAAGAGGCGGCTCACGGTCTCCAGCTTCAGGCCCAGGTAGCTGCCGATCTCCTCCCGGGTCATGCGCAGGTTGAATGCGGAAGGCGAGTAGCCGCGGGCCTGGAAGCGCTGGGAGAGGTTCACCAGGAAGGCGGCCAGGCGCTCCTCCGCCTTCATGCTGCCCAGGAGCAGCATGACCCCCTGGTCGCGAACGATCTCCCGGCTCATCATCTTGTGCAGATGGCGCTGCAGCGACGGCATTTCCCGCGACAAGGTCTCCAGCTCGGAGAAGGGGACCTCGCAGGTCTCGCTGTCCTCCAGCGCGACGGCGCTGCAGGGATGCCGGTCCGAGCTGATGGCGTCCAGCCCCATCACCTCCCCCATCATGTGAAAGCCGGTCACCTGCTCGCGCCCGTCCTCGGACAGCAGGTAGGTCTTGAAGAAACCGGAACGCACGGCGAAGAGGGCGTCGAAACCCTCCCCTGCCCGGTAGAGGTGCTCGCCCCGCTTCACGCGGCGGCGTCGGTACACCACCGCGTCCAGGCGCTCCACCTCCTCCCGGGTGAGCCCGATGGGCAGGCAAAGCTCCTGGAGGTTGCAGGCGCTGCACGCGGTGCGCAGCGCCGTGAGGCTGATGCCCTTGACGGGGGGCGGGGCGGCCATAGGCGGGTGCTGCAGGGCGATCCCGGGCGGGGTCCTGGAACGAAGATAAACGAATTCTAATGCACCGCATCCCGTTGATCTAGATCAAAGGCTCTTCGGCTGCCGGTGGCATAGTAGGGGGCCTATGGGAACCGTCTTGCACATCGCCGCGATGCACCGATCCGAACACCAGGCAGTTTTCCAAAGCGCGCCGCCCCTGCCGGCCTTCGATGCCGAGCTGATCCGCCGCTTCGACGTGAGCGGCCCCCGGTACACTTCGTACCCGACCGCCGACCGCTTTGTCGAAGCCTACGATGAGGCCGCGTATCGGGCCTGGGCCGCGAAGCGCAACATCGGCGGCATCCGCCGGCCCCTTTCCCTCTACGTGCACATCCCGTTCTGCGACACGGTCTGTTTCTATTGCGCGTGCAACAAGATCATCACTCGGAACCGCCGCCGTGCCGTCAGCTATCTCGGGTACCTGCGCAAGGAGCTGGACCTGCAGGCGGCCCTGTTTGCCGGGGACAACGAGGTGCATCAGCTCCATTTCGGCGGCGGCACGCCCACCTATCTCTCGGACGAGCAGCTCGGCGGCTTGATGCAGGACATCCGCTCCCGCTTTGCCCTGTCGCCCCAGGGGGAATATTCCATCGAGATCGACCCGCGCAAGGTGGGCCCGCATACGGTGCGGGTTCTGGCGGAGCTCGGCTTCAACCGCGTGAGCCTCGGCGTCCAGGACCTGGACCCCCAGGTGCAGCGGGCGGTGAACCGCATCCAGAGCGAGGCCCAGACGGTGGCCGTGATCGAGGCTGCCCGGGCCCACGGATTCCGCTCGGTGAGCCTGGACCTGATCTACGGGCTGCCGAAGCAGACGGTGGCGGGCTTCGCTCACACGCTGGAGCGGGTGATCGCGGCGAACCCGGACCGCATCGCCCTCTATAACTACGCCCACCTGCCCCATGTCTTCAAAACCCAGCGGCAGATCGATCCGGCCGAGCTGCCCAGCCCCGACGAGAAGCTGGAAATCTTCAAGCTCGCCATCGAGCGCTTGACCGCCGCGGGATACCTCTACATCGGCATGGACCATTTCGCCAAGCCGGACGACGAGCTGGCGGTGGCTCAGCACCAGGGCCGCCTGCACCGCAACTTCCAGGGCTACTCCACCCACGCAGGGTGCGATCTGGTGGGGCTGGGGGTCTCGGCCATCGGCATGATCGGGCCCACCTACGCCCAGAACCATCGCGCGCTGCAGGAGTATTACGAAGCCCTGGACGACGGGCGGCTGCCCATCATGCGTGGGCTGGAGCTTTCCGCCGACGATCTCCTGCGGCGGGCGGTGATCCAGGCCCTCATCTGCCATTTCGAGCTTTCCTTCGAGCCCATCGAAAGCGGCTATCTCATCGATTTCCGCCGCTACTTCCAGCGGGAGCTGGAAGCGCTGAGGGAGCTGGAGCGCTGGGGCCTGGTGACCCTGGAGGACGACTGGATCGGCGTTACCCCCCGGGGCCGGCTGCTGGTGCGCCACGTGTGCATGGTGTTCGACAAGTACCTCCAGTCCGACCTCCAGCGCACCCGTTATTCGAAAGTGATATGAGAATCTATTCGCCACAGAGGCATAGAGAAAGAAGAGAAGGAAGTTTTCGACGCGAAGGGCGCAAAAGGCGCGAAAGAAGGAAATCTTTATTGCAGGATTGGTTTTTATTTGCGCTCTCTGCGCCTCTGTGGTTCAAGATCCTAAACAATGACCTCGGAGTTTCTTTCGGTGTTCCTGGTGGGGCTGCTTGGCGGCACCCACTGCGTGGGCATGTGCGGCGGCATCGTGGGCGTCCTTTCCCTCAGCGCGGGCGAAGCGGGAGTGGGGCGCCGGGCGGGGCTGCAGGCGGCCTACAACGTGGGGCGCATCGCCAGCTACGGGGTGGCGGGGGCGGTGGCGGGCGCAGCCGGCTCCGCGGGGCTCCTGGCCGAAGGGCTGATTCCCGTGCAGCAGGGCCTGTATGCTAGCGCGAACCTGATGCTGATCGCCCTGGGGCTCTATATGGCGGGTCTGTGGCGCGGCGTGGCCCACCTGGAGCGCGCCGGCGGCCTGCTTTGGCGCCGGCTCCAGCCGTGGACGGCCCGGATGCTGCCCATCGACAGCCTGCCGCGGGCGTTTGCCGCCGGCACGGTGTGGGGGTGGCTGCCCTGCGGGCTAGTCTACAGCGTGCTCTTCACCGCACTCCTCTCGGCGAGCCCGGTCACCGGCGCCCTCATCATGCTGGCCTTCGGGGCGGGTACGCTTCCGAACCTGATGGCCATGGGCTGGTTCGCCGGGAGCCTGAAGGGTTTTCTGCAGCGTCCCTGGGTGCGCTACGGGGCGGGTGCGGCGATCGTGGCGTTCGGCATTACCGGGCTCCTGCGGCTCCCGAACCTACCCCTCGGCATCGCCGAGTTCTGCCGCTCCTAGCCTGGCGTTGCCTGGTCGAAAAACCGTGCCCGGCGGGCGCCATGATCAGGCGAGGCGCATGGCTTCGCTCGGCTGCGCCGCTTCGGCGTCCCGGGCCGGGGCGTACATATAGGCGCGGGTCCACGGCAGAGGGCTCTCGCCCGCCCGGGCGGGCTTGAAGGCGAGGACCTGCTGGATCGTCACCCAGCCCTGCTCGAAGGCGTGGGCGCAGCCGGCGAGATACACGCGCCAGATGCGCAGCCGCCTCTCGCCCGCGATGGCCGCCGCCCGGGCCCGGTTCTGCTCCAGCCGCTCCGCCCAGTGCCAGAGGGTCTTGGCGTAGTGCAGCCGCAGGGTTTCCACGTCGGCCACTTCCAGCCGCTGGGCGGACATCTCCCGGATCGCCAGCGACAGGTGGGGGAGTTCCCCGTGGGGGAAGACGTATTTCTCGATGAACTCGCCTCCGCCTAAGGGGGACCAGCGGCTGTCGGGATCGCCGGCGGTGATGCCGTGGTTGAGCGCAATGCCGCCGGGCTTGAGCAGCCGCTGGATGACGCCGAAGTAGCGGGGCAGATTCTTCAGCCCCACGTGCTCGAACATGCCCACGCTGGCGATCTTGTCGAACGCCGCCTCCCCCGGCACGTCCCGGTAGTCCTGCAGCAGAACGCGGCAGCGGCCGGAGAGACCCTCCTCCTCGATGCGCTTTGCGGCGTACTCGTACTGGTACCGCGACAGGGTGATGCCGATGGCATCGACCCCGTAGTGCCTGGCGGCCCAGCGGATCAGCCCGCCCCAGCCGCAGCCGATGTCGAGGAATTTCTCGCCGGGCCGCAGCATGAGCTTGCGGCAGATGTGATCCAGCTTCTGCTCCTGGGCGGTGTGGATGTCCTCGTCTCCCGTCTTGAAGTAGGCGCAGGAGTAGACCATGTGGCGGTCCAGCCACAGGGCGTAGAAGTCGTTGGAGACGTCGTAGTGGTACTGGATCGCCTTCCGGTCCGTGCGCCGGGAATGGGCCCAGCGCCACACGGGCAAGCGGCCCTGGCCGGCGCCCGCGTAGGCGGCGAGGCGCGTGGCGGCGCCGATCACGTCCCTCAAGGGCCCTTCCACGTCCACGTGGCCTTCCACATAGGCCTCCCCCAGCTTGGCGAGGGTCGGGCGCAGGAAGTAGCGGGCCGCCGCCGGGGCGTTCAGGCGCAGCAACACCGTGGCATGGGGCGAAAGCTCGACCGCGCGGCCGTTCCACAGCTCCACCCGTAGCGGAAGGGCGCCTTTCTCTTTCAGGCCTTCCAGGAATCCTTCGATCTTTTTTTCGAAGAGCATGCGTCCCCCTCGGCGGCAGCGACCGGGACAGTTTAGAGCACCGGCCGCGGAGCGCGCCAGATGGTCGCGGCGGTTCTTCCTGTTCAGTCGCGGAAGCGCACGGTGACCCGCGCGCCGCCTAGGGGCGAGCGGTCGATGGCGACGGCGCCGTCGTAGGCGCTGGCCACGTCCCGCACCACGGCGAGACCGATGCCGTGGCCAGGCACCGTCTCGTCGGCCCGCACGCCTCGCTCGAGGAGCCGCTGGGCCTCCCCCGGCTCGATCCCGGGACCGTCGTCCTCTACTGTGAGGGAAAGCCCCTCCTCGCTCCTCGCGGCGGCGACCCGCACCTGGGAGCGGCACCACTTGTAGGCGTTGTCCAGGAGGTTCCCGAGCACCTCCATCAGGTCGTCCTCGGCGCCCCGGAACACCTCCTGGGCCTCCACCGCCACGGTGGTGCCCACGGGCTTGTCCCGGTGGACCTTGGCCAGGGTGGCGATCAGGCGCTCGGCCATCGGCCGCACCGCCACCGGGCCGCTGAAGGTGGCGGCCCGTCCCGCCGCGGCGCGCTGGAGGTGGTACTCCACCAGACGCCCCATGCGGTCGAGCTGCTCGCCCAGCGCCGCCGGGGAAGGAGGGGCGGACCCGTCCGGATCGCTCATGCTCCGGAGCACCGCCAGGGGGGTCTTCAGGCTGTGGGCCAGATCCGCAAGCGCGTTCTTGAGCTTCTTCTGCTGGGCCCGCTCGTGGGTGAGGAGGGCGTTGATGTTTTCGGTGAGGAGCTTGAGCTCCTCCGGATATTCTCCCCTGAGATGCTCCTGGCGTCCGGCCTGGACCGCGGCCACTTCGGCGGCCACGCGCCGCAGGGGTTTCAGTCCCCAGCGCAGCACCAGCCACAGCACCGCGAGGAGCAGCACGGAGAGGGCGGCGAGCCACCCCCCCAGGGCGGTGCGGTAGCGACGGATCTGCTGCAGATACTCGGTCAGGTCCTCGGCGACGCTGAAGGTGAGATCCCGGGGATTGGCGCCGATGGCCCAGCGCACCCCCAGGCTCTGGACGACGTAGTCCTCCCCGGCGGCGTCCGTGCGCCGCTCGAAGCGCCGCGCGCCGGGGGGAAGGCCGCTTGCGAAGGGAACGTCGAGCCCGAGGGCGGAAGGGGAACGCCACAGCACTGCGCCGCCGGCGTCGGCCACCTGGGCGTAGAGCCCGGAACCGGGGAGGCTCAGCCGCGGCTCGGGCAGCGGTTCGGGCAGGATGAGCCGGCCCTCCGCGTCTTCCTCGGCCGCTCCGAGGAGGAGGTAAATCTGGGCGAGGAGGCGTTCCCGGCGCGCCGATTCGGCGCTTTCCCGGAACGCCTGCTCCAGGGCGACGCTGGTGAGGGTGACGAACGCCGCGAGCACCAGCGCGGCGGACAGCGCCACGCGCCGGTGCAGGGACATCATGAGGCGTCGCTTTCCAGGACGAAGCGGTAGCCCCGGCCCCGCAGGGTCTCTATGGGGGAGAGCGCCCCTTCCGGGTCCAGCTTGCGCCGCAGCCGCCCCACCAGCACCTCCAGCACGTTGCTGTCCCGGTCCTCGTCGTGGGGATAGAGGACGTCGGAAAGCTCCGCCTTGGAGATCACCTTGTTGCGGTGGGTCACCAGGTATTCCAGGAGCCGGTACTCGTAGGGCGTGAGGTCCACGTCCACACCGTTCACGCTCACCTTCTGGGCGGCCAGATCGACCCGGAGGGGGCCGCATTCCACGGTCTGGGAGGCGGTGCCGGCGGCGCGGCGGATCAGGGCCTTGACCCGCGCCAGCAGCTCCTCCATCTGAAAGGGCTTGGTGAGATAGTCGTCGGCCCCGGCCTCCAGCCCTTCCACCTTGTCTTGCCAGCGGCCCCGGGCGGTGAGCACCAGGATGGGCAGCAGCCGCCCCCCCGAGCGCAGCCGTCGGATGATCTCCAGCCCCGGGATGCCCGGCAGCCCCAGATCCACGATGGCCGCGTCGTAGGGGTATTCGCTGGCGAGGTAAAGGCCTTCCGCGCCGTCGCCGGTGCCGTCCACCTGGTAGCCCTCCCGGGCGAGGCGCTCGGTCACCTGGCGGCGCAGGTCGGCTTCGTCTTCGATGACCAGGAGGCGCACTTGAGACAGGTTTGCGGCCTTGCGAGACGGAAAAGCAGGGGAGCCGGTCCCTTCATCGGGACGGCTCAGCGTTTCCCCCGCCCGTTGCCCGGGCCCACGTCGTAGTAGCGGACCTCCCCCTCCGGGGTGAGGATGCGCACCCGGTAGCCCTCCCGGTCGTCTCGGCGGGAACGCTCCTCGATGGAGAGCACCCGGCCGCCGGTCTCCCGACGGGCCCGCTCCGCCGCCTCGTCCCGGGGGGAACGGGAGCCCCGGTCCCGCCTGTCCACCCGGTAGAAGTCCCCGGGCGGGACCTCGCGGGACTCGTAGCGCCGGTAGTAGCGCTCCGACCGGTCATCGCGGGGGTCGAAACGGTCGTGGTCGGCCCAGGCGGCGGTCGCCGCCAGGGCGATTCCGAGCCCGGCGGCGAGCCAGGCGGAGGCCGACAACCCTTTTTTCCGCGTCACGAGGACAACTCCCGGCGGTTCAAACGAACTTTAACAGAAAGGCGGCCCTGCCGGCTTCCTCCCGCCACGGGCCGCCTGGGGCTTCACTCGGCGGGCTCCACGGACACCCGCACCCGCAGGCGGGGGCCCGGATCATAGGGCAGCACCGTGGTGTAGGTGCGGCCCGCGTACTGGTAGGTCACTTCGTAGCCCGCGATGCGCTTCTCCCACCGGTCCACCACCCGGCAACGCTGCACGTCGTGGGGCGGCTCGTAGGCGTAGGCCTCGTTCCGGGAGAGCTCCGCGCCCACGATGGTGCCGGCCACCGCGCCGGCGCCGATGGCCACATGCTTTCCGCTGCCCTTGCCCACGGTGGAGCCCAGGAGGCCGCCCGCGATGCCGCCGATGATGGGACCGAGGTAGTTGTCGGGCCCGCGGGTTTCCCGGTAGCCGCCGGGAACGCGCTCGGTCCAGCATTCTTCCCGCGGGACGTTTATCCGTTCATAGCGGGGGGTGACGCTTTTCACCTTGGCGTAATCGAAGTCCTCGTAGGCCTCGTAGGACCAGGCCGGGGCGGTGGCCAGGGTTAGCATCGTGGCCAAAGCGATCTTTTTCTTCCACATGGCAACCTCCTTTCTTTTCACGCGCTGGGTGGCTCAGAAACTGCCGCGCCAGATGATGGTGAAATCACTGCCGTAGCGGTCGTAGTGCCGCGGATAGTAATAATGGTGGTACTCCTTGTAGTACGGCCGGTAGATGATCCTCGGCGGCCCGTAATCGTAGTAGTGATAGTGGTAGTACCGGTGCCCGGGAGGCACCCAGTCGTGGTGCTTCCAGTGATGGCGCTTCTTCCAATGGTCGTGCTTCCAGTGGTGCTTGGGGTGCCAGTCTCCGCCGTCGGCTTGAGCCACCGCCGGAGCACCCAGGCCGGCCACCAGCGCCAGGGCGGATCCCAGCAGGGCGAGCTTGCGAATCCCTTTCATTTCAAGCCTCCTTTACCAGTCTTTTTCCAGTTTTCTACGCTTGCATCCTACGCCCCGGTTCCTGAACCGCCGCTGAACAGGTTTGAACCGGGCAGGTTGCGCTCGCGCCAGGGGAAAGAATGGGGCGGCGTGGCTGAACCGGGCCTGAACGGGAACCCCCGGCGTCCCGAAGGTGGGTCAAGCGGTTGAGAAAGGGTCAAAAATCCAGGATCTGGTCGATCCCGGCGGCGGCAAAGCGCCGGGCCGCCTCCCGGCACCGGCCGTCGCCCTCCTGGTCCAGGGACCACTGGGCGTGGCGGGCGAGAAGGGCGGCCCCAATGGCCCGCCCCAAGGTCGTGGCGAGGCGCCGGGCCCCGGCCTCCAGGGCCGGCGGGCCTTTCTGCTCGGCCCGGGCGAACCACTGCCGGGCGTGGCCCAGGGCCGCCTCGGCCGAGGCGAGGGCTCGCTGGAGGGCCGCCTCCTGGACACCAGGGCGCAGTCGGGCCAGCAGGTCCTCCACGGGGGCAAGACCCCCCGCCGCCTTCAACGCCCGTAGGGCGTCGAGGGAAAGCACGTTGGTGGTTCCCTCCCAGATGGAAAGCACCTGGCAGTCCCGCAAAAGCACCGGCAGCCCCGTGTCCTCCACGTAGCCCGCGCCACCGAAGCACTCCAGCACCTCGCTCGCCACGGCGATGGCCTGCTTGGCGGTGAGAAGCTTGGCGATGGGCGTGAGTAGCCGCAGGAGCCAAGCGTCCGCTTCGCCGATCTCTCCCGCCTCCTGCCGGCCCCTGAGCTCCACCAGGTAAAAGGCCAACTGGAAGGCGGCGGCGAACTCCGCCTCCAGGTGGAGCAGGGTGTCCTCGTGCAGGGGCAGATCGCAGAGAGGCGCGCCGAAGGCCACTCGCTTGCGGGCGTAGTCCCGGGTCAGGGCCAAGCCCCGGCGCATGTAGGCCACCGCGCTCACGCTGTTCCACAGCCGGGTGACGTTGAGCATGGGGGCGATGTTACGCACGCCCTCCACCAGGCCCGCCACCGGCACCGCTGGCGTGCCGTCCAGGGTCAGCTCGGCGGTGGGGAGCTTGCGGGTTCCCAACTTGTCCTTGAGGCGGTTCACCTGGAGGCGGTTCGGTCGTCCTTCCGCGTCCCGGGTTTCGACGTAGAACAGGGCGAGGCCGCGCCCGCCCGGGGGATTGCCTTCGGGACGGGCCAGGACAAGGGCCATTGGGGCGGTGACGGCCGAGGTGAACCACTTGCGCCCGTAGAGCCGCCAGGTGCCGTCCGCGTCTCGGCGCGCCGCCGTCTCCGAGCGGCCCACGTCGGAGCCGCCCGTGAGCTCGGTCATCCACTGGCCGGAGGTCCAGAACCGGGCCGGGTCCCGGCTGGTGAGGCGCGGCACCGCCCGCTCGATGAGGTCTCGGTTGTCGAGCTCCAGGAGGGTGCGGGCCGCCCCGTCGGTCATGGCCAGGGGACAGGCGTACATGTCGGTGGCGGGGGCGAAGAGGTAGGCCAGGGCGAACTGGTGCACCCGAGAGAAGGCCCCGTGCCGGGCCTCGTAGGCGGTGGCCACCACCCCGTACTGGGCCGCCAGCCGCTCGGCCGCCTGCCACACGCGGGTCAGCTCGATCTGGTCGACGCGGTTGCCCCAGGCGTCCCACTGGATCAGCACCGGCTCGTTCACCCGGTCGGCGAGTTGGAGCGGGTAAAGCTCTGCTCCGCAGATCTCCCCCAGGGCCCGCAGGCCGGGAATCACTTCCGCCTGCACCTCCGGCGGCAGCACCCGGGCCAGGTGGGAGCGCAGCATCCAGTCGTCATCGAACGGGTGGCCGAGGACGGGCGGAGATTGTACGAAGGCCATGGCGGTTCCTTCCGGGCGGTTGCGGCGCTGTATAGTCTGAGGCAGCGGGCTTCCGACGGAAAGCGAGAAGCGCCCGGTGCGCGGGCTGGCCGCTGTTATCCCAGCGGAACCGGGGCCACGCCCACCATGAGCTGGCTGCGCCAGCTCACCGACGAAACCCGGGCCTGGCGCATCCCGGAGACCGGAGCGCGTCCGCCCTTCGCCCGCCGCCCTTCGGCGCGATTCCCTTGACTCTGGAGTGGACTCCAGGGTTTAGCCTTCAAAAATGCTTTCGCAATCCCGTGATTGGGCACTTCGGGCGGCCGGTCCGCCGTCCTCCGTGTCCGTTATGAGCGCGCCACGACCATGAACGATGGGCATGAAGCGACCATTACAACAGGCCGCGGAGCGGCGGAGGGATCCGCCGCCCCGCGTCCGGCGGCGAAGCTTCAGCTTCGCGTCGGCGGCATGGCGTGCTCCTTCTGCGTGGCCAGCATCGGCAAGGCCCTCGGGCGTACCCCGGGCGTGCGCAGCGTGAACGTGAACTTGGCGCATGAAGAAGCGTTGATCGAGTTTGATCCGCGCCAAGTCACGCCCGATGCGCTCCGGCAAACCCTGGTTGAGCTCGGCTACACCGTGCGCAGCGCCGACCGGCTCCGGGCCTTCGAGGAGGAGGAGGCCGAGCTGCGGCAGCGGCGCGATGACTTGTTGGTGGCGACGGGCTTTGCACTTGTGTCCTTCGCCGCCATGGGGCTCATGTGGCTGGAGCTCTTGCCGCCCGAGGGAATGGCGTCGCTGTATTGGCTGATGCCCTTCCTTGCGCTCTCGACCGTGTTCGGCCCGGGATGGCGCGTCCTGGAGATGGCCTGGGCGAGCCTGCGCCGAGGGATTCTGAACCAGCACGTGCTCATGGAGTTCGGCGCCTTCGCCGGCCTCTTCGGCGGGTTCCTGGGCTACGTGGACCCCGCGTTTCCCGCGCCCGATTTCTTCGGCGTGGCGGTCTTCGTCACCACCTACCATCTCCTGTCCGGGTACGTCTCGGCGCTCGTGCGCACCCGCGCCTCCCAGGCGGTGCGCAAGCTCCTTTCCCTGGTTCCCCCCACGGCGCGGGTGGTGCGCAACGGACGGGAGCAAGAGGTTGCGCTGGCGGAAGTGAAACCGGGCGAGCTGGTTCGCGTGCGGCCCGGCGAGTCGATTCCCGTCGATGGGGAAGTGGTCGAGGGCTCCTCCGGCGTGGACGAGAGCCTGGTGACGGGCGAATCGATTCCGGTGGAAAAGTCGCCCGGCGATGGGGTGATCGGCGGATCCGTCAATCAGCTCGGCACGCTTCTTGTCCGCGTCGCGAAGGTGGGAGAGGAAAGCTTCCTTAGCCAGGTCGCGCGGCAGGTGGAGGAAGCGCGCGCCCTGAAGCCGGGGATGCTCGCGCTGGTGGATCGCATCCTTCAGGTCTACGTCCCCGCCGTGCTCGCCTTTGCCGCCGTCGCCATCGCGGTCTGGACTTTGGGGGCGTGGTCGGTGGCCGGGCAAGCCGACTGGACGCGAGCAGTTTTTGCCGCGCTTGCGGTGCTCGTCATGGGCTACCCCTGCGCGCTGGGCATGGCGACACCGCTCGCCATGATCCGCGGCGGCGGCATGGCCGCCGAACGGGGCATCCTCATGCGCTCGGCGGAAGCGTTCCAGGTGCTGAAAGACGTGAAGAAGGTGGTCTTCGATAAGACCGGCACCCTGACGCTGGGCAAGCCGGCGGTGGCAGACGTGATTGCGCTGAATGGCTGGGGCGAGGCCGCGGCCTTGCGGCTCGCCGCGGCCGCGGAGCAGGTCTCCGAGCATCCCCTGGCCCGGGCGGTGGGCGACGCTGCGGCGGCCTGGCACCTGCCGGTACCAAGGGCAGACGAGTTCCAGGCGACCCCCGGCCAGGGCGTGGTGGCGCGGGTGGAAGGGCGCCGCGTCGCCGTCGGCAGCACCGCGTTCGGGATCCAGCAGGGCGCAGACCTTGCGCTGGCGGGGGAAAAAATCGAGCGGATGCAGGCCGAGGGTAACACCGTTATTTCCGTGGTGGTGGATGGCCAGCTTGCGGGGCTGATCGCGATTGCCGACCCGGTGAAGCCCGAGGCAAGGGAGACGGTCGCGCGCCTAAAGGATGCAGGATTGCACCCCGTGATGCTCACGGGCGACCACGCGCGCACTGCCCGGGCCGTCGCTCAGACCCTCGGCATCGCCGAGTATCACGCCGAGGTGCTGCCCCAGGAAAAAGCCGAGGTGATCCGAAGGCTCCAGGGCGAGGGGTACCGGGTGGCGATGGTGGGCGACGGCATCAACGATGCGCCGGCCCTCATGCAGGCCGATGTGGGCATCGCCATTGGCGCAGGAACCGACATTGCTATCGAGTCTGCTGACGTGGTGCTGATTGGCGAGCGTTTGACCGCCGTCGTGGAGGCGTTTCACATCGGCCGGGCTTCCTACCGCAAGACGGTGCAGAACCTGGCGCTCGCGTTTTCCTTCAACGGCGTCGGCGTGCCCCTCGCCACGACCGGTTGGGTGCATCCGGTGTGGGCGATGATCGCCATGGCGGCCAGCGTGACGGCGGTGCTGACCAACTCCTTTGCCGGGCGCTTGCTTCCCAGGCGGCGGCTACCGCGCCGCGCCGAGGCGCGCTTCGTCGTGGCCAACATGCATTGCGAGCGCTGTCTCGTCGCGATCCGGGAAGCCCTGCTCGAGCTGGACGGCGTGGAACGCGTCGCCGGCGATCCCGAAGCGAAACAAGTCATCGTGACGTATCGCCCCGACGCGATCGGAGCGGAGGGCATACGCCGCGCCATCCTGGCCCGGGGCTACGAAGCGACATGAGCGCGCGGGCTGAACGCGGCGGGTTGAGTTTTACGGAAACGAATGAGCGAACCATGACGCGCAATCTCGTCGTGACCGCGCTGGTCGGCGTGCTCGTCGCCGGCTTCGTCGTGGCGGCCCGATTCTATACCGGCACGGTGGTGCCCCCGGTGGACGGCTACCTGGAAGGCAAGCGGATCCTGTTCATCCACACCGAAGCCTCCGATCCCCAGGTGGCCGCGCTGCTCACGCGCATGAAGGGCTCCCCGGTGCTGGTCGTGCCGTCCCTGGCGGACGCCCCCCAAAACATGCTCGCCAAGGTTTACGTGTTCAAGAACGGCGTTTCCGGCGACGGACCTTTCGACTTCCAGGCCGACGTGTTCGACCGTCCGCCCCACGCCGACGGCTACAGCCCCCTGAGAGCGCTCCATCTCGTGAGCTGGAAGGATGAGCGTTCGGCTCGGCTGCTCACCAGCGCCGCCGAAGTGGAGCAGGCGGCGTCCCGCGGCGAAATCGCGGTGGAGAGGACCGGCGTCGTCATCAACATGCCGCTCCTCACCTGGCCGGGCGGCCGGCGGTGAAAGGAATGATTGGATAGGAGGAACACGGCAATGAGGAAGATGCTGACCGTCCTGGCATTTGCGCTGGGGCTGCTGTGGATCGCTTCAACGGCGCTGGCGGCTGGGCCGAGTTACCGGCTCCAGGTGGACGGGCTGGCGTGCCCGTTCTGCGCCTACGGGATCGAGAAGAAGCTGCGCACCCTCGACGGGGTCGACAAGGTCAAGGTGGATCTCGATAGCGGGCAGGTGGTGGTCACCATGAAGGACGGCGCGGCCCTCGCCGAGCCCACCGCCCAGCAGGCGGTGAAGGACGCCGGTTTTACCTTGCGCGCTTTCGAGCAGATTCCTGGAGGATCCAATGGCGGTGAACCGCGGAAATAGCCAGGCAAGGCCGTTGAAGGGGCTCCTGGCGCTCGGGCTCGGGATCGCGAGCGGCCACGTCTTTGGCGCCCCGATCACCTTCAATACCGCGCTGCCGGTCGCCAAAGGCGATTTCGTTTTCCGCGAACTCATCGTGGTGGGCCGGTCGGGGGACGATCCGAGCGGCGCCGGCCGGGACTTCCGGGGCACGGCGGCCGTCACGGCGCTCGGGTACGGCGCGACCGGCGATCTGGCCCTCTTCGGCGTGCTGCCGTACGCGGACAACAAGCTCGAGCTCGGCAGCGGCGGACAGCGGGTCACGCGGGAGGCGAGCGGTTTCGGCGATCTCAGCCTCTTCGGCCGCTATACCGTGGTTCGTCGGGACGACCCTGGACGCACCGTCCGCATCGCCCCGTTTGCCGGGGTCAAGGCCCCTACCGGAGGCGACGACAAGCGCGACGCTCTGGGGCGGCTCCCGCCCGATGTGCAGCCGGGTTCCGGCTCCTGGGACGCGTTCGCGGGCGTGGTGGCCACGTACCAGACGCTGGATTTCCAGATCGACAGCCAGGTGAGCTACGCGATGAACGGCGAGGCGAACGGATTCGAGGCGGGCGATGCGGCACGATTCGACGCCTCGCTCCAGTACCGGCTCTGGCCGCGGGCGCTCGCCGCCGGCGTGCCGGCGTTCGTATACGGGGTGATCGAGGTCAACCTGATCCATCGGGGCAAGAACCGCGCCGGCGGCGTGGCCGATCCCGACTCGGGCGGAACCACGCTGTTCCTGACACCCGGCCTCCAGTACGTGACCAAGCGCTGGATCTTCGGAGCGGGCGTGCAGCTTCCGGTGGTGCAGGATCTCCGCGGGACGGCGCTGGAGACGGACTACGTGCTGCATGCCGGGTTCCGCTTCAATTACTGACTCTCGCGGTGGGGAGCGCATGACGCTCGCCGTAATCGGCAAGTACGCGGGATGGACGATTCTCGTCCTGGCCTCGCTTGCCGCGCTCGGCGGCTTCGCTTTCATCCCGTCCGCCAAAGAGCCCGCCTACGCGTTCGTCAAAGCCTGGGGCGAAAAAGGCGACGGTCCCGGCCAGTTCGACGATCCGACGGGCATCGCCGTGGCGGGCGGGGAGGTGTTCGTGGCGGATTCCCGCAACGGGCGTATCCAGGTGTTCGACTTCGATGGCAATTTCAAGCGTCAGTTCGGCCGCACCGGCGAGGGCACGGGCGAACTGGGTCGCCCCATGAACCTCTACGTTCGCGACGGCGAGCTCTACGTGCCCGAGTACTTCAACGATCGCATCCAGGTATTCGCCCTCGACGGCACGCCGAAGCGCGCGTTCGGCCGGCCAGGAAGCGGGCCGGGCGAGTTCAACGCGCCCGGGGGCGTCGCGGTGGCCGGCAACGGCGACGTCTTCGTCGCGGACTTCTACAATCATCGGATCCAGCGTCTCAAAGGCGACGGCACGTTTATTCGCCAGTGGGGAACGACCGGAAAGCCGGGAATTTGGGCGGGCGAGTTTGTCTATCCCACCGACGTGGCGCTGGCGCCGGACGGGACGCTCTTCGTCGCCGACGGCTACGCGGACCGGGTGCAGGCGTTCGCGCCCGACGGGCGTTTCCTGCGCAAGTGGGGCGGTCCCTTCGCGATGAACGTCCACGGGCCGTTCAACGGCTGGTTCGCCACCGTGACCGGCATCGCCGTCGGGCCGGACGGCGGCGTGTTCGTCGCCGACTTCTACAACGACCGGGTCCAGAAGTTCGCGCCGGACGGCACCTTCCTGACCACCTTCGGCAAACGGGGCAGTGGCCCGGGACAGTTTCGGCATGCGATCGCGGTGGCGGTTGCCGAAGATGGAACGGTGTTCGTGGCGGATTTCCTCAATAGCAGGATCCAGAAATGGCGGCCCGGGCGTTGAGGGGATCTGGCCGGGCGGAAACGCGGGCTATTGCATGCCGGCTCATCGCCGGTGAATCCTGCATGGTGATTCTCGATCGCAGTAGAACATCCCCCCGGCCGTGCCGTGATCGTGGTCACCCGCGCGGAGGCCCTTGCCGGAAGCTCGGACCAGAGCCCGTGCTTGATGGGCGGCTCGGGCCGTGACGGGACTCGGCTGGCGCGAGCGCAGGGAGTACGCCGACCTTTGAAGGATGACGCAGGTCTAACCAATACGGAAAGCAAGCGAGCATCGCGCATGTCACGCAAGAAGGCGACAGGGTCGCAACGCCCGTCGAGGTCAGGAAAGCCGGGCCCTGATGCGGAGGTGGTGTCGGGCGCGTCATCCTTGTGCAGGCACGATACGCTGACCATTGGCCAGGTGGCGAGCCGGGCCGAGGTCGGCATCGACACGATCCGCTACTACGAAAAGGAAGGGCTGCTCGCGCCGGTTCGCAAGAGCCCGGCGGGTTATCGCCTTTATACGCCGGAGGCGGTACGGCGGCTTGGGTTTGTCAGGCACGCGCAGCAGTGCGGCTTTTCCCTCGCCGAGATTCGCGAGCTGCTGGAGCTGAAGACCCACGACGATGCCTGCTGCAACGACGTGCGCAGCGTTGTGATTCAAAAGAAGCTGCAGGTAGAGGGCAAGATCAAGGCGCTCAGGGCCATGTCCCAGGCGCTCAGCGGCCTGATCGACATCTGCGACGGTGGAGCCAGGCCGCTGGACGAATGCCCGATTCTCGATGCGCTTGAAAGCAGCGTGGCGAACGAGGGACAACGGAACCGTTCACGCAAGACCTGACCTTCCCAGCGCGATGATTAAGGTGGAGGTTTTTACAACGCCCGGCTGCGACAAATGTGCGCGGGCTCGCGAGACGCTCAAGTCCATCGCCGAGGGTTTCGGCCGGGACAAGGTGAGCTGGCGGGAGGTGGACGTTCTGGAGGAAATGGACTACGCGGTGGAGCTGGGCGTGACCAGCCCGCCGGCGATCGCCATCGACGGGGCGCTGGTTTTCCCGGTGCTGCCCAGCGCCCAGCGGTTCGGGCGGGAGTTGCGCGAGCGGCTCGAGCGCATGGCCGGTGCGGATGGGGCCGGTCCCCGGAGAGAACGCGATGGACGTTGAGTCGCTGCGCCAGACGCTCGAGCAGGCTAGCCTCGCTTCGCTGGCCGCCGGCTTCGTGATTGGGTTCCTGTTCAGCTTCAACCCGGTGGCGCTTGCGGCGATCCCGGTGTCGCTGGCGTATGTCACCAAGGCTCATGCGCCCGGTCGGGCGTTTCTCTATGGCGGGATGTTCGTTCTCGGGATGGTGATCACCCATGCCCTGCTCGGGTTGAGCGCGGGGCTCGGCGGAAACGGCCTGCAGCGGCTCATGGGTCGCGAGTGGGGACTGGTGCTGGGACCGCTCTTGATCGTGCTGGGCCTCGCGTGGCCCGGCTGGCTGAAACTTCCGCTTCCCACGCTCCGGCTGCGCGCCAGGCCCGCGGCGACCGCGTGGGGCGCTTTTTCGCTGGGCGTGCCGTTTTCCGTGGCCATCTGCCCCTTCTGCACGCCCGCCCTCGTGATCCTGCTCGGCATCGTCGCCGGGATCGGCTCGCCCCTGTTCGGCACCGTCTTGCTCCTCGCCTTTGCCCTCGGCCGCGTGGTGCCGATTATTCTCAGCGCGGCGGCGGTAGGGTGGCTGGAGAGCCTGAAAGGCTTGCGCACGCGTCAGAAGGCCTTCGAAATCGCCGGAGGCGTGATTCTGATCGCCTCCGGCCTCTACCTACTCAACTCATATTTCATCGTCGTGCCCGGCCTCACAGGCTGAAGGAGAAGGCATCCGGGATCACGATCGACCTGCGGCTGCGCAAACGCCCGCGGCCCTGTTGCTGCGGGACCGACTACAAGCGTATACTTTATGTTAAGGAGATGGCATTCCTCCCTTAACCGCCTGGCCTACCTCCGGCCGGCTGATGATGCCTACGGTTGTTTCCGGGAGCGTTCGGGACGCGTAGGCTCATCTGAAATCTCCGACGTTTCGGCCCGCGCCCAGCGCTCCGGTTCACCAAGAACCCAACAAGAAAGGAGCGCGATGGGTACCTCTGGCTTTGCCGCCATCAGCTTGGGCGCCACTCTCGGGGCGATGTTGCGCTGGTGGCTGGGCCATCGACTAAACCCCGTTTTTCCTACCCTTCCTCTCGGCACCTTGGCTGCCAACCTGCTTGCCGGCTTCCTGATCGGCGTGGCTGTTGCCTTCTTCAATAAGCATCCGGGCCTGCCACCGGAGACGCGGCTCATGACCATGACCGGTTTTCTGGGCGGTTTGAGCACTTTTTCCACCTTTTCCGCCGAGATCGTATCCCTGATCGCTCGCGGCGAATATCTCTGGGCGCTCGGAGCGATAGGCCTGCACTTGTTCGGCGCGCTGCTGCTCACAGGGCTGGGAATTTTGAGTGTGCAGCTCATATCGAGCGCATGATTCGATGGAAGGGGACACCATGGAAGGCGCTTTTCTCCGCTTCTACGTGCACGAGAACGCACGCCACCGCCACACCCTCCTGTGGGAATGGCTGCTGGAGCAGGCCAACCGCATGGGCATCCGCGGCGGCTCGGCATTCCGCGCCATGGCCGGATTCGGGCGGCACCACGTGCTGCACGAGAACCACTTCTTCGAGCTGGCCGGCACCCTTACCGTGGAGGTGGAGTTCATCGTCACGCCGGAGGAAGCCAGGCGGCTGCTGGAACGGGTCGAGCGGGAGAAAATTCGGGTTTTCTACGCCCACATCCCGGCCCGCTTCGGCGTGCTCAACCCGGACGAGGGCGATCCGCCGTCTGTGGCGGAGGAGCCGCAAGGAGTGAGACTATGACCGAAACCTGGACGCTGGCGGCTTTGTGGCTCGGGTTGGCGCTCGCGGCGAGCCTTCTTTCCATCTGGCTGCGCGTTGCGACCGCCCTGTCCGAAATCGTAGTAGGCACCATCGCCCAGCTCTTCATCGGCGCCGCGGCTGGCACCGCAGCCTTGGGGGCGGATGCCTCGTGGATCAAGTTCCTTTCCGGTACCGGAGCCATCGTGCTCACCTTTCTCGCGGGCGCAGAGCTCGATCCCGAGGTCTTTAGGCTTAAATGGAAGGAGGCGGCCGCTGTCGGTCTAGCAAGCTTTTTTGTCCCTTTTTTGGGCTGCGCTGCCGCCGCCCGATGGCTTCTGGGCTGGGATCCGTGGGCAAGCTGGCTCGCCGGCATCGCCATGTCCACGACCTCGGTGGCCGTGGTCTATGCCGTAATGCTGGAGTTCGGCTTCAACATGACTGATTATGGCAAGACGGTACTCGCTTTCCGGCGCTATGGCAACCGGCCCTCGGAGCTGGAGGCGAAGTTTCTGCTTTTCTTCTTGTTCGGCATGGGAGCGCTCGCCGTTTGGGCCGATAGCGAGGCAGTGCTCCCCGCCTACTTGATCGGCATGGTGTTGGCGGGCACCGTGGGCAGGGATCATGCCTTGGTGCGGCGCCTGCGCACGCTCACTTTCGGTTTGCTCACCCCATTCTATTTTATTCGTGCCGGCTCTTTCGTCTCGTTGCCAGCGCTGATGGCTGCCCCGGGAGCGTTTCTTTTGTTGCTGTTCGTGAAGATGGGGACCAAGTTTATCGGCGTGTTCCCGGTAACCAAGGCTTACGGTGCACCGGGGAAGGAGGCGACCTACACCACGCTGCTTATGTCGACAGGGCTCACCTTCGGCACCATCTCGGCGCTGTTCGGATTATCGCGCCAGATCATCGACCAGGCGCAGTACTCGGCCTTGGTGGCCGCGGTCATCGGCAGTGCTGTGATCCCGACCCTGATCGCCAACGCCTTCTTCTTTCCGCATCACCATCTGCACCTGAAAAAGGAAGTTAGTTCCCAGGAGGACACAACCGTGGCTGGCACGAAGGCAAAATTGGAGGCAAAAACATGATCAAGAAAATCTTGTTGGCCTACGATGGTTCCGAGCCTTCCACCAAGGCGTTCGCCATGGCGGCTGAGCTGGCGAGCCGCTATCAAGCCGAGCTCTGCGTATTGACGGTCGCCCAAGTGCCGGAATTCGGCGAGGACGTGGAAACTGAAGCAGTCATCGAGCATTCGCGCGACTACCATCAGAGCCTGCTCGATAAGCTCAAGCAGCAGATCGATCGACAGGGGATCATGGCGTCGCTGCAGATCGCGGTCGGACATCCGGCGCAACAAATCCTCGAATACGCCGGGCGGCAGGCCGTGGATCTGATCGTCCTTGGTCACCGTGGCCGGGGTGCGTTCGACCGGTGGCGGCTGGGCTCGGTTACCCACCGGGTGATCAGCTACGCGGAGTGCGCCGTCCTGGTGGTGCGCTGAGGAAAGACTTTTGCTGTGTTGAGAGTTGACATCCCCGATTTCGCCACGGTAGAGCTCATGCATCTCGTTTTGGATTACAACGGCACGCTGGCCCTCGACGGCGAGCTTTTGCCGGATGTGCGCGAGCGTCTGCAGCGGCTGTCCGCTGCGCTCAGCATCCACGTGGTGACCGGCGACACCTTCGGCACGGCCCGCGCACGCCTGGCGGGGCTTCCGTGTCAATTGTCGATCCTGCCGCAGCGGGGCCAGGCCGAAGCGAAACGAGTCTACGTGGAGCATCTCGGCGCCGGTTGCGCCTGCATCGGCAACGGCCGCAACGATCATCTGATGTTGAAGGCTGCAGCGCTGGCAATCGCTGTTGTGCAGCAGGAAGGCGCTTGGGGAGATACCCTGACGAGCGCGCAGGTCATCGTGCGGGATATTCGCGACGCCTTGGATCTACTTCTTTATCCTCAGCGACTGGTAGCCACCTTGCGAGGCTGAGCCGGTGGGTTTGGACACTTCCTCTATTTGGGGTGAGGGGAAGACGCCTCTCGCCAGCCGCACGTGATCGTAGAGGCCGGGAGACTGGACTGGAGCACGTGGAACGACAACCCTGTTTTTGCCTCGAATGCTTCGCTCTGATGCCGGCCGAAGCGCGGGTCTGTCCCCACTGCGGAGAGGATCAAGAGCGACTGAAGGAAAGGGACTACCGCGCGAGGCTCCTGCACGCCTTACGACACCCGTTGTCGGAGGTGCGCATGCGTGCGATCATCGCCCTCGGCTGGCAGGGCGAGCCGGACGCGGCCTCGGCCCTGGTGGACTGTGCCTTGCGCCATCCGGTGGACGTGGTTGAGGGGTTAGAGATCGTCCGGAGCCTGGCACGGATAGAGGGCCGGCACCCCGGAGTGGGGGCGCTTGAGCGCTTGCTCGAATTGCATCCCGCCCATGCGGTCCGCGCGGCGGCATTGCGGGCTTTGGGAGGAGAAGCGCCCGATACGGAATCCAAATAAAATAAAGGAACAGGGATCTCCATGGAATCTGCGCAACAAGAAAAACCACCCATGAAAGCCGCTGCACCCGTTCGAAGCATTGCCAGCTCTGCCGGCCCTGGCATTCCGCCCGCCATCTGGGCGCTCGGCTTCGTCAGCCTCCTCATGGACATCTCCTCGGAGATGATCCACAGCCTGCTGCCGGTCTTCCTGGTGACGGCCGTGGGTGCCAGCGCCGTCGTGGTCGGGCTGATCGAGGGGCTGGGGGAAGCGACCGCCCTGATCGTGAAGGTGTTCTCGGGGACGCTTTCCGACTACTGGGGAAAGCGCAAGCCCCTGACCCTCCTGGGCTACGGGTTGGGAGCGCTTTCCAAACCCTTGTTCGCCCTGGCGACGAGCGCCGGCCTGGTCCTCGTCGCGCGGCTCATGGACCGGGTGGGCAAGGGCATCCGCGGAGCGCCGCGAGATGCGCTGGTGGCGGACATCGCGCCCCCCGAAGTGCGCGGGGCGGCCTTTGGTCTGCGCCAATCCCTCGACACGGTGGGGGCCTTTCTCGGGCCCCTGCTCGCCATGGGGTTGATGCTGCTGTGGGCGAACGATTTCCGGGCCGTGTTCTGGGTGGCCGTCATCCCCGGGTTTCTGGCGGTGGCGCTCCTCTTCTTCGGCGTGCGGGAGCCGGAACGGCAGGCGGGGCAGGGGATCGTCCATCCGATCCGCCGGGAGAGCCTGCGCCGGCTGTCGGCCGCCTACTGGTGGGTGGTGGCGATCGGCGCCGTGTTCACCCTGGCGCGCTTTTCCGAGGCGTTTCTCATCCTGCGCGCCCAGCAGGGAGGATTGCCCGTGGCCCTCGCGCCCCTGGTGCTGATCGGCATGAACGTGGTCTATGCGGCTTCGGCCTATCCCTTCGGCAGGCTTTCCGACCGGATGAGCCACACCCGACTGCTGGTACTGGGGCTTTCCATCCTGATCGGCGCGGACCTCTCGCTGGCGTATAGCCACCACTGGGGCTGGGTAGGGACCGGCATCGCTTTGTGGGGCTTGCACATGGGCATCACCCAGGGGCTCTTGGCGACCATGGTGGCCGACGCCGCGCCGGCGGAATTGAGGGGCACCGCCTACGGCTTCTTCAATCTGATGAGCGGCCTCGCCATGCTCCTCGCCAGCGCTTTGGCGGGGCTGCTGTGGGACCGGTTCGGAGCTTCGTTCACGTTTATCGCGGGGGCCGCTTTCAGCGCCCTCGCCCTGACGATCCTCCTGGTCCGGGGCAGGCGTCCGACGGCCCGAAACGGGGACGCCTTCCGCGATTCCCCTGTTTGACCGGATGCACCGTCCTCGAGCGGTTCGGGAACGAGCCGGTTAAAATCTCTGCATGAAACCCATCGAGAAGTCCGACTCCGCCTCCGCGCCGGAAGCTGTCCGGGGCAACCGCTTCGACCGCCTGGAATGGGCCGGGGCGTTCGGGGATCTCGGGACGCTGATCCCCTTCGTCGTCGCCTACATCGGCGTCCTGAAGATGGATCCTCTTGGAATACTCCTCGGGTTCGGGATTCCGATGCTGGTGTGCGGCGCCTACTATCGCACCCCGTTCCCGGTGCAGCCCATGAAGGCGGTGGGGGCCATCGCCACGGCCCAGGCGGCCCAGACCTTCGTCGTTACGCCCGCGGCGGTGTACGGCGCATCCCTGGTCACGGGGCTCGTCTGGCTCGCTCTCGGGCTTACCGGTGCCGCCGACCGGGTGGCGCGCCTGGTGGCTCGGCCGGTAGTGGTCGGGATTGTTCTTGGCCTGGGCATGAGCTTCATGCTGCAGGGCGCCAAATGGATGTCGAAGGGATGGCTCCTGAGCGCTTTCGGGCTGGCGGGGACCGTGCTGCTGCTCACCAACCGCACGTTTCCCGCCATGTTCGCGCTGCTCCTGTTCGGGTTCGGCGCGGGCGCAGTGCAGAGCCCGGAGCTTATCGGAAGCCTGGTGGAGGCGCGGCTCGAGCTGCGACTGCCCTCGTTCGCCCTTTCCGGCCTGACGCTGGACGCCTTCCTGATCGGCGCCGTGTTCCTGGCGCTGCCTCAGGTTCCCCTCACCCTGGGCAACGCCATCATTGCCATCACCGAGGAGAACAACCGCCTGTTCCCCGACCGCAAGGTCTCCGAGCGCACGGTGGCCACTTCCACCGGCGTGCTCAACCTGTTCGGCGCTACAGTGGGCGGTGTGCCCATGTGCCACGGCGCGGGCGGAATGGCCGGGCACGTGCGCTTCGGCGCCCGCACCGGCGGCGCCCTCATCATCCTCGGCGCCCTTCTCACGGTGCTCGGGTTGTTTTTCAGCGGCTCGGTGGAGGCCCTGTTCCGCCTGCTGCCGCAGCCGATCCTCGGCGTGATCCTGTTCCTCACCGGCGCCCAGCTCGCCCTCGGGGCGTGCGAATTCAGCCGCGACAAGCGGGAGCGGTTCATCACCCTGGTGACGGCGGGGCTCGCGGTGTGGAACGTGGGGCTCGCTTTCGTTGCCGGCATGGCCGCCCACGCTATCCACCGCCGCGGGTGGCTCAGGCTATGAGGAGCTTCCTCGCTCCACTGCGGCTGCTGCAGGTGGGTTGATCGAGGACACGGTTGTGGGCACATCGGTTGCCGACAGGAGCCACAGCGCGTTGGCGACCACCAGCAGCGACGCGCCCACCAGCGACGGCGATGGTCATGAGCAGATTCATGTCCGGTCGCAGCTGCCTCGCGGCGTGCCACGCTTTGACGATCACGTAGCGTCCGCCAAGCAGGATCGCCAGCGCGTAGGCGGCCATCACCGGAAGTGGCGTTGCGTTGGCCTCGTGGCCGCCGGGCAGCCGCAAGGCCTCGTGGAGCCCGCCCGCCCACAAGATGTCCAGCACGAAGCCCGCCGCCGTAGCGATCCCGCTCAATGCGGTGAGCCACGCCTGTGCGGAGTGGCGTCGGGTGTCAAAGCCCGCCGGTGGTGCGCCAGGGGACAGGCGCTCGGCGCGCATCCCGGTCCGCGCAACGGCCTCGAGGATGACCCGATCCGGCACCTGGGATGCGCTCTCCGCCACGGTCATGCGCCAGTTGATCACGTCGAAGGCGAGCCGGTCCGCGCCGCCGACTACCGGACCGACAGCGGCCTGCAACGCCTGGACTTCGTCAGCGCAGTCCAACCCCTGGACCCGGAACGTGCGTCCGGGTGCGGGCTCGGGGTGGCCGCCTGTTCCGGCCGTTACGATTTGGCAGCGGTCGGTACCGCAGCTTTGCGGTCCGCGGACCTCTGGCGGATCCGGGAGTCTCGTGCCGAGCCTCTGGTGTGGCATTCGACCCCCGGGCGCCGGCCGGGAACTTTGTTCATCCGCCACAGCCGGGAGCTGGGATTCCCGTTGCCGGCGATCCGCGAGCTGCTGCGGCTTGCCGATCACCCCGAGCAAACGTGCACTGTTGCCGACCGCATCGCGCGGGAGCAGTTGGAGCAGGTGGAGCGCCGTATCGGGCGGCTGGTTGCGCTCCGGGAGGAACTGAACCGTATGATCGCCCAATGCGCCGGCGGCCAGGTGGCCGATTGCCGCGTGATCGAAGTGTTGGCCGATCACCATCAGTGCTTGCACTCGGACCATTGCGCCAGTTGAACACCGCCCCGGGCGTGTGGCGCTCCTTCCCGATGCCAGGCGGGCAAGGTGCGATGGCTTAAACGCGCGCGCCGCTGATACGCACGGCTTGCTCCACCGCGCTCACCAGGACCCAGCCCGCCTCCTGCTGCCCGGTTCGCCCGTACTTTTCGATGAGATCAACGATGGCCGAGGCGTCGTCGTCCCTGCACAGAAGCTCAAGCTTGGCCTCGCGGATGACCGACCGCGCCAGTTCCATCGAATATCGCTGTTCGGCGGAGTCCAGCGCGCGCAGCAGGCTCTCGGTATGGGAAACGTTGAGGTTGTGGCATGCGGCCGGGCCCCCCGAACCGAGGTAGCCCGCATCGCTCAGCGCCTGGATCACATCGGCGACCCGGTTCAAGTGAACGAAGGCCTTGATCTCTTTCATGGCTGTCCTCCGTTGGCGTTGTCGTTGGTCATTGCCTCTTGCCGCCGCTCGCGCCAAGTTTCGACCCATTCGTAGGCGAGCGGCAGTATCAGCAGGGTGAGGGTGGTGGAGGTGAAGAGACCACCCACCACCACCGTGGCAAGCGGCCGCTGGGTCTCCGCGCCGACTCCTTGCGAAAGGAGCATCGGAATCAGGCCGAGGATCGCGACCGACGCGGTCATCAGGACCGGCCGCAGGCGCAGTGCTGCACCCTCGCGTACCGCTTCGCGCACGGAATAGCCCCTGCGGCGCAGCTCGTTGAATAAGGAGACGAGCACGATGCCGTTGAGCATCGCCACGCCGAACACCGCAATGAACCCAATCGCCGACGGTACCGAGACGTACTGCCCGGTCACGAAGAGCCCGAACACCCCGCCGATCACCGCAAACGGCACGTTGGCGATGATGAGCGCCGCGTAGGTGAGCGAGTTAAACGCCGTGTACAGCAGCACGAAGATGAGCCCGATGGTGAGCGGGACGATGACTGCCAACCGAGCGAGCGCTCGCTGCTGGTTCTCGAAGGCGCCACCCCACTGGATCCAGTAGCCCTCCGGCAGATCGACCTGGGCCAGGATCTTGGCTTGCGCCTCCCGGACGAAGCCGTCCACGTCGCGTCCCCGAACGTCCATCTGCAACACTGCGTAGCGGCTCAACTGCTCGCGCCGGACGAAGGTGTAACCCTCGTCGGTGGTCACCGTGGCGAGCGCCGATAGGGGTACCAGGGCACCCTCGCCAGTGCGCACAGGGACGCTTTCGATGGCACGAACGCTGTTGCGGAACGGCTCATCCAGCCGCACCACGATGTCGAAGCGGCGGTTGCCGTCGATCAGCGTGCTCACCGCCTCGCCGCCTATGCCCGCGCGGACCACCTCCAGCAGCTCGTCGGCGTTGATGCCGTAGCGCGCGGCTCGGTCGCGGTCCACTTTCACCACCACCTGCGGTTTGCCCTTGTTGGCTTCCAGCGACAGGTTGGCGATCCCGGGCACAGACTCCAGCACCGGCTTTATTTGTTCCGCCAGGCGGTCAAGCATGGCCAGCTCGGGCCCGTAGACCTTCAGCGCCAGGGTCGCGCGCACGCCCGAGATCAGCTCTTCGACCCGCATCTGGATAGGCTGTGTGGCGGAGAATACCACCGTGGGAATTTCCTTCTCCAGGGTGTCGCGCATGCGGTCGGAAAGTTCCGGCATGCTCAGCTTTTCGGGCCACTCACTCTGCGGTTTTACCTCCACCAGCACCTCCATGTAGTTGGCGTCCGTGGTTTCGCCTTTCTCGGCTCGGCCGATGGTGGCGACCACCGACGTAGTCTGGGGAAAACGTTCCCGGAGGACAGCGCTCATCTGCCTGGACACGCGCACCGATTCCTCCAACGAGGTCGACGGTATGCCGGTTACGCGAAACATGATGGCGCCCTCCTGCAGGGTCGGCATGAACTCCTTACCGAGGAAGGGGAAAACGGCCGCCGCCGCAACCAGCAGCGCCAGCCCGATCCCGGCCACCACCCGCTTGCGATCGAGGGCCCACTGCAGTAGAGGCAAGTACCCCGCCTTGGCCCAGCGCATCAGTGCAGTCTCCCGCTCGGCGCTAGGCTTGAGCACCAGGGACGAGAGCACCGGCACCAGCGTCAGGGTGAGGAGCAGCGACCCTGCCATGGCGAAGCTGATGGTATAGGCCATGGGCTTGAACAGCTTGCCCTCCAGGCCTGTCAGCGAAAACAGCGGCAGGAACACCACGATGATGATCAGGATGGCGAACGCGATGGGGTTGGCCACTTCTCGCGCCGCCTCCAGGATCACGTGAGTGCGGTTCAACTGCCTGCCGCCTAAATGGGCGAGCAGCCGGAAGCTGTTTTCCACCATCACCACGGCGCCGTCCACCATCATGCCGATGCCGATGGCGAGGCCGGCCAAGGACATGAGATTGGCGGAAAGGCCGAAATGCTGCATGAGGATGAAGGCGATCAGCATGGCGAGCGGCAGAGTGACGATCACCACCAGCGCAGAACGCAGCTCGCCAAGGAACAGAAAGAGGATGATCGCCACCAGCACCGCTCCTTCGACCAGCACCCGCTCTGCAGTGGAGAGCGCTTTTTCCACGATATCGGTGCGGTCGTATACCGGGTTGATGGCGACGCCCGCGGGGAGCGCCTGCTTGGCCAGGGCGAGCTTCTGCTTCACCGCATCGGCCACGTTCTTAGCGTTTTCCCCGATGCGGGCAAGCGCGATGCCAAGGACCGTCTCCTCGCCGTTGCGCGTAACCGCGCCGAAGCGCAATGCCGGTCCCTCTTGGACCCGCGCCACGTCCAGCACCCGGATCGGGATGCCTTCCCGTTCGGCCACCACGATGCTCTCGATGTCCGCGACGGAGCCCACCAGGCCTAGGCCGCGAACCAGGTACTGTTCCCGTCCCAGGTTTACGTACTGCCCGCCCACCTGGCGGTTGTTGGCGGCGAGTGCCTCCATCACCGTCCTGAACGTGAGGCCGTACTTGATCAGCTTGCGCGGATCGATCAGCACCTGGTACTGCCGTTCGAACCCACCCCAGGACGTCACGTCGTCGACACCGGGCGCCGTGCGCAGCAACAGCCGGACGCTCCAGTCGTGCAGCGTGCGAAGGTCCATTGCGGAAAGCTTGCGGTCCGCAGATTCGACCGTATACCAGAACACCTGGCCCAGGCCGGAGCTGTTGGGACCAAGTTCCGGTTCCCCGTAGCCAGGCGGGATTCGCCCCTTGGCGTCCTGCAGGCGCTCGTTCACCAATCGACGGGCGAAATAGATGTCCACGTCGTCGCGGAAATACACGCTGACGTAGGACAGGCCGAACAGCGAGACCGAGCGGATGTACTCCACCCCGGGAAGACCGGCCATGGACGTTTCGATCGGGATGGTAAGCAGGTTTTCCACGTCCTCGGCGGCAAGGCCCGGCGATTCTGTGTAGATGTTGACCTGGTTGGGGGTGACGTCGGGAAAGGCGTCCACCGGCACCTGCTGCCAGGCGCGTGCGCCGAGAAAAGCGATCAGCGCAAACCCGAGCAGCACCAGGACGCGGTAACGCAGGGAGAGGTCGACGATGGCATTCAGCATGGCGGCTCCTCAGTGGGCGTGGCCTTCGCCGAGCTGCGACTTGAGCATGCGGGCTTTCAGCGCGTAAGCTCCCGCCACTGCCACCTTCTCCCCGGGCGCGAGGCCGGAGGCGATCAGCGTTCGGCCGCCGATGCGCTCGCCGGTCTCGACGGTGCGCGCCTCGAAGCCTTCGCCCTCCTCGACGAACACGGTGGGCCGCCCTTGCACCAGCACCACCGCTTCGTCGGGCACGCTGAGGCCTGAGCGCCGGCCGGGGGTTTCGATGGCGGCGCTGGCGAACATGCCGAGCTTCAGGCGGCCGTCCCGGTTCGGGACTTCGATCCGCACCTTTACCGTGCGTGTTTCCTTGTCCAGCACGCTGTCGATGTAGGCGATTTCCCCGCGGAATGATTCTTCCGGGTAGGCGGCGACCATTACCACCGCCGGGGCACCGACGCGCACCTTGGCCAAATCCCGCTCGAAGACGGCGGCCTCGATCCACGCGACCGACAGGTCGACGACGGTGAAAAGCACCTTGTCCCTGGCCACTACTTCGCCCATCACGGCCGACTTCTCCACGATCATTCCGGCGAATGGCGCCAGCACCGGCGCCACCGAAGTCCCGGCGCCTTCCTCCTTGGGCGAACCTCCCAAAAGGCGCAACCGGTCTTCGGCAGCGCGCAGGGCCGCGCTCGCCTTCTCCAGGTTACCTTGGGCTTCGAGGAAGCCCTTCTCCGGGATAACCTGCTCGGTGCGGAGCTTTTCGGCGCGCTGGAATGCTGCCAGCGCCACGGCATGCTCGCTCCGCGCCTGGCGCAAGGCGGCGTAGGCGTCGCCCAGTTCGGCGCTGTCGATGAGTGCCAGCGCCTGGCCGGCTCGCACCCGCTCGCCGAGGGCGGCGTTCACCTTGACGACACGCCCGCCGACCTGCGGCGTCACCAGGGCGTAGCGCTCGCGATTAGGGCGGATGGTGGCGGTGACAGTGAGCGTTTCGCTCACCTTTCCCTCGGCCACGGCTTCGACCCGAACACCGGCCTTTTTCCGCTCCTCCGCGGAGAGCTTGAGCACGTTTTCCCCGATGTGGGCGTCACGGCTTTCCCCATTGTGTGCTTTCTCATCGGCGTACCTGCCGGTAGGTGACGAAACCGTGGTATCGGCGGGACGGTTCTCGCCACAGGCGGCGAGGGCGAGCGATGCGATGAACAGGGCCAGCGCCGCGGCGGGACCCACGAAGTTCGGTTTCATGGGGTGCTCCAAGGGAAACAGTGTTCGAAATGGTCAGCGGCCGGACAGCGAGGGAATCCCGGCTGCACGTGCGAGCTCAGCCTGTACCAGGCGCAGCTCGGCCTCCGCTTCCAGCAGCTCGCGGCGGGCGTCCAGCGTCTGACGGTTCACCAGCAGCAGCTCGACCAGCCCGATTTCCCCCGCTTCGTAGGCCTTGGCGGAGAGCCGCTGGTTCTCGTCCAGGCTCGGCAACACGGAGCCGGCAAGGCGATCGACCCGGGTGCGCAGGCTCTGCAGCTTGCTCCACAGGGCGCTCACTTCCGCCCGGGCGTCGCGCAGCGCGCGACGGCGCTCGATCTCGACCTGGGTCAGCTCCGTCGTGGCCCGGCCGATGCCTGCCTCGTTGCGGCGAAACAAGGGCAAGGGAATCGAGAGACTCAGGCCGTTAATGCGTTCGCGACTCGTGTTCGAGCTTTCGCGCTCGGTGAATAGCCCGACGGTAATATCCGGATACACGCTCGCGCGCTCCAAGGACAGGCGGCCCCGGGCGGCCCGTTCCCGGTGTCCCAAGACCCGCAGGTCGGGCCGCTGGGTTGCGGCGTCGAGCAATTCCCGGAGGGTATACGCCGGTGGAGGCGTGGACAGATCTCCGACCGCCTGCGGTGCCACTCCTTGGGGAAGCTGCAGCGTCGCTGCCAGCTCGGAGCGGGCGTCGATCAGTTGTTCCTCCAGCATGGCAATCTGGTTCCGCGCCCGTTCCGCTTCCACGCGGGCGAGATTTCCCGCGAGGCGGCTGTCCTCGCCGGCAGCGACTCGCCGCTGCGTCAGCCGGGCGGCGTTTTCTATTAGCTCGAGTGATCGCTGCTCGAGCGCCAAGCGTTCTTGGAGCGCGAGCAGCTTGAAGAATCGTTGCTCCACCTCGGCCAGGATCCTGCGGCGCACGGCTTCGACGTTTTCCTTCGCTTCTGCGAGCGCCGCCTCGGCCGCCTGGCGCCGGTAGCCCTGCTGTCCGGCGATCTCGAACGTCTGGGCGATGCCCAGTTGCCACTCGCGGACCTTTTCGTCGGCTAACCCGGGCACTGGCGTGGTCCGCCAGCGGTGCTCTCCGGAGAGTTCCGGGTTGTTCCGTAGCGGTGCATCGGACTCCGTCTTCTCTCCTTCCGCTGCCCTGAGGGCAGCCTGCGCTGACTGCAAGGCGGGGTTAGTCCGTTCGGCGAGCTCGATGGCCTGATCAAAGGTGTACGTTTCGGCCGCCGCCGAAGAGGCGGCAAGCGCAAGGGCCAGCGCAAGCGCCGCCGTAGCGCGCGGCAGCCGCGCGCGGGTATGGGTGTCCACCATGGGTTTCCTTCGCGAGCTCGGCACGCGCGCCTACGCGCGCAACGCCGCGGTTCACAAACTGGAACGGCTAGGCTCGGAAGAAGGTACGGGGAGGTCGGTAAAGGCCCTTGGGCGAGAGACTAGGAATGAGGGAAGACGGGCCCATTGCGGGCCGGGCCGTGGGCAAAGGCGCGGTGGCTATGGGGCCAATGATCACCGGCTGCCCCAGGAAATGAAAGCCGAGATGGCTAAGGCAAGTGTCGTAAACGTTTCCGTTGAAACGATCAGGCGCCGCGGGATCAGCTTTGCTCCCAGCGTCTGGAGCGAGTCTCCACGTTTCCAGCGGCTGCTCCAGCGCCGCCGCCGACAGCTGCGGAGCAGAAGCCAGCAGATTCAGTAGAAGGGCAAAAATGAACGACCAGATGGTCGCGACCTTGTACTTCATGGGTGCCAGAGTATACCGATAGAAACTCGGCGGGGCAAGCCAGAGTATACCGATAGAAACTCGGCGGGGCAATTCGGCGGTTGACATTCGGCGGTTGCGTATTCCACTCATCCCGGCGCCGCGCGGCCGAAATAGATGTAGCTCATCGGCCGCGGTCCTTTCGCGTATTCCGTGGCGAGCTCCAGGATGCGGAAACCCGCCCCCCGGACCAGTTCGTCCATTTTCCGGTCTAGGTTACAGCCGCCGGCGAGCTTGTTCCACAGGGGGTTGAGCCGGCGCTGCCAGCGCTGGACCGAGGCTTCCGGCGCGAGCCCGTGCTCGGCGAAGAGCAGCACGCCTCCCGGTTTCAGCACCCGCCGCATTTCGGCGAGCGCCTTGAGGGGATTGGGGATGCTGCACAGGCTCCAGGTGGTGACCACGGTGTCGATGGAACGGTCATCGATCGGAATCTCCTCGGCCGAGCGGGCGAGAAGCTCCACCGGGAAAGGCGCTCCACGCACCTTTTTCTCCGCCATGCGCAGGAGCTCTTCCGACGGATCGACCGCATAGAGCCGATCCACCTGCGGCCCGTAAAAGGGCAGGTTGAGCCCGGAGCCGACCCCGACCTCCAGGGTGACGCCCCGGGCCTGGGGGAGAAGCTGGGCCCGGTAGCGGGTGGCCTCCTTGTTCCGCATCGCCAGGTCGGTGAGCCGCGGCAGGATCCACTTGTCGTAAAAACTCATGATCCCTTCCTTCGTTCCGTTTGGAAGCGATATGACCTGCCCAGATAGGCCCGGTTCGAGGTGGACAACCCGTGAGCGGGCCGTCCCTTCGCACCGGCTATTATCCGCCTATTTGACGGGCTTTATCCGATGCGCCCCAGGGCCGGGAAGGTTTCCAGCAGCCAGTAGCTGAACGCCGTGAGCTGGCCCGTCATCATGGCAATACCCATGAGCACCATGACGACGCCAGCCGCCGCCTGGAGCGGCCGGCCGGCGTGGCGCAAGGCCTTCAGTCGGCCCAGCAGCTCCCGCAGGAAGAGCGCGGAGAGCAGGAACGGCACGCCGAGGCCGAGGGCGTAGGCGGTGAGCAGCCTGACGCCCGTCGATATGGACTCCTGCATGGCGCCGGCGGTGAGGATCACGCCCAGCACCGGGCCGATGCACGGCGTCCAGCCGAAGCCGAACGCGAGCCCTAGCACGAAGGCGGCCGCGGGATGCCCCCCGGCGAGCCGAGGGTGGAAGCGCAGGTCCCGGTGAAACCAGGACACGTGGCGCATCATGCCCAGCATGAAAAGCCCAAAGACGATGATGATGGCACCGCCCACGATGTTCGCTTCATACCGGTACTGGAGCAGCAACCGGCCGAGGGCCGTGGCGCTGGCGCCTAAGGCGATGAAGACGGTGCTGAAACCCAGGACGAAGAACAGGCTCATGACCGCCGCATTCAACCGGGTGCGAGCGTCCATCTGCAGTGCTGAACCATGTAGCGACTTGCCGGCGACATAGGAAACGTAGGCGGGCACCAGCGGCAGCACGCAGGGGGAAAGAAACGAAACGATGCCTGCCACGAAGGCGGCGGTCAGGCCGATGGCGGAACTTTCGATCATGCTAGTGTCTTGTCCCGGAAATACCTCGCCGAGGGGAGGTGCTCGCAGGTGGGCCAGGAGGTCCGATCGTCATGCTCAACCTTGCACAAGTTATTTTCGGGACAGGCCACTAGGGGACCGTGTACTGAGCGTTGTATACCCGAATGACAGCCCGTCCCTTCCCAGGCGGACCCTCTCCCTGTCCCTCTCCCGCCGGGAGAGGGACCCACGGAAACTTGCGGTAACCGGGTTTCGCAGGGTGCGTAGAGCGCAGCGGAACGCGCTGCCGTGGCCTGTAAACCAGGCAGCGGTGCGCTAGAGCGCACCCTACGAGGCTCATCCTTTCCCCGTAGCGTCCGATCCGAACAGGCAGTTGCGCATCATGCCGCCGTCTTCATGCTCCAGGTTGTGGCAGTGGTACATGAAAAGTCCCGGCTCCGTGGGCGCGACGAGCACGCGCACCCGCTCGTCGGGAAAGATCAGGAAGGTGTCCTTGTAGCCCGCGTCGATCAATCCCTCCCGCAGGTCCTCGGGTATGTTCCCGCCGCTGCGTTCGAGGATGCGGAAACGCACCCCATGGATGTGGATGGGATGGGGCATGGGCATTCCCGGCCCGTCGTTGGAAAACGTCCACACGGTCCCTTCGTTCAGGGGAAGGCGCTCGTCGTCCGCGACCACCCCCATCTCGAAGCGGCGTCCGTTGAAAAAACCTCGCATGTGGCGAAACGCGAGTTGGGTGTAAATCGCATGCTTCCCTTCGCGCACATCGGACGTCGGCTCGGGGAGGCGGAGCGCTTCGCTGCGCACGCGCGCTTCGGTCGAAACGGTGAAGCGGGCGACCAGAAGCTCCTCGCCCTGGCCGGAGCCCATCATGCCTCTCATCATCCCGCCCATCATGCCGCCCATGCCACGGCCCATCATTCCACCCATCATTCCGCCCATGTCGCGGCCCATCATGCCCCCAGACATGCCTCCGGAGCCTCCACCCATCATGCCATCCATCATTCCATCCATCATCTCCAGGCCGGAAAACGCCTGGCTCACCAGGGCGACCTCCGCGCCGGCGCGGCGCTCGCCGAAGTCCTCCAGCAGCTCGACCCGCTCGAACGGCGCCAGCACCACGTACGGACGGGTCTGGGTGCCCTCCGCCGAGGAGAGGAGGCCGTTGTCGGTGGCAATGACGCGCATCGGGCGGCCGTCGGACCAGGCGAGCTTGTAGATCCGCGCGTTGGACACGTTGGCGAGCCGCAACCGGTAACTGCGAGGGGAGACCTTGAACGCCGCATCGGGCAAGCCGTTCACGAGCACCGTGTCGCCCAGCACGCCGTTCATGTCGTCCATCATCATGCGCTTGAACGCGAACTGGTTTTCCCGGCCGATGCGCCGGTCTTGGATGACCAGGCTCAACTCGTGCTCGGGCGCGGGAAGGCCGTAGGTCAGCTCCCCCCGTTCCCGCACGATCAAAAGCCCTGCCAGGCCGTAGTACACCTGCTTGCCGGTGAGCCCGTGGGGATGGGGGTGGTAGAGATAAGTCCCCGCCGGGTTTCGCACGGTGAAGTCATAGATGTATTCGCTCCCCGGGCCGACTGCGTGATGGGGATGGCCGTCGGCCACGTCCGGCACGATCATCCCGTGCCAGTGGATGATGCTGGGCTCGTTCATTCGGTTCTCGAAATGGATGCGCACCCGCTCGCCGCGCCGCAATTCCAGCGTGGGACCCAGATAGCTCGAAGCGGGGCGCACCGCGTCCCGCCGCCCTTTGAGGACTTCCGCACGATAGCGCAGCACCCTGGTCTCGGGCCCGGACCAGATCGGCTTGCGGTCCGGAGAAGCCGTGACCCGCAGCACCAGGTCGGGTTCCTCGCCGGCGAGGGCGCGTTTTACCTCGATCGGGATCGCCAGGGTCGCCGCGGAGGCGGCGGTGGTCAACAGAAATCGGCGTCGCGTCCACATGGCATCTATCTCCTTCCGTTATTCAGGGCTTGGGCCTCTTTGGACGAGCTGCCTGCGCTGCCGGCGGCGCCGGTGCAGCAGGAACCCTCCGATGCCCAGAGCTGCGAAACCCGCTCCCAGCGCCGCCTGGAAAAAGACACCGCCCGGCCAGGATGGCTTGCGCTCCGACGGGCTGCCGGCGGCGGTCGGGGCGGCCGCCGAAGCGGCAGCGGGACCGTGATGGTCCGGGTAGAGCAGCGTGTTGATGAATGCGGTCACGCTGAGCGGCTGGACCTTGAGGCCGTGAAAGCGAGCCCGCAGGATTCCCGCTTGATCGATGACGTGGGTGACCACACCGTGCATCTGGAGGCCCTCCGCCGCCTGGGTGAACTCCAGCCCGTAGGCTTTGGCAAGCTGAATCCCGGTGTCGGGCTTTCCGGCGCCCCGGTACAGGAACACCCAATTGGCGGGGTCGAGGCCGTGGGCCTTGCCGTGGGCGCGCATGAGCTGGGCGGTGGCCGCGGCGTCCTCGGTGTCGGTCGCAACCGTGATGAACTGCACCTGGTCGCGCATCAGCGTGGTGTTGACCTGCTCCTGGATCCGGGCGATCAGCTCGCTGTGCAGCGGGCAGACGTCGGTGCAGCGCGAGTAGATGAAGTTGAGAACCACCACCTTGCCGCGGAAATCGGCGAGGGCGACTTTCCGGCCGGACGGGTCTTCCAGGGCGAAGCCCGGCGCTTCCCGGTCCGCGAGCTGGAGGTAGGGCTCCTTTTCCCGCAGCTCCCGCAGCACTTCGTCGGGGGAGTGGGCCCGAGCGGAAAACGCGGCGAAGAGCCCGAGGCTCAGAAGCAATACGGTCAATCGAATCATCACGGATTCACGATTCGCGAGCGCCGTCCTTCAAGTAGCGCCGGATGCGCTCCACGACCTCGGGTTTGTCCCATTCCACGGGCCCCACCACGCGCCAGAGCTCCCGCCCTTTGCGGTCCACCAGCAGCGTCGTGGGAAGCCCGACCGCGCCCAGCGCCGCCATCGCCTCCGCGCTAGCGTCCACGTAGATCTTGAGATGGCGAAGATCCATTTCGTCGAAGAAACTTTGCACCGCGAAGAGGCCTCCCCGGTCGATGGACAGGGCCACCACCTCGAAGTCCGGGCCGCCGAGCTTTTCCTGCAGCCGGGCAAGGCTAGGCATCTCCTTGCGGCAGGGCGGGCACCAGGTGGCCCAGAGGTTGAGCAGGATCACGCGCCCGCGGAAATCGGCGAGGGCGCGCGGCTTGCCGTCTGCGTCGACGAAGCGCAGCGGCGGCACGGGACGCCGGGCCTCGACGGGGGCGAATCCCGGGAGTTTTCCGTCGGCGGCGACTTCCGGGGTCGGATCGCCGCGGGTCTCGTCCCGCGCCGTGCTCAATTCGCGAACCACGCCCGCGACCGAGAGGCCGAGCACGGCCAGGCCCGCCGCGATGAGCCCGGTCCTGTTCACGGCGAGCCTCCCGGGCGCGGATTCGAAGCGCCCGCGGAGGCTGCTTCGGCCTGCAGCCGGGCGATCAGCGGGCGAAGCTTTTGTTCCAGGACTTCGGGGGTGATGGGCCCGATGTGCTTGTAGGCGATCCGGCCGTTGGGGTCGATCAGGAACGTCTCCGGCACTCCGTAGACGCCCCAGTCGATGGCGACCCGGCCGTCGAGATCCGCGCCGGTGCGGGTATAGGGATCCCCCAGAGTGTCCAGCCAGGCGGCCGCGTCGTCCGGCCGGTCCTTGTAGTTGAGCCCGTGGATAGGGATAAGGCCTTCGCGCTGGAGTTGCAAAAAAATGGGGTGCTCGATCCGGCAAGCGACGCACCAGGAGGCGAAGACGTTGACCAGGGACACCTCGCCCTTGAGGTCGCGGCTCGCGAGCCCCAGCGAGCGGCCCTTCACCGGCGGCAGGTCGAATGGAGGCACCGGCTTGCCGACGAGGGGCGAAGGAATCTCCCGCGGATCGCGGGTCAAACCGACCGCGAACAAGGTGACGATTCCCGCAAACAGCGCCACGGGTACGAGCGCGGTCCAGCGCAGCGCGCGGCGCGGCTGGGCGGCGGGGGTGCTGCCGGCGTTATTCGCTTTAGGGGTCATTCGCGTCTATGGGCACTGGTTCTTGACGAAGGCCGAGATCTCGGCCGGGTCCGAAAACACCACGAAGGCCCGGTCGCCCATCATGCCGGCGCCGAACAGCACTGGTTGGCCCTTCCTGGGTCCCCGATCGCTGGAATCGGTCTTGAACCGCAGGTTGAATTCCCAGATGGGAAACGTCTCGCCGTCGGCGGTGGTGACGTGGTAGGTGTCGCGGCAGTAGCGGATTTCCTTGACCAGGCTCTCCGGGTCGGCCTTCTTGAGATCGGCAAGCCGAGGCGCCTGCATCATGCCGCCTCTGCCGGTCGGGGCGGAAGCCGCTTTGCCCTCGGAGGCCGCCTTCAGATAGGCGATCAGGTCGGCGCGCACGCGGGCGTCGGGGATGCCGCGGAAGGTCATGAGGTTGCCTGGAATGAGCTTCGCTGGATCCTGTAGCCAAACGTCCAGGGTCTTTTCGTCCCACACCACGCCGGAATCCTTGAGCGCCTTGGAGTAGCGCTGGAAACCTTCCACCGTCGCCGCTTTGCGCCCGAAGACATCGGCCAGGCTCGGGCCCGTCAGGTGCTGTCCCGGCTCGATGGAGTGGCACGCTGCGCAGGCGCGGAAGGCCTGGGCGCCCCGGGCGGGATCGCCCGCGGCATCGGCATCCGCGGGAACGGCGGTACCGAGGAGCGCCAGGCTCAGCGCGGCGGGCAGCCAGAGCGTGTTCATCGTGTTTCTCCTCTCCTCTTTCGCGACGCTGCTCCCGGCCGGCTGGATTCGGTTTCCCAGGAAAAGGCGGCGCGCGATCCATAGGGAAGCCGCCGGCACCACGAGCCACTGGGCGAGGGGCGACAGGCCCACCTCCAGGTGCGGCACGACGGGCATCAGCTCCGAATAGGCCCAGCTCTTGCGCACGGCGGTGTTGAGCCACTCGCTATAGACGGTGTAGCCCGTACCGGCGGTCACCGCGACCGCGGTCACCCAGGGCCAGCGCCATTGGGGCAGCGCTCCGGCGCGGGTGAGGAGGAGGGCGGTGAAGAGGGCCGAGAGGCCGATCAGCACGTCGCCGCCGGTGCAATGGGCGACGGCGAAGGCGATCTCGGGCAGGGCCGACGCCCACAGGGTGTAGAGGGGGAGCTGGGCGACCTCCCAGGCGAGGCTCAGCGCCGCCAGGGTGGGGACGTAGGCAAGAAAAATGAAGCGCCACGATTGCAGGTCCCGGACCCAGCGCGGCGCGAAAAGCGCTTCGAAGGCGCTGCGACTCGTCATTTCACCTCCTGCTCCGCCAGGGCTTCCTTGCGCCACTCGATGACTTTCGGTGACCAGCGGCTCTCGATGAAGGCCAACGCCGCCCGGATCTCTTCGTCGGAGAGGATGTCCTTGAACGCTGGCATGTCGCTCTGGTAGCCGGGGGGCGCGTAGGGCGGGACGAGCCCGTGCTTGACGATGCCGAAGAGCACGGGCTCGGGGTGATGCCAGGTGTGGCCCGAGTCGTCATGGGGCGGGGCGGGCATGCGCCCGTCTGGACGACGGCGCTGCCAGTCGGGCTGGCCTTCCAGGTTGGCGCCATGGCAGGCGGCACAGTGGCGGTCGTAAACGCTCTTTCCAAGGGCCACCAGAGCTGCGTCCGCCCCTGGGGCCGCGGTCGTGCCCTGGCGGGATCCCTCCGCACGGGGCGCGTCGGAACGCGGCCACCTCGCCTCCGGCGCGTCCGGGCGCGTCGCCCAGTAGGCGAACGCGACAAACCCGGCGGCGAAGGCAATGATCCCGCCGGCGATCAACCGGGAGATCCACTTCGGAAACGGCGGCTTCTCGGTTTCGCTCATGGCGCAAGCTCCCGGACTGGAATGCCTGGACTCACAAGGTGCGTCCCCGGTCGGCGATCTGGGTCCACGTCTTGCCCCCATCCCGGGTGAGATAGACGCTGCGCTCGAAGGTGGCGATGGCGTATTCGTCCCGGCGCTTGGGGTTCTGGGCGATGTAGGCCACGGCGTCCCGCGTGAGCGGGGGCAGGGTCACGGGCTTTTTCCCGCGGGTTGCCAGATCCACCTGGGTGAGGGCCGGCTGGCCGTGGAAAGTCGCGGCCCACAGGCGCTTGCCGTCCAGGTCGAAGAACACGGCGAGACCTTGGACTCCCGTCATCACTGGCTCGAAGGTGGCGCCGGCATCCTTCGAGAGGAAGATCCCGCTTTGGGTCGCGGCGGCCACCGTCTTGGGATCGCTCGGATGCACGGCGAGGCCGATGACGTCCCCGGCGAGCCCCTTGGCTTCAGCGGGGCGCCAGGCGAAACCGTCGTCCAGGGTGTAGTGGAGGCCGCGCCGGGGCATGCGCGAATTGGGGTGCGGGTTGTAGACATAGACCGCGTTGGTTTCGTACCCGGTGGCGAGCACGTGAAAATCGGATTCCCCTTCCAGGCCGAGGCGCTGCCAGCTCTTGCCGTCGTCGTCGCTGCGGATGAGGCCGAACGGGTTCTTGAACCCGGTCCCGGGGGCCGGGTGCCCGCTGCTGTAGAACCGCTCCCGGGTGGCCGAGAAGCCCATGTAGTCGTGTTGCGGTCCGGGGGCCTTGGCCCAATGCCCTTCGTTATAGATCGCAAGGCCGTGATGGCTCGGGATGTAGAGCCGCGTACCGTCGGCGCTGTAGGCAAGGCCGTGCACGTGGGTGAGGGTGACGCCGGACTGGGCGGAAACCGCCCCCGGCAGGGCCAAGGCGAGGGCCGCGATGAACGGCAGAACCAAGGGCCCGAAGAAGGGTTTTCGTTTTTTCATCAAAGATGCTCCCATCGATGGAGTGACATCCGTCAATGCCTGGATGCTCCCCGCAGGTCCCGCTTCTTTCGGGAACGTCGGGCAAGCGTCCGGGAAGGGACGACGAAGACGCTGCGCGCGCGAGCACAGACCGCGGGCGTAGGGTAACCGCGCGCCCCCCAGGCTAACTGAGGTAGCGGTGCAGGCGGATGGGGATGGGGACTTCGGAACGGGGGCTTGCCAAAGGCGGCCGGGCACCGGCTTCGGGCCTCGGCAAGGGGTGCGCGGCCCACGCCACGAGCAGGGGCGGGACGAGATTCGCCGACGGCAGCTCCATGGGCACACCTGGCTCCAGGCCGTAGGGATTGGCCAGGCAATCGGCGGGCTTCGGAGCATGGTCGCAGCACGGGGCCGTGGCCAGGTCGGGAGCGCCGCCAGCCGCCTGGGCGGCCGCCGCTGACGGTGCACTGCCCAGGATGGCCAGGCAAATCTGGGCCGCCAGGCCCGTCTGCACAACGAGCAACAGGCCCAGCACCGCGAGCGTACGGTGGAAAATCCGGGGGAAAGGCCGGCGTTTCATTGCCCTGTAAGACTCAGCGATTGTTCCGTGAGTTCATGGGTGAGCTGAATTTTAACCCGCAATTTCACAAAGGGCCGGTATTTCAGCTTCTTTTTGGATAGAGATTTCGGACTCCCCTGAACTGGACCAGCGACGTTACGGCGCACCAGTATGGTGCACAAGGGGTAAACGATGCACCAGGATGGCCAGACCCATCCACCCCGGTCCCCGCCAAGCGGACCGTGAATGTTCACAACTTCCTGTATTTTTGAGAGAAATAAACCGGAGAGGGGAATGGCACGGGGCATGCTCATGGAGGTTCAGAACCCGTTCAAGTGGCCGGTGTCCGCCGATGCGTCTCTTTACTTTGTCTGCCGCTCCCTTGAGCTTGCTTTTGGCCAGTTCCTTGGCGTGGAGCGAGCCGGTTTCCTCTACCTCGGGAGTTGGCGGCGACGGTTTAGTTATTCAGGTCGAGGCGGGGGATTGGGGAACGGCAAGCCGGGATGTTGTGGAGGTGCTGCTTTATTCGGTGGCCAAGGAGCTGTGGGTGTTTTTCCCTGGGCATGCGTTGGCACCGATTCGGGTCATCCCCGGTTCCGGCAACCCGAAGGTGTACTACGAGAAGAGCACCCGGGGTGAATACGTGGTCCAGCTCACCGCCAGGAACCGGCGCTGGGCCCAGTACGCCTACCAGTTCGCCCACGAGTTCTGCCACGTGCTGTCCAACTTCGAGCGCAAAGAATTCCGCCACGGCGATCCAGTCGCGCCCAACCAGTGGTTCGAGGAATCCCTGTGCGAGGCGGCGGCGCTGTTTACGCTCAAGCGCATGGCGGTCCGGTGGGCGTCGGAGGCGCCCTACCCGCACTGGGCGGGCTACGCCCCGGCGCTACGGGAGTATGCGGACCGGCTGCAGAGCGAGCCTCACCGCCACGCGGTGCGGGCCATGGACCTCGCGGCCTGGGTGGCGCAGCGGGAACAGGCGTTGCGGGAGGACCCCTACCGGCGCGATGACAACGAGGTCTGCGCCAATGCGCTGTTGCCGTTGTTCGAGTCCAACCCCGCCCGCTGGGAAGTGCTGCGTTACCTCAACAGCCATCCGGGCGAAGCGTCCAAGCCGTTCGTTGAATACCTGGCCGGCTGGCATCGGGCCGTACCCGAGAAGCACCGCCGATTCCTGCAGCAAGTATCCGCCCTGCTGGTGCCCGGTGCCGTCCCTGGGACGCGAATGGACATGGCTTCCTCCGAGCGGGCGGCACAGGGCGGCATGCATAACTGACGCTCGGGCCCGGCACAGGGGCTCGGTCTCCCCGGAAAGAAGCGCGGCGCGGGGCAAACCCCACGCCGCGCTGTCGGCGGTTACAGAACCCCTGGAGGCTCAGTAGCTGTAGGCGTTTTTCGGGTGGACGCGCTTAAACAGCTCCTTTCCAGGAACCCCTTCTTTCGCCTCCCGGGTGTCACCGGCGCGGCCTTCGGCCGCGGGTCCGGTGCCCCGGGTCGCTTCGACTGTTTGATGCTTGGCTTCTTTCGCTTTCATGGCGCGGTGCAGCTCCATCATCTGGGATTCGTCACGACCGGCCAGAGCTGCTGCCGATGCGAAGCCGGCGGCGGCGATGACGGAAAGAAGAATAAGGCGTTTCATGATTCAGCCTCCGATTGGAAAAGCAAGGGAGCTACCTGCCCATCGGCGGGGGACTCGCTCTTGGACCCCTCACGTCGACCGACGGTCTCTTGTCGAGTAGCCTGGGCCGGCGATCAAAGCCCGGCGCTCGGGCGGCGAGGAGGATGTCGAGGAATTTCGGCGATGTGCTGGGGTCCGCCGAAGGCGGGCGCTGGCATCGCAGAAACAACGTGTTGCGGGAGAGGGCTCGCGTTTTGAGGCGGGGCGAAGGATGCGCCGCACGAGACGCAGGGCCCCGGCTGCGCGCACGGCGCCCCTGGAACGTTCCCCGGTTCCTGGCAACCCTGGCAAGGGATTGCAGCGGTCAGGGCGATGGCTGTCTTCCCATCCCCATGGCCGCCCTGGCAGGCCATGGCGCCCATGCTCCCCCACGCAACCGACAACCAGGCGGCGAGCGCGAACGCTATCGTTATCTTTCTACCGGTGCGGGACATGAACCTTCCCTTGCAGGATTAGACTCGGGCCCCCCCGCTCGGTTCGTGAGACGAGCGCATGCGCCGGCGGAAGCAAATCCCGCTGCCGGCGGCAGAGAGGGGGGTTGATGCGGAAGGAATTCCATGGGGAGCCTGCACGCCTGGTTTCGCTCGCTTGGATGCCTCCTATAAGTCGGCAGGGGCTACCTCGGACCGGGTGCGAATGTGGAACACTTTATCCACCGGAAGGACGGCCACGATGCCGTCGCCCGGAACCCCTGTGTGGGCGGCTTCCATGATGGCAGCGGTCACGGCCTCCGCCTTCGTCTTTTCGGTAAACCCCGCCTCATTGGTTGGACTCGTTCAGGAGGCCTGCCGGTGGAGGGCGAATGCCTTCACCAGCGCATAAATCGCGGGGATCACGATCAGCGTGAGGATGGTGGCGGAGACCATGCCGCCCACCATGGGCGCGGCGATGCGGCGCATGACCTCTGAACCGGTGCCGCTGCCCCACATGATCGGCAAAAGGCCCGCCGTGATGGCAAACACCGTCATCATGATGGGCCGCACCCGCAGCAGCGCCCCTTGTATCACGGCGTCGTGGACATCGGTCGCGCTTATCCGCTCCCCCGCGGCCTGGCGCCTCTGGGTTATCGCCCGCAGTGCGTGGTCCATATAAATCAATATGATCACGCCAATCTCCGCTGCTACCCCCGCGAGGGCAATGAACCCCACCGCCACCGCCACGCTCAGGTTGTAGCCCAGGAGGTACATGAGCCAGATCCCGCCCACCAGCGAGAAGGGCACCGAGAGCATGACGATCAGGGTTTCCGTGAGCCGCTTGAAGTTGAAGTACAGCAGGAGAAAGATGATCACGAGGGTCAGCGGAACGACGATGGAAAGCCTTTGCTTGGCCCGCTCCATGTACTCGAACTGGCCGCTCCAGGTGGCGTAATAGCCGGGGGGGAACTTGACCTTTTCGAGGACCGCTTTCTGCGCGTCGGCCACGTAGCCGCCGATGTCGCGGTCGCGAATGTCCACGAAGATATACGCCGCCAGCAGCGCGTTCTCGGTGCGGATGCTGGGCGGCGCCTTGATCAGCTTGACGCTCGCCACCTGCCCCAAGGGGATCATGGCGCCGCCCATGATGGGCACCAGCACCTGGGTGGCGATCTTCTGGGGATCGTCGCGCAGCTCGCGAGGGTAACGCACGATGACCCCGAAGCGCTCGAGACCCTCCACTGTGGTGGTCACCATCTCGCCGCCCAGCGCAGCGCCGATCACCTCCTGTAAATCGCCCACCGTCAGGCCGTAGCGGGCGAGGGCCAGGCGGTCGGGCACGATGTCCAGGTAATAGCCGCCGGTGACCCGCTCGGCGTAGGCGCTGGTGGTGCCGGGTACCGTTTTCACCACGGTCTCGATTTCCTTCGCGATCTTCTCGATTTCAACCAGATCCTTGCCGAACACCTTGACCCCGATGGGGGTGCGGATGCCGGTCGAGAGCATGTCGATGCGCGCCTTGATGGGCATGGTCCAGGCGTTGGAGACACCGGGAATCTGCAACGCCCGGTCCATCTCCGCGATCAGCTTGTCGACGGTCATGCCGGGTCGCCATTCGGACTCCGGCTTCAGGTTGATGACGGTCTCGAACATCTCCAGCGGCGCCGGGTCGGTGGCGCTGTTGGCGCGGCCCGCCTTGCCGAACACCGAGGCCACCTCGGGGAAGCTCTTGAGGATTTTGTTCTGGGTCTGCAGCAGTCTGGCGGACTCGGTGACCGACAGCGCCGGGAGGGTGGTCGGCATGTAAAGCAGCGATCCTTCGTTGAGCACGGGCATGAACTCGCTGCCCAGTTTCATCGCGGGATAGGCGGTGACCGCGAGCGCCGCCACCGCGGCGACGATGGTGAGCTTCTTCCAGCGCAAGGCCCAGCCGATGACCGGGCGATAGGCCCAGTGCAAGAACCGGACGATGGGGTTTTTGTGCTCCGGCGGGATGCGGCCGCGGATGAACAGCAGCATCAGCACCGGGACCAGGGTGATGGACAGGAAGGCGGCTCCGGCCATGGCGAAGGTCTTGGTGTACGCCAGCGGCTTGAAGAGCCGGCCTTCCTGGGCTTCCAGCGCGAAAACGGGCAGGAACGAAACGGTGATGATCAGCAGGCTGAAGAACAGGGCGGGTCCCACTTCCCGGCAGGCCACGATGATCGCTTCCAGGCGGGACGCCTTGGGATCCAGACGCTCGAGATGCTTGTGGGCATTCTCGATCATGACGATCGCCGCGTCCACCATGGCGCCGATGGCGATGGCAATGCCGCCCAGGCTCATGATGTTGGAATTGAGCCCCATCCAATACATGGCGATCAGCGCGATCAGGATGCCGATGGGCAACATGACGATAGCCACCAGCGCGCTGCGCGCGTGCATCAGGAAGATGATGCACACCAGCGCAACGATGAGGCTTTCCTCGATCAGCGTGTTACGCAGGTTCTCGATGGCCCGGTGGATCAGGTCAGAGCGGTCGTACACGGCTTGCAGCGACACGCCCTGCGGCAGGCCGGAGGAGATTTCCTCCATTTTCGCTTTCAGATTGTGGATCACGTCCAGCGCGTTCTGGCCGTAGCGGGCGACCGCGATGCCTGCCACCACTTCTCCTTCGCCATTCAGCTCGGCGAGGCCACGGCGCTCGTCCGGCGCCAGTTCGACCCGAGCGATGTTGCCGACCAACACCGGCGCGCCTTTCTCTGCCTTGACCACCAGGTTCTCGATGTCTGAAATGTCGCGCAGATAGCCTCGGCCCCGCACCACGTATTCGGTCTCCGCCATCTCGATCACCCGGCCGCCCACGTCCCGGTTGCTGTCGCGGATGACCTGGGAGACCCGGGACAGGGGGATGCCGTAGGCCTGGAGCTTGCGAGGGTCCACGGTGACCTGATAGGTCTTGACGAAACCGCCCACGCTCGCCACTTCAGCCACTCCCTGGGCCTTGGTGAGCTGGTAGCGCAGGAACCAGTCCTGGAGGGTGCGCAGCTCCGCCAGGGTGCGCTGCGCGCCGATCACGGCGTACTGGTAGACCCAGCCTACCCCGGTGGCGTCGGGCCCCAGGGACGGCGTTACGCCCCGCGGCAGGCGCCCGGAGACGTAGTTGAGATATTCCAGAACCCGCGAGCGGGCCCAATAGATGTCGGTCCCGTCCTCGAAGATGACGTAGACGAAGGAGGCGCCGAACATGGAAAGCCCGCGCACCACCCTGGACTTAGGAACGGCCAGCATGGCCGTCGTGAGGGGATAGGTGACCTGGTCCTCTACCACCTGGGGCGCCTGGCCCGGGTACTCGGTGTAGATGATCACCTGCACGTCGGAAAGATCCGGGATCGCGTCCAGCGGCGTCTTGATCGCCGTATAGATACCCGCCGCGACGAGGAAGAACGTGCCGAGGAGGACCAGGAACACGTTGCGCACGGACCACTCGATGATGCGGTTCAGCATTTCAATGCCCCTTGTGGCCGGAAATGGGGCCGCTGGCGGCGGGGCTGGCGCCCGCCGGCTGGATGCGGGCGATGACATACTCGCCGCCTGCTTCCTCCACCAGCTCGAAGGCGATCTTCTGGCCTGGTTTCAGGCTCTGGAGCAACGCCGGATCCTTGACGCGGAAATCCATGGTCATTGCCGGCCATTGGAGGCTGTCGATCGGGCCATGGGCGAGCTTCACCATGGCGCGGGAGAGATCTATCGTCTTGATGCTGCCTTCGCCGCGGTGAGCGGCGGGTGAGGGCGCTGCGGCAGGTGCGGCGGGTTTGACCTGCCCGTCTTCTCCCGGCTTGGAACCATGGGCGCCGTGGCCGAAGGCGCCGAGGGCCGCTTTCAGATTGCTCTCGGCGTCGATCAGGAAGTTGGCGCTGACCACCACGCGCTCGCCTTCTTTGATCCCTTCGAGCACTTCCGCGTAGCCGTCGGCCCGCGCTCCCAGCTTCACCTCCCGGGGCTCGTACAGCCCTTCACCCCGCTCGACCAGCACGACTTGACGTACCCCGCTGTCCAGCACTGCGGAATCGGGAACGGCGAGGACCTTGGCCTTGTTGGGACTGGATATGATCTCCACCCGGGCGTACATGGCAAGCTTGAGCAGGCCGCCGGGGTTAGGCAGCTCGATGCGCACTTTGGCGGTGCGTGTCTCGGGGGCGACCGTAGGATAGATGAACACCACCTTGCCGCCGAACACCTTGTCCGGGTAGGCGTCGATGCGGATTCTGGCGGGTTGCCCCAGGCGCACCAGGGCTAGGTCCTGCTCGAAAACGTCCACTAGGAGCCATACCGAAGCCAGGTTGGCGATGCGGTACAGCACTTCGCCTGGCATGAAGCGCATGCCCTGCAACGCGGGCTTTTCCAGCACCACACCGTCGACCGGCGAGCGCAGCGTGAGGAACTGGGTGACCTGGCCATCCCGTTGCAGGCGCAGCAACTCTTGCTCGGAGATGTCCCAGTTGCGCAGCCGCTGCAGGGTGCTCTCGACGAGCCGCTGCATGCTCTCCTGAATCTCCGGGGCGCCCTCCTTGACTGCTTGCAGACCTTTCCAGGCGATCAGGTACTCCTGCTGGGCGGTGATCAGGTCCGGGCTGTAGACGTCCATCAGGGGCTGGCCGCGCCGGACCGGTTCCCCGGTGGCGTTCACGTGGAGCTTCTGTATCCAGCCCTCGAACTTGGGGGTGACGGTGTAGAGCTGGCGCTCGTTCGCTTCCAGCGCCCCCACTGCCCGCACCGTCCGCTGGAGCTCGCGCGCTGCCGCGGCTTCGGTTTTGACCCCCAGCTTCTGCACCCTGTCCAGGCTGATCTTGACCAGCGCCTCGCCCCCCTCGGGTTCTTCGCCTTCGTAGACCGGGATGTAGTCCATTCCCATGGGGTCCTTTTTCGGCACCGGCGAGATGTCCGGAAGGCCCATGGGGTTGCGGTAGTAGAGGATCCTCCGCTCCGGCTGGGCTGGGGAATGCTGGGACGCGCCCTGAACCGCAGGCGCCGCCTGCCTGTTCGCTCCCCACCAATAACCGGTTCCCAGGGCGGTGGCCGCCAGGGCCAGCATTGTCGTCGCGATTGCGATCGGTTTCACGATTCATCTCCAGTCGGGATCAAGTGCTCTAGAACGCCTGTTTGCCGGTCAGGAAATCGACCTCCGCCAGCGCCTTGCGATAGCCGACGAGGGCCGTGGCATGGGCGATCTCGAAGTTGAAGACCGTCATCTGGTTGTCCAGCAGGGTGAAAAAATCCACCCGGTTGACTCTGTACGCGGCGAGGGCGGCCTCCACGGCGAGCCGGGCCTGGGGCAGGATCCCGGTCTCGTAAAGCCGGGCCGAGCGAAGGTTTTGCTCTGCAGCGGCCACCTGCTGGCGCAGCCTGGCGGTGAGCTCGTTAAGCTGTGCCTCGTACATTTCCGATGCCTGTTCCCGCATGGCTACGGCCTCGGCGACGCGCGGGGCCCGCTTGGTTTCGCGCCACACCGGCAGGTTGATGGCGACAGTGAGGCTCACCATGTCCTCGCGGGGAGCCCCGTCCGGCATCCGGTCACGCTGGCCGTAGGAGAGCCGCACGTCGAAATCCGGGTAATACTCCTGGCGGGCGAGATCGAGCGCCTTTTCGCTGCGGGCGATGAGGCTTTGCAGGGCGAGAAGCTGGGGGCGGCCCTTTATTGCCATCTCCCGCAACGCTTCCGGTTGCAATGCCGTCTCCTGGAGGGGGGGCATCTCCGGCAGCAGGGCCAGAGAACCCGGTTTGCGGCCCAGGGCCCGGCCGAGCTCGGCTTCGATCGTCTCCCGTTCGCGGGCCAGGCGGATCAGCTCGTCGTTCATTCTCGAAAGCTGGGTTTGGGCCTTGAGCACGTCGGCCTGGCTGCCCTGTCCCACCGCGTACCGGGCCTCGGCGATCTGCAGGAATTGCTCCAGGATCCGCTTGTTCCTTTCCACCAGCCGGGCGGATTCCACGACCAGGGCCAGATCGAAGTAGGCCAGCTTGACGTCCCGGATGACCCGGTTGACAGTCTCCTGGTAGCCGTGGCCGATCGACTCCGCGTCCTTGGCGGCCAGGTCCTGGCGCAAGCGGCGCTTGCCGGGGTAGGGGAGCCTCTGGGCGAGACCGATCATTTTCATGGTCATGTCTTCGCGCCGGAAACTCAGCGATTCCGCCGGAAGATTGACGATTCCCGCCTCCAGCATCGGATCGTCGAGCGCCCCCGCGGGAAGAACCCGTTGCTGCGCCGCCTCCCACTCCCGCCGCGCCGCCTGGATCTCGGGGTTGTTTTCGAGCGCTTCCGCGACGAGTTGAGCGATGAGGACTGGCTTCTGTGGGGCCTGTTCACGGCCGTCCGCGCGGGCGAGCTGCCCGGGTGTCGCGCTTCTCAGGTGATCGAAAAGGCCGTCGGCGGCTTGCTGCGCGCGGGAAGCCACAGGCAGCGCCGTCGCCGCCAGCAGCACCACCGCCATCCACTTGTGCTTCATTTCGTTTCTCCCCGACGATCTCCTTCGGTCCGGAATACGTGCAGCCTGCAGCGATCGCTCGCAGGCCGCGAGGGCTAAGATCTCTTGGAGCGGGCCTGTCCGAAGGTCGGGCCAAGCGGTGCTGCTTGACCTCAGCCGGACAGGCTCGCCGTCACGCGAGGGGTGGTCGCTTGGGTGGGGAGGGTATGAATCCGCGGGGCCGCGGCATGGTGTGGTCCGCTCGGTGCTCGGTGAGCGGCACCGCGCCTAAGGTCAAAACGTCAGAGTGCAAGAAGCCGCCGGAATGGCATAGCAGGCAATTGCACAAGAGCGAGGCGGGAGCTGACTCCCGGTCGCAACCGTCCAGGTGATTCGAGTCAAGGCTGCCGTAATCGGGAGAAGCCGCCGCATGGGCATGAAAGCCATCAGGAGCCGCGCTCGCCAGCGTCCCGGCGAGCGGGAGCCAGAGTATGAGCAGCGAGGCGATCCAGATCCTCAGGCGGCGGGTCATGGCGGCGGCAGTATAGACGATCGACGGCTCAAGGGTGAATACAACCGTTCCAAACGGGCCTCTGCCAAAAGCCATCGGGCACCGCCGCGGCGCCGAGCCGGTGGGCGGGAATCATGGAATTTCTCAAGTCATAAATGAACATCGTAGCCAACGTAGCAGCATCGACCGGGTGGCGGTTTGATCTACGTCAAGTCGAAATCATGATCGAGGCTGCCGCGGCGCACCAGCCTCGGTGCTGGCCGCCTGGAGCGGGGGAAAAGTCGTGCATCATCGCGTTGCTCTACGGGAGTGGGGGCGGCTTCGAGAGCCCGAGCGCCGTCCGTCGGCCCGGGCTCGCAACTGCCAGCGCCCCGACCAAGGCCAGCGCCGCCGCGACCCAGAATGGCGCCGAGGGCATGACCTCGAACAGCACCCCCGCAGCCACGGATCCCAGGGCTTGTCCCAGACTGAACGCCGCCACCTGTTTTCCAAGCGCCGCTCCTGGGGCGTGGGCGGCGTCGAGCGACACCCAATAACTCAGCGCCGGCAGGAGCACACCCGCCCCGGCGGCGATTAAGACGATCGCTGCGGCCGCCAGCATGACGTTTTCCCCGACGGGCAGCATGGCGAGGCCAATCCCCAAGGCCGCCAGTGCTCCGGCGCTCACCCGGGTCGGGCGGAAGGTTCGCAGGAGGCGGGGAAAGATCGCGAGTTGGACCGGAATCATGACGGCCATGCAGAGCGCGAACAGGTGTCCCAGCCGAGAAGGGTCAAGGCCAAGACGCGCTTCCCCGAACAGGGAGAAGCCGACTTCGAAGGAGCCCAGGCCGTAAGTCACGAGGACCGTCACCGCCAGCGCCATCGCGAGCTTGATGTGGCTGCGACGCGGCTGCCCGAGTCTCTTTCCCGGGTCCGGCTGGCGGCAACGGGCTGTCTCGGGGACGAGGACAGCCGCTCCCGTCGCGGCGAGGGCGGTGATGCCCGCCGCAACCAGGAAAGGCAACCCGATTCCACTCTCCTGCCTGTCTCCGAGCCAGCCTCCGAGCGCCGGTCCGGCAAGGAATCCCAGCAGCGAAGCAGCGCTCACCCAGGCCAGGCGCAGGAAAGCCTGATCACGCTCGCCGCTTTCACCGGTGGCGGTGAGCGCGGCGGGCAGGACCGCGGCGGCGGCAACTCCCGCCAGCACCTGGGCCGCGATTGCAGCCGCCAGGGTTGGGGCGGCGGCGAACAGCGCGAGCGCTGGCGCATACGCCGCCATACCGCCTAGCATCATGGGCCTCCGCCCGAGGCGGTCGGAAAGCGCTCCGAGCGCGGGGGCAAAGGCGAAGAGGGCGGCCGTGTAGGCCCCCGGCAGCAATCCCGCGTACCAGGCGGCCGGAAGACCCCGACTGCCGTCCGAAAAGCGCTCGATGATCTCCGGCAGCAAGGGGATGGCGACGCCGTAGCCCATGCTTACCGCAAATGCCGTCGCCATGAGCACGATGAGCGTCCCGGGGCGTCCAGCGCCCGCCAGCGCGAAAGGCTTTGGCGCAGCCCCAGGCGATGCTCCGTTCATTGGCGATGCCCACGACGAGCCCTTTTTCCCCTTGAGACTTCCCGGGTGCATCGTTTTACTCCATGCCGGATGCAGGTGTCGAACGGGCGCTCAAGCTGTCGAACCGAGCCTCAGCAGCCAGAACGCCGGCGACCATGATGGCTGGATCCTCCGACGGGCCGTTCGCCGGGGGCTTTGGCGGCGTACTGGTCGGGCGAGGCCTCGAAACGCTGCCGGTTCACCCGTAGATCCTGCCGAAAGCGAGTTCCACGGCCTGGTCTCTGATCGCACGGTACAGGTCCAGCGTGGCCGATATCTGGGCGCTCGCCGCGCGTTCTATCATCCCATACGGGTTGTTCTCACCCGGAGGTTGGCGCTGCTGCCGCACCAGCGGCTCCAGCGCAGCTACGCCCGCCATCCACGGACTGAACTTCTCCGAGAAGAGATAGCGGCTCGTGCGCATGGGGTGCATCCACTTGAGCCACAAGGCGCTCAGCGGGTTCGCCGCCGCCTGGACCCAGGGGCTGAGGAAGGCGCTGTACAGACGCTCGTTCAATTCGGAGACCTCCCGCACCCGTTCGAATGCCCTGCGCGGGTAGTCGAAGCGGATATCCTCGATATCCCGCGCCTCGAAACGCACGGAGTACTGGGGCTTGTGGCAGTCGGGGTCTCCGGTGGGATTCAGGATCTTCATCTCGTAGAGACCCGGCGGGAGCGCTTCCAGCTCGTCCAGGCTCTCCAGGATCGCCCGGTGCTCCAGCCGGGCCACGCTCGCCGAAACGAAAATCCCGAGGTGCCCCACGTGGGGGTTGATGAGATAGACGATGCGCTGCCCGGCCGCCTTGAGGGCCTCGGTGGTGGGATAGACCGTCGGGATCCAGTTGAGCGCCTGATGGGGCGGCGTGATGTTGTCCCCATGGGAGGCGAAGATCACGAGGGGGTTGCGGATGCGCTTCAAGTCCGCAATGCAGCCCTCGCAGATGCGCATGGTGCCCTGCTCGAGCTGGTTGCCGATGAAGAGGTTCTCCACGATGGCCACGATCTCCTCGCGGCTCAGGAAATAGAACCCGTTCCACCAGCGCTCGAAGTCGAGGAAGCGCTCCCGCTCCTCGTCCACGTTGGCGAACAGGTGGTAGTACTTGTCCCACAAGGCATTGGCGGGCTTCAGGTTCTCGAAGTTCTGCACCAGCCAGGCGCCGTCGAAGCGGCCGTCGCCCAGGTCGGCGAGAAAGTGGGCCAGCCAGGCGCCGCCGACAAAGCCGCCGGCAAGCCGCATGGGGTTGACGTCGGACTCCCCCGCCCAGTAGGAAAGGGGAGAGCCGTTGAGCACCGCCGGCCCCACCAGCCCTTCGCAATCGGCGGAGAGCAGCGTCACTGCCCAGCCCGCCTGGCAATTGCCGTAGAGGGCCGGCGCTTTTCCGCCGTGACGGCGGCTCACTTCTTCCACGAAACGGCGCAGGGCGTGGAGCACGTCGGCGAGCGTCTGTCCCGGGCACGGCTCGGGAAAGAAGATCACGAAGTAGACCGGGTGGCCTTCGTGCAGCGCCATGCCCACCTCTGAATCGCGCTTGAAGCCGCCGATACCGGGACCGTGACCGGCGCGCGGGTCAATGATGATGACCGGGCGCTTCGCCTCGTCCACGCACTCTTCCAGCCGGTCGGTACCGGCGCCGGTAATGCGCAGGAGGGCGTAATTTGCCGGCTGCTCGAAGCGCCGGGCGTCCAGGATCGTCTCGTAGTCGAAGTCGAGCACGGGCGGCAGGCCCGCCTGCTCGTGGGCCAGCATGTCGTTCGCCCGTTCGCGCAGCGTGTCCAGGAACAGCAGGCTGCGCTGCCACAGGTCCACCTGGTAGCGCCAGGCCTCTTCCAGCAGATTCGGGGGCGAGAGGGGCGTGGAGGGGGTCTGGGCCGCCACCGGAGTCTCACCTGGGGCGGGAGGCGTCGCCGGCACCGGCTGGGAAGCGGATTTAACCGCTGTTTTCTTGACGGTGGTTGCCATTGCCATCTCCTTGGGTTGTGTGTCGGGGATCGCTGGGCATTGCATAACCCGGGTTCCGCCGCTCAACGATGCGAATGCGCGGCCGCGGTCACGGGAATCGCCGGGGCCGACGGCTCGCCGAAACCGGCCAGTTTCGCCCGCTTCAGCATGAGCGCGTTCACCGCCACGATCAGCGAGCTGCCGGACATGGCGAGGGCGGCGATCTCCGGGCTGATGGTGAGGGGATAAAAGACGCCGGCGGCGATCGGGAACGCCACCACGTTATAGCCTACCGCCCACCACAGGTTCTGGTGCATCTTGCGCAAGGTGTGGCGGGAAAGCTCGATCGCCGCGACCACGTCGTACGGGTCGCTCCTCATCAACACCACGTCGGCGCTTTCCATTGCCACGTCGGTGCCGGCGCCGATGGCGAAGCCCACGTCGGCCTGGGTGAGGGCGGGGGCGTCGTTGATCCCGTCGCCGACCATCCCCACCCGGTTGCCCTGGGCCTGGAGCTTCTTCACCTCGTCCGCCTTCTGGCCTGGCAGCACCTCGGCCAGCACGATGTCGATGCCGAGCTCCTTGGCAATACGCTCCGCGGTGGCCTGATTGTCTCCGGTCAGCATGGCGACCTTCACGCCCCGGGCGCGCAGATCCCGGACGGTCGCCGCTGCGGTGGGACGAGGCGCGTCGGCGATGGCAATGAGCCCCCACAGCTTGCCAGCCCGTGCGACGTGGACCACGGTCCGTCCGGCGCCCTGCATCTCGGAAGCCTTTGCTTCCATGCCCGCCATGTCCACGCGCTCGGCGTCCATCAGCCGCCGGTTACCGATCAGCACCGGATCGCCGTCCACCACCGCCTTGGCGCCCATGCCGTCCACGTTCGTGAATCGCCCGGCGCTCAGCGCCAAGTCGTTCTTCCCCGCGCGCTCCAGGATCGCGTGCGCAAGCGGGTGCTCGGAGTGCTTTTCCACGGCCGCGGCGAGCGAGAGCACTTCGTCCGGGGTGCGCCCCGCGGCCGCAGCGACATCGACCACCTCGGGCTTGCCTTGGGTGAGCGTGCCCGTCTTGTCGAAGATGACGACGTCGAGCTTGGTCGCGTTCTCCAGGGCCGAAGCGTTCTTGATCAGGATGCCGTGGCGCGCGCCACGCCCGGTGCCGATCATCACCGCCATCGGCGTCGCCAGACCCAGCGCATCCGGACACGCGATGACGAATACGGTGATGGTGAGCGTGAGCGCGAAGAGCAGGGACTGTCCGATCCACCAGTACCAGGCGACGAAGGTGAGGAGCCCGATCACGACCGCGATCAGCACCAGCCATTGGGACGCCTTGTCGGCGAGGAGCTGGGCCGGCGCCTTGGAGTTCTGCGCTTCCTGCACCAGCTTGACGATCTGCGCGAGCGCCGTCTCGGCGCCGACCCTGGTGGCGCGGTAACGGAAGCTGCCGCTCTTGTTGATGGTCGCGCCGGCGACCTGGCTGCCGACGCTCTTCTTCACCGGCATCGATTCGCCGGTGAGCATCGATTCGTCCACCAGGGACTCGCCCTCGATCACCTCGCCGTCCACCGGGATTTTATCGCCCGGTCGCACGACGACGATGTCGCCCACGACCACCTCGGCCGTCGGGATCTGCACCTCGCGCCCCTCCCGGACGACGTTTGCCATCGGCGGCGCGAGATCCATCAGCGCCCGGATCGCATCGTTCGCCCCCGCCCGCGCACGCATCTCCAGCCAATGACCGAGCAGGATGAAAACCAGCAGTACCGCCACCGCCTCGTAGAACTGCACGCCCTCGAAAAAGAACGTCGAGCCGACGCTGAACACGTATCCGGTGCCCACGGAAAGAACGACCAGCACCGCCATGTTGAGTACGCCGTTCCTGAGGGCGCGCCAAGCGGCGACGAAGAACGGCCAGCTCGGCCACAGCACGGCGGCGCTGGCGGGGATGAACAGCCACTGGTCCAGAGCGAGCCCGAACGGCGGCTTGAGCGGCTCGATGTCCAAACCCATGGGGGAATACGGAAGGATCAGCAGGGTGAAGGCGAACGCCACCCAGAAGCGGTTGCGCATGTCGCGCGCCATGGCCTGCATGTCGTGGCCTTCGCCGTGGCCCATCTCATGCGCCATGGCTTCCACGGCGTGCTCGGCGTGCTCGGCCACCGGCTTGGGCGGTGCAGCAGGCTCGACGTGGCGTGCATGCCCGGCGTGGGCGCCATGCCCAGGGCCCAACGCCGGCGGCGCCAGCGCAGCCGGCGACGGCGGGTCTTCAGGCTTGCACACGTGCTTGGGCACCATCTCCCCGGCGCAGTGGTAGCCGCACTCGCGCACCTTGGCCTTGATGGCCTTGAGGCTGGTTACCGTCTCGTCGTATGCCACGGTGGCGCTACCCGAGACGCAATTCACCTCGGCCCGGATCACGCCGGGCAGGCGCCTCAGTTGCTTCTCCACGCCGCGGGCGCTCAGCGCCGAGAGCAGGTCGCCAACTTCGATGACGCTGGTCTTCATACCGCTTTCCTTTCGTTGCCCAGAAATCTTCCGGACGCTTCCGCGCGTTCCTCGCGCTCGGGCGGGGACCCGAGGAACCAGATCTGAAAGAGGGAAATCAAAATCTGGGCGGCCAGAGCGAGCCCAAGCAGCGCGCCGCCGATCACGACCGTGTAGGCGTAGACCGGGTCCCACTTGGCCAGGAACCAGGAGCCGATATCGGCGAGCATGGCGGCAAACGGCAGCAGCATGAGCGTCCCGCGGAGCCAATCCGGAAGCGACGCCCGACGGAATATCATTCCCACGCCGAGAAGGAGCAGGCTGATGCCGAACAGGTGGATGTGCGAAAGCTTCACCAGCGTCCCCAGCGACTCGCCCGTATCCACCGCCGCCACCTGCCGCACCCCGTCGAAGCTGGACAGGTCGGGGACCTTTAGTCCGGATCGGGGGCTGTGGCAGGCGATGCAGTTCTTCTGCAGGATGGGCCACACGTTCTCTTTGAAGCCCTTCTCTGTGGCGCCGGACTTGAGCCAGGCGACGACATGGTGCCGCTCCTCGGGCCGCATATACCCGGCCATCGGTCCGCGGATCGCCGCTTCGAGCCGGGTGCCGCTGCGGTTACCGTAATAGTTGAACACGATGTCTTCGATCGACAGGCCGGGCTTTCCATCGTGGCCCGCATGGCTGAGGTAGAGATAGGTCATGGCCAGCAGGTAGCCGATGCCCGCCACGACCAGGAACGCGCTGTAGAGCAGCTTCTCGCTCAAGGGGCAGTCGTGGTATCCGCGCGCCGCCGAGGTCTTTGACATGGCGATCCACGCCCCGCTTCAAGCGAGCATTTCGATCGCCAGCGCGATGCCCTGGCCGCCGCCGATGCACAGCGTCACCACGCCGCGCTTGAGCCCGTCGCGCCGCATCGAGTGCAGGAGCCGCGTGGTCAGGATTGCGCCGGTCGCGCCGATCGGGTGCCCATGGGCGATGGCGCCGCCTTCCACGTTGACGATGTCTTCGGCCAGACCGAGTTCCCGCACCAGCGCGATGGCGATGGCGGCGAAGGCCTCGTTGATTTCGATGCGTTCGATGTCGCCCAGTTTCCAGCCGGCCTGGGCCAGCGCCCGGCGCATCGCGGGCACGGGGCCCAGACCGAACATGCCCGGCTCCACGGCACCGACGCCGTAGGACACGAGCCGGGCTACGGGCGCGATGCCCTTCTCCTCGGCGAACCCTCGCTCCGCCACGATCATAGCCGCCGCGCCACTGTTCAGGCCCGGGGCGTTGCCGGCGGTGATGGTGCCGTTCTTGCGGAACGCGGGCTTGAGCTTGGAAAGGGACTCCAGCGTCGTGTCCGGGCGGTTGTGCTCGTCGGTTGCGAACACCTCTGGGCCTTTCCGGCCGGGCACCTCCACGGGAACGATCTCGTCCTTGAACTTGCCCGCGGCCTGGGCGGCAGCGAAGCGGCTCTGGGAGCGCAGCGCCCAGCGGTCCTGGGCCTCGCGGCCGATGCCGGACTTCGCCGCCAGGTCCTCGGTGTGCCAGCCGGAGTGCTGGGAAGAAAAGGCGTCGTTCAGGCCGTCGTACAGCATGCTGTCGTGAATCGTGGCGTCCCCCATGCGATAGCCCCAGCGGCCATTGCTTATCAGGTAAGGCGCCTGATCCATGTTCTCCATGCCGCCGGCGATGGCGCAGCGCGCGGCGCCGGCCATGATTTCGGCGGCCGCCGAGGCGATGGCTTGGGCGCCGGAGCCGCACACGCGGTTGACGGTCATCGCCGGGACGCCGACGGGGAGCCCGGCGCTAACCGCCGCCTGGCGCGCCGGGTTCATCTTGGCGCCGGCCTGGATCACCTGACCCAATACCACCGTTTCCACCGCTTCCGGGGCAAGGCCGGCGCGGGCGAGGCTCTCGCGGATCGCCACCGCCCCGAGCTCGGCCACGGGGACCGATTTCAATGAGCCCCCGTAGGTGCCGATGGCGGTACGGACCGGGGCGCAAAGCACGACTTCTCTGTTCGGCATTTTCTGTTCTCCATGAAAAGTGACGTTTTCGAAACGGCGAAGCCAGCGCTGCTCATGGGCTTTTGCTTCCGGCCTTCAACAAACTGCCGAGCTTCGGGATGAAGGCGGGCGTGCTGTCGCGGTAGCGGGCATAAGCGTCGCCGAATTCCGCCAGCACTTCCCGTTCCTCGTGACGGGCGAGGCGCACGTACATCCATACCAGCACCGGGAACATGACAAGCGTCAGGATCGTCGGCCACTGCAAAAGGAAACCGAACATGATCAGCACGAAGGCGACGTACTGGGGATGGCGCACGTAGGCATAGGGCCCGGTGGTGGCCAGGTTGCCTGCCTGTTGGGCCTCATACAGCACCTTCCAGGCCCTCGCCAGCAGGATGAAGCCGGCGAAGATGAGGAGATTGCTGAGAATGTGGAACGGGCCGAAGTGGGGGTTGGCCTTCCAGCCGAACAGCACTTCGAGCAGATGCCCGGCATCGTGCGAGAACCAGTCGACGCCGGGATAGCGGCTCTGCAGCCAGCCCGAGAGGAAGTAGATCGTGAGCGGAAAGCCGTACATCTCGGTGAACAGCGCCACGATGAACGCCGAATACGCGCCGAACGAGCGCCAGTCGCGGCCCGTGCGCGGCTTGAAGAAACTGAAGGCGAAAATGATGAACACCAGGGAATTGATGATCACCAGCGCCCACAGGCCGTAGGCGGGCGCTGAAGCCGGTTCGGTCATGTTGTGTCTCCAGAATTCGGACCGCGGCGCGACGGCGTGTCATGCCTGTGGGAACCGTGCCCGCCGTGTCCTCTGTGCATGAAGAGATGGAGCAGCGGGCAAGCGAGCAGGATCAGAAAAGGAAGCACGCCCAGCAGGTGAGCTCGATGCTCGGTGAACAGGAAAAAGGCCGCCACGGCGATGAAGCCGAGCAGGACCCAGTTCACGCGGGACTTCCCCGTTGGCTGCGGGCTGGAGGGGTGTTCGGAAGCCATAGACATGCCTTCAGGCGGTTATTTATAGGAAGCCCGGTAATGGTGGGGAGCAGTAAAAAGGTTACCCATGAAACTTCTCAGATTCATCTAAGCTTTCTCTCTTGTTTCGCGTTCCTTGATCGAGACCACGTTCCGCGGGTGCGAGGGGCGCCGGCCGCGTGGACCCGCCGGGACGCGCCAGGTGGGCGTCCCGGCAGGGGATTTTGAAACGACGCAACGTGCCTTTCATGGTTGCCGGTATTCGAATCGAGCCTGAATCGGTCGATGGGCGCCAGGGAGCCGGATGGACAACTCGATCCGGTGAGGTCCAGGACCGGACATCCTGAAATAATTTCCGAAGCTCATCGCCTCGTTGACTTTCATCAGCTCGAGGGACTTCTCTTCCCCGGCAAGGCCGACCTCGGCGATCCGGGCCGCGACTTTTGCTTCGGTGATGCGGCGGCCAGTGGCTTTGTCGAAGAGAGTCACCACGACGTGGAAGTCCCTGGACGCTTGCGGTTTCCCGCTGTGTTCTTTCTCGTGCCCGCGCACCATCGCCGCGGGGAGAACCCCGTAGTAGATCTCGAGACCATCGGCCGTTGCGTGTTGCGGATTGTGCGCGGCGCCGGCATAGGTGGAGAGGGTGAACGCGGCGACCGCGGCCAGCACCCTCACTGGAAAAGTTGCGGGTTTCATGACGGTCCTCCTTGTTCTGACTGGCATGGCTTCGTCCCTGGATCCGTGGTTTTCCTTGATGGCGGAGCGGGCGCACCGGGCATTCGACGCCCCGCTCGCCAGCTTCCGGGATGCGGTTCAACCCGCGAGGTCGCGCTTCTTCTGCTCGAACTCCTCGCGGTCGATTTCCCCGCGGGCGTAGCGCTCCTTGAGGATATCGAGCGCGGTTTTCTCCCGCGGCGCGCTGCCGCCGCCGCTTGAAGAACCCGCCGCGATCCACTTCACCAGGATCACGATGCCGAGGATGACCAGCACCCAGAAAAGCACCATGCTGATCATGCCGAACCCCATGCCCCAGCCCCATCCGTATCCGTCGTATCCACCCCACATCATGGCTTCTCCTGCGAGTCGTTGATTCAGATTTCATTCCATGCAGCGTATCCGTGCCTGACGTTTGACCTTCCGTCCTTTCACGGAAACCTTGCTGCGCAGGCGAGCTCCGCAGCAAGGCGGGTCTTTTCGGGCATCGTCTTTTACGATGAATCGAGGTTCGCTTTCTCGATCGGAAACGGGCGCGGATCCTCCGGGCGAGCTTGCTTCACGATCCCGTGAGTTGATCCATCGGTCTGCCCGGCTATCGCAAGCTTGGGGAGGCGAAAGCGGAACACGCTGCCTTGTCCAACACGGCTTTCGACCTCGATGCTTTGACCATGGAGGTCGAGTATCCGCTTTACGATCGCGAGTCCCAGCCCGCTTCCGTCCCGGGATTCACCTGGGGTACGCCGGCCGACATAAAACTTGTCGAATATGCGGGGAAGATCCTCCGGTGCGATTCCACAACCGGTATCCGCCACTTCGATGCGGATGGCGGATCCCTCGTTCGACGCGTGTACGGCGACGCTTCCCCCGCTGGGAGTGTGCCTAATCGCGTTTTGCAACAGGTTGACCAGGACTCGCTCAATAAGCCGGGGATCGCCCACGACGTCGATTTCGCTCGCCGATGGCGCAGCTTCGAGGCGCACACCCCGCTTCGCTGCGGTGCCGCCGACCTTGTGGAGCGCCTCGCCGATCAGCTCGGAGAGGTCGAACGGCTCGCGGACGATTCGGGCATCCGGCGATTCGAGCCGGGCCAGCTCAAACAGGCGATCCACGAGGTAGCTCAAATGACCGGCCTCCTGCGCCGCGATCCCGATGTAACGCTGCCTGTCGGCTTCGGGAAGATGGGGCTTGGCGGACAGGGTCTCCAGGTAGCCCCGCAGTGACGCCAGCGGGGTGCGCAGGTCATGGGCGATATGGGTCAGGATTTCCCGCCTTACGACGTCGGTCTCCTTCAGGCGAGTCATCTGGGAGCGGATTCGTTCGGCCATCTGGGCGAAAATCTTGGAGAGATCTCCGACCTCGTCGCGGCTCCTGGGAAGGGATTTTGGGGCGCATTCGGGTCCCTCGGGGGTCGCGAGTTGCGCGTGGAGCTGGTTCATCGCGGCGACGAGGCGGCGCAAAGGGGCCGTCAATATCCGTATCAGGATCAATCCCGCGGCCGCCGCCAGGAGCGTTCCTGCAACGAGATAGAGGGCCCATTCCCGGTAGGCATGGGACCTTTTGACGCCGGCGGCTGCGGCATCCTGCTCTTCGCCCCGCAGCAGCACGTACAGAAAGACGGACCCGTTCTCCAGGCCCGGGATCCGGGCAGCGGAAAAGATCTTCGGATGGGCAGGGTCCCGCGGATCGTCAGCCAGGATCGGAAAGCGGGCGGTTCCCGCGACGAACGCGTTGAGCGGATCGATGTCGATGGTCGCGGCCATCAGGGCGTCCCCAGGGGTTGAACCCGCCAGGATCGTTCCGTCGCCGGCGACAAGGTAGACGTCGATAGATGGATTGACCGAGGTAAGCGAGCGCAGCGCGCTTTCGACCACGCTTCGGTCGCCAGATAGCGGAAGACGCCGTTCGCTGACGAGACGCTGGGCCAGTCCCGCGTTGACCTGCTGGCGCGCCTCCAGGTGATAGTGTTCGTGGTAGGCCCGCAGCACCAGCAACTCGAGCATCGCCAGGATCAGGCTGATCCCGACGATGACCGCGGCTAGTTTGCGAAAAAGCGTATTAAACAAGATCATCCTTTTCCGGATCGGCATCCGAGAATTTGTACCCCGTTCCCCATGCGGTCAGGATGTAACGGGGATTGGCGGGGTCACGCTCGATCTTGGCCCGTATGCGGTTGATGTGGGACTTGACCGTGGTGTCGTACCCCGTGTAGTCGTAACTCCACACGACATCCAAGATCTGGGCCCGGGTGAAGACGCGGCCTGGATTCCGCGCAAGGAGCAGGAGCAATTCGAATTCCTTGGGGGCCATCGGGATTTCGCGGCCGGCCACGGTGACGGTGCGCTTGAGCTCGTCGATTTCGAGCTCGCCGAATCGCAAGGGGACGGATTCGCGGCCATTGCGCGGCTGGTATATTTCGCTGCGCCGGAATATGGCCTTTACCCGAGCCATGAATTCCGCGATGCTGAAAGGCTTGGCCAGATAGTCGTCCGCCCCCGCTTCCAGCCCGGTAACGCGGTCGTCTTCTCCAGAGCGGGCAGTGAGCATGAGGATGGGGGTATAAATCCGCTCTTCGCGAAGCCGGCGGCAGACCTCAAGCCCGTCCAAGGCGGGAAGGCTCAGATCCAGCACGATCAGGTCGAAGTCTCCCGCCCGCCCCCGGGCCAGCCCGGTGGGGCCGTCGTAGGCGAGCTCCACGCGGCAACCGAAGTCTTCGAGATGAAGCTTCACCAATCGGGCGATGTTCTGATGGTCTTCGATGACCAGCACGCTGCGGGTCATCGCCTGTTCCTCTCGATCAGCCCCGGCGGTACGGGGTGCCCGCAGGGCAGGGCCGTCGTTCCACTCAGGACCGGAATGCTTCGAAATAGGCATCGGTCTGTCCGGCCCTTGGCCGCCGCGCTCCGCCGCGGCCAAGGGCTTTTTCAGGGGCGGGGCCGTCAGTTCGCCACCGGAAGCGGGTGGAACTCACCATCCGTCTGGCGCCGGAAGTGCTCGAGCTGCGGGTTTGCGACTCGTCCGCCAGCAGCCTTTGGATACCCGCCGTACGGGTGATCGCTGCCGTCGGTCTTCGAAAGCTCGTGCTCGAGGTCCTTGGCGAATTTGGCAGCCCCCAGGCCGGCGATGGGCCCCTTTTCAACGAGCCCCGGGGCGCCGATCGCGTAGGCGTTGCCGTCCGTTTTGACCCTTTCGTCATCGAGGGATGATGCCATCGCGACGCCGGTGGAGAAGGCGGCAACCAGGCCGAGGGCGGAAATCAGGCTTTTCAGGGTCGGTCTTTGCGACATGATGATACCTCCGTAAGTTGAGCTACAGTGTGCAGGGGCGCTTCGCGCACATCCGCGTTTTCGCCTGCCTGACGGTGCCCATTTTCCGCTGCATTGGTAACGAAATCGTCACGGGAAAGCGGCGTGGAAATTGCCGGGATGTCCCGCGGCCTGCAACACGGGCTTCGTCGCCGCCCAAAAGCTCAGCAACTGCGCCCGGCGCCCCAGGAGCTTCACCGGTTCGAAACCCGCTTCCTCCGCATAGCGGGGAATCAATCCCCGCAAATTGTCTGCGGTCATGGGCAGCAACAGGAACGGCCACACCGCAAGCCACCACCAGAGACCCCCCGGGCGGTCGAAATCGACGATCACCAGGCGCCCTCCGGGCTTTAGCACCCGGTAAACCTCTTTCAGCCCCATGCGTTTCACGTCTGGCGGCAAGTGATGGAGCATGAGGCTCGCCAGAACCAGGTCGAAGCTCGCGTCTGGGAAGGGCAGTCGCTCGATGGAAGCGACCCGGAACTCCGCCGCGCTCCCTTCCGACTGGGCGTTCTCCCGCGCCACGGCGATCATCGCCGGCGCGGGGTCTATTCCCACGGCGGACCCCGACGGACCGACCGCCCGCGCCGCAAGGCGGGTGAGCACCCCGGTACCGCAGCCCACGTCAAGGATCCGTTCCCCGGGTCTGGGCCCGGCGTAACGAAGCGTTTCCTCCCGGAATGGGGCGCCCAAACCGACCGCCCGGCAGTACGGGTCATAGACAGGGGCGAGCCAGTTGAGAGTCATCCCCCGCGTTCGTTGCGCTGCGTGCCGCTCAACATCGGGCAGGCGGCGGGCGACGATCAGGCCCCAGAGCATGAGCGCCGGGCACACCAGGAGCAGCGCGATCAGAAGGGCCGTCAAGAGGGTAAAGCCCCACCACATGAGCACCATGGAGACCAGCGCCAGCGCCAGAGGAGGGCAAATCCAGGCCCAGCGGTTCGCGGAAGAGCGTTTTTCCATCGGAACGCCTTCACACGCTCGCCAGCCTTGCTCTCTTGAGCAACGCCGAGTTGACGATCACCGACAAAGAGGAAAGCGCCATGGCCGCTGCCGCGATGATCGGGTTCAGGAACCCGAGAGCCGCCACCGGTATGCCTACCGTGTTATAGATGAACGCCCAGAAAAGGTTCTGCTTGATCTTGCGCATGGTCGCGCGCGCGAGCCGGATGCTCGTCACCACCTCGCGCACGTCGTCGCGCACCAGGATGATGCCGCCGGTCTCCTTGGCCACGTCCGAGCCGGAGCCGATGGCGATGCCGATGTCGGCGGCCGCGAGCGCCGGGGCGTCGTTCACCCCGTCCCCCACCATGGCGACCACCTTGCCCTGCTTCTGCAGGTCCTGGATCACGCGCGCCTTGTCGCCGGGCAGCACCTCGGCAATCACGTTCTCGATGCCGAGCTCGCGCCCGATCGCGTTGGCGGTGCGGCGGTTGTCGCCGGTGAGCAGGACCACCTCGACCTTTTCCTGCTTGAGCGCGGCGATGGCCTCCTTCGCCTCGGGCTTGAGGGTGTCCGCCACGGCGATGATGCCGGCGAGCCTGCCGTCGCAGCCCACGAGCATCGCGGTCTTGCCCTCGCCCTCCAGGCGCACCATCTCGGCCTCCGCCGCGGTGGTGTCGATGCCCGCGCGCTGGAACAGACGCCGATTGCCGAGCAGCACTTCGCGCGCACCCTCCATCCCGCTTTCCCCCACGCAGGGGGAGAGCATGGAACCCCCCTTTCCCTTGATGGGGGAGGGATGGGGAGGAGATGGCACTCTTCCGCGAATCCCGTGTCCGGGGATCGCTTCGAAATCACGAATAGGGGGAAGCGCGATATTGCGGTGCTTCGCCGCACGCACGATCGCCTCGCCGAGCGGGTGCTCCGAGCCCACCTCGACGGCGGCTGCGACCCGCAGCACCTCGGCCTCGGACAGCTCCGCGAGCGGCACGATGTCGGTCACGTTCGGCTCCCCGCGCGTGAGCGTGCCGGTCTTGTCGAACACCACGGTCGTAAGCTTCTGCGCGCGCTCGAGCACCTCGCCGCCGCGGATCAGGATGCCGGCCTCCGCGCCCCTGCCCACACCGACCATGAGCGCGGCGGGTGTCGCGATGCCGAGAGCGCACGGGCAGGCGATGATGAGCACCGCGATGAAAGCGAGCAGTCCCTGCGGGAAATTGCCCAGCATCCACCAGCCGGCGAAGGCGGCGAATGCCGTCACCACCACGGCCGGCACGAAATAGGCGGTCACCCGGTCGGCGATGCGCTGGATCGGGGCGCTCGAGGCCTGCGCTTCCTCGACCATCTTGATGATCTGGGCGAGGGCGGTGTCGGCGCCGACACGGGTCGCCTTGCAGTGCAGTAGCCCGGTGCGGTTCAGCGTCCCGCCGATCACCTCATCGCCCGGTTTCTTCTCCACCGGCATGGACTCGCCGGTCAGCATGGACTCGTCCACCGCCGAGCTGCCTTCCACCACGACGCCATCGGTCGGCACCTTCTGGCCCGGGCGGATGACGCAGACCTCGCCGACCATGACGCCCTCGGCCGGCACCTCCATCTCCTGCCCGTCGCGGATGACGCAGGCGACGGCGGGCTTGAGATCGAGGAGCTTGCGGACCGCGGCCGAGGAGCGCCTCTTGATCAGTTCTTCCATGTACTTGCCGAGCAGAACGAAGGCGATGATCACGGCTGAGACCTCGAAGTACACGTCGCGCTCCTCGACCTTCACCGGCAGCACCTCGGGGAAGAAGACCACCGCCACGCTGTAGACGTAGGCGACCGTGGTGCCGAGCGCGATCAGCGTGTCCATGTTGATCGTGCGCGTCTTGATCGCCGTCCAAGTGCCCTTGTAGAAGCCCCAGCCGCCGATGAACTGCACCGGGGTCACCAGCAGGAACAGCCACATGCCCCAGGTGAACCAGGGAAGCGCCGGGATCGGCGCCCAGGTGACGATGGTGGCGCCGGCGGCGAGCGCGATGAACGCGGCGGCGCGTAAGACAGCGAGCGCGAGCACGCCGGTGAGCGCGATCATCACCCGCGTCTTCATCGCCTTTAGCTCCTGTTCGGGCGATTCGAAGGTGCGCACGCAGTTGGCCGAGCAGAAGTAGTACGTGCGCCCGCCGCGTTCGACCTTGAGCGCCTTGTCTCTCTCCACCACCATGCCGCAGATCGGGTCCTTGGCGAGGTCCTGGGCGACTTTCGCCCTCGGCGGGGGCGCGGCGTGCACGTGCGCCTGCCCCGTGTGGCTCTGGCCTACGGCCATCTTCATGGGAATCACCTCGGCCTCGGCGTGCACATATGCCTCGGGATTCGTCTTGAACTCGTTCAGGCACTTGGCGGAGCAGAAGTAATAGCTCCTGCCCTGATAGGCGAACGAACCCGCCGCTTCCTTCTCCTGGACCGTCATGCCGCAGACAGGGTCGATCGCCATAGGAATCTCTCAATATCTCTCAATAAGTTGCGGTGGCGGGAGACTGCCGGCCGACACCCGCGCGCCGCAGTTTCAGAACTTCCCCGAACGCAGGATCGCCACCGCCCAGGCGACCCCGAGCAGCGCCGCGATGACGTAGCCGATCAGCCCGAGCAGCGGGATGCCTTCGTAGTGCGGGCCGGTGTGAAACGCCATCACGAGCGAGGAGCCGACCACGACCGCGGCGATGATCAGGCTGAAGCTCAGGCGGTTGCTCGCGCGGTCGATGTGGCGCTCGAGGCTGTCGAGCGGGTCGTGCTGGAGGCGCAGCCGCGCCTCGCCGCGGCTGACCGCGCGCAGGCCCTCGGACAGGGCCGCCGGCAGCTCGCCCGCCGCGCGACGCAGCGCGCTCAACGCGCGGTACGCCCTGGCGAGGTCGCGGCCGGCCTCGATGCCCGGCACGAGCCCGCGCAGGAGCAGGCCAGGCGCGTAGCGCTCGAACGCGGCGATCATGTCGAACTGCGGATCGAGCGTGCGCGCCACGGACTCGAGGATCATGAACACCTTCGCGACCAGCAGGGTTTCGCGCAGCAGCCGGATCTCGTAGCGGCTGCCTAGGCGGATGAACTGCTGCAGCACCTCGCCGAAGGAGGCGCCGCGGGCGGACGCCTCGTAGTAACGATCGAGCGACTCGCCGAGGTCGCGGACGAACGCGGCGCGGTCTATCCCCGCGGGCACGCCGCCCATGTCGAGATAGGTGTCGGCCAGCCACTCCGCGTCGCGCGCGACCACGGCGAGGAACAGATGCCTCAGGTTCTCCTGATCGCGCCGCGACAGCCGCCCGACGATGCCGAAGTCGTGAAAGCACAGGCGCCCGTCCGGCAGGATGAACACGTTGCCAGGGTGCGGGTCGCCGTGGAAGAAACCGTGCTCGTAGATCTGGACCAGGGTGAGGCGCGTGAGCGTCTGCGCGAGCCGGCGGCGCTCGGCGGCATCCGCGGGATACTCGGGCCCGATGCGCTGGCCGGTGCTGTGCTCCATGGTGAGCACGCGCCGGCTCGAGAGCTCCCAGAACACCTGCGGTACGTAGACCGCGGGCTCGTCGCGGAAGTCGGCGCGGAAGCGCTGCGCGTTGTGCCCCTCGCGCAGGAAATCGAGCTCGAGCGAGATGCGCTCCGCGAACTCATCGACGAGCCCCGGCGGGTCGTAGCGCCGCGCCTCGGGCACGTGCCGCGCGAGCAGCCGCGCGAGGAAGCGCAGGATCTCGACGTCCGCGCGGATGAGTTCCTCGATGCCTGGCCGCTGCACTTTCACGATCGCCGCCGTGCCGTCCCGCAGGCGCGCGTGATGCACCTGGGCGATGGAGGCGGCGGCGAGCGGCGTCTCGTCGAACGCGGCGAAGAGCTCGCTCACCGGCGCTCCGAGCTCCTCCTCGACGATGGCTCGCGCCTGCGCCGCCGGAAACGGCGGCACCCGGTCCTGCAACTGCTGCAGCTCCGCGATCACCTCTTCGGCAAACAGGTCCTGGCGCACGCTCAAGGCCTGGCCGAACTTGATGAACGTGGGCCCGAGCTCCTCGAGGGCCGCGCGGAAGCGCCGCGCGTCGCCGGCGGCCTGCGTGGCCGGGCCGCCCGGGAGCTGCGCCTTGAGGCGCAGCCGCTCCACGTAGCGCCCGAAGCCCTGCGCCGCCGCCACGCCCAAGATATGCGCCAGGCGCGGCAGCTCGCGCACCGGCAGATGCGCCGTCGCCGGCGTGGCTTCGTTCATTTGGCCCGTACCGGTGCGCACTGCCTCACCCCAGTCTCCGCCTCCAGAACCTCCATGCGCCGGCGTAGATCGCACCAAGCACAAAACCGGCGGCTGCGGAGAGGGCAAGACCAAAGGCGTAACCCAAGGGACCGCCCGTGATCGGCCAAGGGCTCGCTGGCGCGAGCCATGCAAGCAGGCCGAAAGGCGGAAACAGCGCGTCAAAGAACGCACACAGGATGTATGCGGCCGCGCCGGTCGTCGCAAACGCGAGTGCGTAGACTTTCCAGCTAGTATCGCCCACGGCTGTGTTTCCGGGGAACGTGCCTTCGGCTGCGGTTCGGGCCGGCAGCGCGCGTCGCCGCCGGCTATTGCCGCTACCATTCTTTTCCTGCTGTTTTCGCATCTTGCGGTTGCCTTATCGCCCCTCCGGGATAAATTCAGCCGGGTCCGCCGGGCAGCGGCGCAGCACTGCATTTAAGGCGCACCATGTCGCGGAGCGCGTCTTCCTCGGCGTAGGGATATGTGAGTCTTTGGGTCCAGAGGCCTATTTCTGTGCTGGCCGAGCCTGGGGCTTCAGCATCTGTTCCATCATCATCTGCATCATGTCCAGTCGTTTTTCCATCTGCTGCATGCGGTTCATCATGACCTCGGGCGCCATGCCGCCGGCCATTCCTCCCATGCCGCCCGCCATGCCTCCCATCATGCCGCCGCCCATCATGCCCATCATGGGGCACATGCCCATCATCCCGGGCCCCATCATGCCACCGGGCCCCATGCCGCCCATCATGCCCATGCCGGGAGCGGCGCCCGGGCCGCCCATCATCAAGGACTGGCCCATCATTATGTTCTCCCGCATGGTCTGCATGTGCTCCTGAAGCAGCATTTGGCGCTCCTGGGGATCCTTGGCGCGCGCGATCTTGTCGAGCTGTTCCTGCATCCTCTGGGTATTGGCTTTCATCTTTTGCACCATCTTGCCGCTGTCGGCGGCGGCCGGTGGCCCGGCCTTGTCCCCTGCGGGGGCCGCCGCTCCGGGTTTCTGGTCGGGGTGGTGCTCCTCCACGGCGAAGGCCGGGGCGGAGGCGAGGGCGACGAGGGTCATGGCGATGATCAATGGCCGTTTCATGGCATTTCCTTTCGGTTGAGAGGGTGGTTTGCTGCAATTTCGGGTAAATCCACGTGGCCCGTTTCGAAAAACGGAGCGGGGAACGCCAGTATTTGCGACGTACAGCGATCTGCCGCAACACGGTCGTGCTCGCCCCGCAAAGCGGGGCCGCGAATTCAGGCGAGGGGAGGGCGGCGAGGCTGCTCGGGAACGAACGACGAGAGGGCCCCGGGCGTTGCCGAGCCATAGACGTCCGAATCAGGAAGAGGGCAAACGACCGGCGCCGAAGGGATGGGAAAGGCGCCGGCGAGATGGTGGCAGGCCTTGAAGTGATCGCCGGGGGCGTGGCCTGCGGATGGGTCGTGGTGGCAGCCGCCGTCCCCCGCGAGCTGGGTGCTGGTATCGATGGCGGGGGGCGCGTCGTGATGCCCCCCGGCCAAAGACAGCGCTGCGGCCACGCCTTGCACCGGCAGGCTGAGGGCCAGCAGAAGCACTACGAACCGTTTGAATCGCCGCAACATGGAGTAGGTATCGAATCGATCTTGCTTTCAAGGTTAATCCAAGCCGAGCGGCGCCCTTTGACGTAGATCAAACAACGGTATTTTACCAAGAGCCCTGGGTCATGAGGGAAAAGGCCAAGGCGGGGCGAAAATCTTGAAAGAGAATTGCGAAGAAACTGCGAAGTTCCGCGAGTATTTTACAAGTCGGACTCAACCGGGAAGCGCAACGGCGGGTTGGACGCGAGTGTTATGGAAGACCTCGTCGAGCGCCAAGAATCCGAGGCGCTTGCGAGGGCGTTGATTGAGAACTTAAAGCGGCGAGCATTCCTATCGATTTTCTGAAGCGTAGTGCCCAACCCCTCCTGATGTTTCCCGCTCCTCGTTTCCCTCGCCGGCGATTCCTCCAGGGCATAGCTGCTGGCGGCGTGCTCTTCGGGCTTTCGCCTTGGCTCAGGCCGTCGTGGGCAGGCGCGGCAGCGACGGCCACCGGAACGCCCCCGATGCTCCTCGGCACCGAGTTCGATCTGACCATCGCCGAGACGCCGGTCAACTTCACCGGTCGCCCGCGCATGGCGACCACCATCAACGGCTCGATCCCGGGGCCGGTCTTGCGCTGGCGCGAGGGTGACAACGTGACCCTGCGCGTCACGAACCGGCTCCCGGAGGACACCTCCATCCACTGGCACGGCATCCTCCTGCCGTTCGAGATGGACGGCGTTCCCGGCATCAGCTTCCGGGGCATCGCGCCCGGCGAGACGTTCGTCTACCGCTTCCGGGTGAAGCAGGCGGGCACCTACTGGTACCACTCCCACTCGGGGTTCCAGGAGCAAACCGGAATGTACGGCGCCATCGTCATCGATCCGGCGGGAAAAGACCCGATCCGCTTCGATCGCGAATACGTGGTGCAACTCGCCGACTGGACCGACGAGGACCCGATGCGGGTGCTCAAGAAGCTCAAGGTGCAGAGCGACTACTACAACTTCAACCAGCCGACCGTGGTGGATTTCTTCCGCGACGCGGCGAAGGAGGGCATGCGTGCGGCCGTCGACAAGCGCCGCATGTGGAACCAGATGCGCATGAGCCCGACCGACCTCGCCGACATCTCCGGTTACACCTACACCTACCTCCTGAACGGCATCACCCCGGCGGGCAACTGGACCGGCCTGTTCCGGCGCGGCGAGCGGGTGCGGCTGCGCTTCATCAACAGCGCCGCGCAGACCTTCTTCGATGTGCGCATCCCCGATCTCAAGATGACCGTGGTCCAGGCTGACGGCCAGGACGTGGAGCCGGTGACGGTGGACGAGATCCGCATCGGCGTCGCCGAGACCTACGACGTGATCGTCGAGCCCAAGGACGACCGCGCTTACACGATCTTCGCCCAGTCGATGGACCGCACCGGCTACGCCCGCGGCACGCTCGCCCCGCGGGCCGGCATGGAGGCTCCCGTTCCGGCGCTGGACAAACCCGAGCCGCTCACCATGGCCGACATGATGGGGGCGATGGATCACGGCAACATGCCGGGGATGTCGGGCATGGACGGCATGGATCACGGCGCGCAGGCCATGCCGGGCATGGAAAGGATGCAGGGCATGGATCACGGCGGCCACGCCATGCCGGCCATGGATCATGGCCAGCACGCCGTGCCCGGCGGTATGGGGATGGGGGCCGGCGCGGTGCGCGTGCGCCACGCGCGGACCGAATACGGCCCGGGCGTGGACATGCGCGTCGATTACCCCCGGACCAACCTGGATGATCCCGGCGTCGGTCTGCGTAACAACGGCCGGCGCGTACTGACCTACGCCGACCTGCACACGATCGGCGGGCCGCTCGACGTGCGGGGTCCGGAGCGGGAGGTCGAGCTGCACCTGACCGGCAACATGAAACGCTTCACCTGGTCGTTCGATGGCCTGGAATTCGGCAGGTCCACGCCGGTGCACTTCCGCTACGGCGAGCGCCTGCGCGTCGTCCACGTCAACGACACGATGATGACCCATCCCATGCACCTCCACGGCATGTGGCAGGAGCTGGAAAGCCCCGACGAGCGCTTCCAGGTGCGCAAGCACACCATCAACGTGCAGCCGGCCCAGCGGGTCACCTTCCTGGTCACCGCCGATGCGCTCGGCCGCTGGGCCTGGCATTGCCACCTGCTATACCACATGGACGCGGGCATGTTCCGGGAAGTGGTTGTGGCCTGAGCGCGGCCCAACCCAATCCAGCAGAAGGATAACAATGGTGCGCAACCAGGTGAGTTCGTTCGGCGCTTTCCCGCGTTTCATTCCGGCTGCGCCGGGACCGGCGCAAAGAATCGCTTCAAGCGTGGTTTCGCTTGCCGCCGCCATCCTGATGGCGCCTGGCCTATCCCCAGCCTGGGCGCAGAACCCGCTAGCGCCGGCGGGTCCGCACGCGGGGCATGCCACATCGCCCGCGCCTGCGGAGGACCCGAGCCGCGGCAGCGGCGCAGCCAGGGGCACGGACGGGGAGGCCGGCCGGATACGCGATGCGGGGATGGACCACGGATCGATGCAGGGGGGTGCGGCCCCGCCCGATGCCCGGGATCCGCACGCCTATTCGGGCGGTTACGACTTCGGGCCGCGCAAATTGCAGCTTGCGGATGAGCACGGCTTCGGGTCGTTGCTGGTGGATAACCTGGAATACATGCGCGGTGACGGTAACTCCTCCGTGGAGTACGACCTGCAGGCCTGGTACGGGCGCACCTACGACCGGGCGGTACTGAAGGCCGAAGGTGAACGCGACGGCGGCAATTTCAAGGAAGCGCGTACCGAGCTCTTGTGGGGGCATGCCATCGCCTCCTTCTGGGACGCGCAGCTCGGCGTGCGCTACGACGGCGGGGAGGGGCCGGACCGGACCTGGCTGGCGTTCGCCGTCCAGGGGCTGGCGCCCTACTGGTTCGAGGTGGAAGTCGCCGGTTACGTCGGCAACAAGGGGCGCAGCGCGCTGCGGCTGGACGTCTCGTATGACCTGCTCCTGACCCAGAGGCTGATCCTGCAGCCGAGGATCGAAGCCGATTTCTACGGCAAGCGCGACGCCGCGCGCGGACTGGGCAGTGGGCTGTCCGTCGCCAGCGCGGCGCTGCGCCTGCGCTACGAAATTTACCGCGAGCTTGCCCCTTACGTGGGTGTGGAATGGTCGCGCAGGTTCGGGGGTACGGAAGATCTGGCGCGTGCCGCCGGCGAAGATCCGAACGAAGCGCGATTCATCGCGGGACTGCGTTTCTGGTTCTGATTCGACCGTTCAAGGCAACTCAACCCGAAGGGAGCAAGCCGTATGAAAAAGACATTCTCGATCCTGGTCCTCGGCGTACTCCCGGCGATGGAGCAGGCCGCCGGCAATCACGACGGCGGCCATGACATGGCCGGCATGCACAAGGACATGCATGTGTCGATGGCAGGCAAGCCTGGCGATCCGGTGAGGGCGGGCCGCACCATAGAGGTCACGATGGACGACACCATGCGATTCACGCCCGATCAGATCAAGGTGAAAGCGAGCGAGACGGTCCGCTTCTTCGTGCGCAACGCCGGCAAGCTCCAGCATGAGATGGTGATCGGCACCCTGGAGGAGCTGAAGGAGCATGCCACCATGATGCGCGGGAACCCCGCTATGAAGCACGCCGAACCCAACATGACGTCCGTGCCTGCGGGGAGGGTCGGGGGCATCGTCTGGCAATTCGACAAACCGGGCACGGTCTATTTCGCGTGCCTCGTACCCGGCCATTTCGAAGCCGGCATGGTAGGAAAGGTGGAGGTCGAGTGATCGGCGCGCCGAGCCGGAAAGTAGCAGCGGCAGGGGACAGATCAGAGAGGAAACGGGCCGCGCGGGCCAAGGCGGCCCCTCAAGAACCGAACGCCGCCCGCATATACCGGAGGACCGCCTTGAGGTCGTCTTCCGTGAGCGTTGGATTTCCGCCCCTGGGCGGCATCGCCATGGGCGAGCCCGGGGTCTGAAAGCCCTTGATCATGTTTTCCAGCAGAACTGCGTCCGCCTTCGCCAGCGGCCCCCCTTTCTTGGTAAGGTCCGGTGCCCCGGGAACGGCGCCCTTTCCATCCGCTCCGTGACAGGCGATGCACGTTTGCTCGTAAACCGCCTTGCCGCGGCTGTCGGCGAGGGACGCGCCTGCGCAACCCGCGAATACCGCGCCGATTGCCACCGCCGCCCATGCCTTCATCTCAATTGCTCCCCTGCAAGAACAGTAGAATGTCCCGCGCCTCCTGGCCGGTCAGCCCGGCGCGAATGCGCATATGCGTGACTACCGGTTTCCACTGGTCGTCGCGCAGCTCTTTCGGGTCGCGCAGATTGTGGCAACGGGCGCAGTTGTCGGCCCATGCTTTCGCGCCCCGGGCGAAGGCCGCGGGATCGGTTTTCTGTTCTTCCGCGCGGGCGATTCCCGTCGCCAGGGTGATGGCGAGCAGCGATGCCGCCATCGCCAGGGCTGCCGTACGTGACAGATTTCGGTTACTCATGGCGCATTGTCCTCAGAAGCCGTAGGCCGCCTGGAGCAGCCACCGGTTGTCATCGTTGGGAGTCCCGGTCAAGCCCTTGTTCCACTCGTAGGCGATCTTGCCGACCAGGTTGGGCGCGAACCAGTAGTTGACGCCCAAGGCCCATTGTTTTTGGTCTTGGTCGGCGTGCGGCGTGTTGTAGTCGCCGTAGCGCACGACGCCTTCCCATTTCGTGGGGGCCAGCCGGTACGCCGCCTGGAGATACCAGGCTTTCCATTTTCCGCCCGCAGGGGCGACGCTCCCCGCCAGGCCGCCGACTTTCTGCTGCACGTATTCGCCACGCAGGTCCAGGTTCTTCCATTGATAGGCGGCGTCGGCGCCCAAGACGTCGTAGTCCCGGGCGGCCTCGGCGGTCCCGTCTGTGACCACGGCGACCTTGCCGCGGGCAGCAGAGAGGCCCAGCTCCAGCTTGGGAAGGGGCAGCAGCGCGATCCGCCCGCCGAAGACCTTTTTCCCGTCCGGATCGCTGGTGGCGCCTTCCGCCTCGATCATTTCGATCTCGTCGCCGGCCGCGTTCAGCTCGAGCCGCGGCCCGTTGCCTACCCACAGGTCGTAGGTTGCCCGCATCGGTCCCAGCGGAAGACCTCCGCGCACGCCGGCGCCCACCTCGGACGTCGGAGCGGCCTGATCGTGGCCGAAGCCCACCGGCGTCGAAGGCAGCCGGTTGATCCACCCCGGGTGCAGGTTCTGGCGGAACTGGCCGATGCCGCTGTTGAACTTGCCGGCGTACACCGCCGCATAGTCGTGGGCCAGCAGGCTGATCGTGGCGAACTCCAGTCCCGTCTCGGTGCCGCCGTCCTCGTCCACCGCGATCTCCAGCTCCGCGTCGAGCAGCACCAGGTCCTGGTACTGGTAATGGAACGCGGGGTTGAACCGCGCCAGATCGAAGAGGCCGCTGCCGTTCTTCGCGTCGGTGTAGCCCACGTCGGCGTATCCGGCGAAGTGCTTGGTCGAGCCGACGTCCTTCCATTCCGACCGGGCCTTCGCCACCTCTTGACGGAGCGCGGCAACCTCCTCGGTCGGCGGCGCCTTTTTGACCAGGGCGCGAAGTTCCTGGACCTCCTTCCGGAGGGCTTCGATTTCGGCCTTCAGCGCTTGGGTATCGTCAGCCGCCACGGCGGCCCCTGACCCGGCGCCGATTGCCGCCAGGGTGCTCAATAGCCCGAAATGGATCAATCGTGACCTACTGCGCATGCGAGTCTCCCGGTGTGAGAAGTACGGCGATCGGCCTCATTTCTGGGTCTTTCCCTCGGCGTCCGGGGCTCTTGCTTTGCCGGCCTCCTGGGTTGCGCGGGGCGTATGGGGGTCTACCCCCTCGTCGTGACGGCCGCCGGAGCGCTTCGGCGCTTTCTTTCCCGCGTCTTGCGCTTTTTTCTCCTTCTGCGCATGGGGGCTCACGCCCTCATCGTGGCGGCCTTGGGCATGGGACCAGTCGCTGACGCCGAAGGCGAGCGCCGCGGCGAAAACCATCAGTAGGGCGGCTTTCATTTGCCTGTCTCCTGTTCCAGATAAAAAGCGGGAGATTCCATCGAAGGTGGGGGAGCGCGCGAGGTTGATAAATGAAGGCGATGCGGCCGTCAGAGGAGAACGCGGCCGCATCGCCGAGTTGGCGGCTGCCCATCGCGCCGGGCTTAGCCGGCATTCGCGCCCGCGACAGCACGAAAATGGGCGGCCACCCAGCCGCTCTTAGAACCGGTGACGCAAGCCCAGGGCGATGGCCTGGGGATCGGCGCCGGGACCGGCGGCAGGCGCGCCGGTCACGCCGAAGTTATAGGAAGCAGCGGCGTCGTTCTTGATCTTGGTCCAGTGCAGGTAGCCGTCGGTGCGCTTGGAGAAGCTGTAGGCGTAACCCAGCGCGTACTGCTTGGCGCCCAGGCCGCTGGTGGAGCAGGGCCCTCCGGTTGCCAGCGTGCAGGAGCCCTCGTCGGCATCGCTGTAGGACACGCTCACTCGGTGGTTGGCGAAACGATGGGTCGCCGACACCACCCATGCGTCCCGGTCGAACGCGGTCACGCCGCTGGCGGGAACGCTGGTCTCGTAGTCCAGGTTCTCCCACACCGCCAGGAACTCGGTGCTGCCCCATCTGCCGTCCCACCTGTATCCCGCGCCGACCTTGTTCGCCGTGTCCTCGGAGGACCCGGCGGTGGGCACGGTCCCGGCGACGATGGAGTTCAGGCCGAACACGTCGTCCCGGCGCTCGTAGGCATAGGTGAGGAAATAGGGCCCCTGCTCGTAGCGGACCTGCAAAGATACGACCGAGGGTTTCAGCGTCGGGGTTTTCTGTTCGCGGGCCCCATAGGCGATTTCTCCGGAGAATCCGTTGAACACCGGGCTCCGGTAAAACACCATGTTGTTCAGCCGGGCGTCGAATCCGGCGTTCTGCTGAATCGTCCCACCGGCATTGCCGCCCACGGTGATTCCGGACACCGCGTTCACGCTGGCGACGTTGAAGCCCGGGCTGCCCAGGATGCCCTTCTGGGTGGCGACGCCGGTCGCGTAGAAGGGATCTTTGCCCTGCACCGCGCGCTTGTAGGGGCTGTCGTGGTTGCCGGCGAAGAGGAGGGTACCCCAGTTGCCGGTCAAGCCGGCATAGGTATCCCGGCCGGCCAATGTGCTCGTACCGCCGTCCATGGCGATGGCCGACTCGATTTGCCAGACGGCTTTCAGCCCGCCGCCCAGGTCTTCGGTACCCCGGAAGCCGATATTGGAAGAGTTGGACGAGACCCGGTCCCGGCGGGCGCTGTTGACCCCGGTTCCGGCGGGAACCAGGCTATTGAGCGGCACCCCGGCCGCGGTCGCGCCCTCCCGCTTGACGAGTTCGTAATCGACGTTCAACGTGCCGTAGATCGTGACGCTGCCCGACTCGCGTCCCTTGTGCAGGGCGTCGTGAGGGGTGCTTTCCGCTTCCGCCTTTCCCTGGGCCAGCACGGCTGCGGGAGCAGCGAAAGCGCCCGCCACCGCCAACACCAGGACTTTCTTTTTCATCGAGCTGGTCATCATTCGTTTCTCCTCTGAGTGGGTTAATGGCCGCGTTGCCTCGGGCCGGGCGCATCGGACCTTCCTCCCCGGCGACACGGCTTTCGAAGCAACACCCGCGCGATGATCGTTGCTTTAGGTCTTAGGAATATCGCGAAAACATCTCAAAAACTTCTCACTCCCAGGAAACGCGATAAACGGTCTTACCACCCCCGGCACTCGCGTTCCTGGCCAACGGGGCGCGTCAAAGAACCGCCCCGTGATGAGCGCGCTGCGCACCCTCCGGCCCGGCATGGGGAGCCGCCCGTTCAGCACAGCGGCAATCTGGACAGGGCGTAGCCGTCGACGCCATCGGTGATCTGAATATCCCGCTCGAATCGGGTGATGCAGCGTTCCTGTTCGCGCGAGGCAGCCGGGGGGAAACCCTCCCGTCCCTCGACACCCCGTTTGGCCGCGCCCTTGCCGGATTCCGCGGGGCACAGGGGGATTTGGGACATGGCGTACCCGTCATAGCCGTCGGTGATCTGCATCTCCCGTTCGAGCCACGTGATGCAGCGTTCCTGCGGAACCGGCTCGGCGGTGCGTCCTTGATGGCGGTCGGCCGCGAGAACCGGAGCGGTAGCCAGGGTGGCGCCCAAGAGCGCCGCGGCATACGCGAACGAAGCCGCGTTTCGAGACCGTTTGGTCGACATGATTTTTCTCCTTGCGTTGACACGTGATCGGAAAGCCTGGGAAACAGGCGCGCATTGCGCGCCTACGTTAACTATCGACCAGAAAGGTCTCCGCATAATCGCAGCAAGCTCATTTTTTCTGGTCGCTGCGCGGAGGCGGGCCGGGGGCGCTTACGTCGGATGACGTTGCGGCCGACTGCGCAGAGCGGTGTCGCCGGAACTGAGGGCGGGCGTCTTGCTGGAATGGCCGGCGTTCGGTGCGACGACAGGAAGGGCGAAGCGGAACGTGCTGCCCAGCCCCGGGCTGCTTTCCACGGTTATGGCGACGCCGTGGAGCTCGAGGATGCGTTTGACGATGGCGAGCCCGAGCCCGGCGTGTTCGGAAGCGCCGGGACGCTCCTTCTCGGCGCGGTAGAACCGGTCGAAGATGTGGGGCAATTGCTCCGCGCTGATCCCGGTGCCGGTATCGTCGACTTCCACGATCACCCGGGCGCCGCGCGGGATCAGGCATACCCGGATGCGCCCGCCCGCGCCCGTGTGCTGCAGGGCGTTGTCGATCAGGTTTTCCAGCACGCGCTCGATGAGCCCGATGTCGGCCATGACCAGCGGGACGTCATCCGGCGCCTCCATGACGAGGGAACACCCTTGGGCGCTGGAGGTCAAGGAGAATTTCTGGATGACGTCTTGTACGAGATCGGAAAGCTGAAAGGGTTCCAGGTTGGGAATTATCTCGTTGGACTCGAGCTTGGCCAGGTCCAGTAAACGCTTGACCATTTTCGCGAGACCTTGCGTCTGCCGGATCGCGGTCTCTACGTAGAGACGTCTCTCGGAAGGGGTGAGCTTCGTCTCGTCGAGGAGGGTCTCCAGGTGGGCGTGCAGCGAAGTGAGGGGCGTCTTCAAGTCGTGGGCCAGGTGGGTGACCCATTCGCGCCTCGCCGCGTCGGTCTGGCGCAACGCCTGCATCTGGTCGACGATGCGCTGCGCCATCTGCGCGAAAGTGTAGCTCAGGCGCTGGAGCTCATCTCCAGGAGGGTCTTTGGTGACTTCCGGCAGCACCGGTGTTTTCGTGAACTGCGAGTTGCGGAAATCGTCCATGGCCGAGATCAGGCGCCGGAGCGGGCGGGTGATCAGGCCGATGCTTATAAAGGCCGCAGTAAACGCGACCACCACGCCGCTGAGGCTGACCAGAACGTATTCCTTGGCGGCGTAACTGCGCCGCAGCGCCCGCGTGGCGTCGTCCCGATCGGCTCCGCCGAGGATCACGTAAAGAAACGCCGTTTCTCCCGAGGGCAGGGCAAAAGGCGCGACGGAGAACACGCTCTTTCGCCCGGGATCCCTGGGATTGTCCCCAAGAATCGGGAACGCGGGCTCGGCCGAAAGCATCTGCCGGATCGGCGCGAGGGAGACGTGGGTCAAGGCGATCTGCCCGGGCGGCAGCGACGACATGAGGATGCGGCCACGCTCATCGAGGACATAGATCTCGACGTCGCGATTGACCTGCGCCAGGTGGTCGAGGGCGCCCTGCAACTGAGCGAGATCGGCGAGACTTCGCGGCGCCAGGACGGATTCGGTCAGGAAATTGGCGGCCAGCGCCCGGTTGACGAACTGGGTGATCTCCTGATGGTACGTATCATGGAAAAGGCGCGCCGCAACGAGGAACAGCGCGCTTATCGCGCTGCACAGGATGAGCAGGACCGCTACCAGCTTGGCTTTGAGAGTCGGGAGCCCGAGCGGCGGACGGGTCATACCTGTTCGGATAGCTTATAGCCCGCGCCGCGTACGGTTATCAGGTATCGGGGTGAGGCCGGGTTGCGCTCGATCTTCGCCCGTAGCCGGTTTATCATGCAGTTGACTGCATGCTCGTATCCCTCGTGGCCATATCCCCAGACGGCGTCCAGGAGCTGGGCGCGCGTGTACACCCTCCCGGGGTTGCGCGCGAAATACAGCAGGAGGTCGAACTCCTTGGCCGTGAGCTCGACCGGCGTCCCGCCCACCGATACCTGGCGGCGGGACGGATCGATGACCAGGTCCCCGACCTGCACGGGTTCCGGGGCACCGTCCGCTTCGGGCCTGGAGAAGGCTTCGATGCGCCGGAACAATGCTTTCACCCGGGCGACCAGTTCCGCCATCTGGAAGGGCTTGGCGAGATAATCGTCCGCTCCCAGCTCCAGCCCCAAGACCCGGTCCAGGTCCGATGAGCGGGCGGTCAACATGAGTATCGGCACCCGGTTGCCGCTTGCCCGGAGCCGTTTGCAGACCTCCAGGCCGTCCATGGCGGGCAGCATCACGTCGAGGATGATGAGGTCGAACTGCCTCGTTTCCGCCAAGGCGAGGCCGGCGGCCCCATCCGAGACCAGTTTGACCTTGCAGGACAACTGATCGGCAAGCTGTTTGCCGACCAGTTGCGCCACGTCCTGCTGATCTTCGATGATGAGAACGCGCCAGGTGCGGCTACCCGGGTCTTTCGATGGGCTTGCGGCTGGAGAGCCATGGTGGATCATGGTGAATTCCATCTCATCGCTTGACGAAAGGAACGCGACTCACCATCCCCGCTTCGTAATGGCCCGGCAGGTGGCAGGCGAGGACGACATCGCCCTCGACCGGCTTGTCGAAACGCCAGGTAATCTCCTTGATCTCGCCCGGCTTGAGGGTCACCGCCGACGGATCGTCGGCGTGTTCCATGTCCGGCCGCTTTTTCATCGTCGCGGCGCGGGTGTGCTGGGAGGCTCCATCGCCGATGGAAAATCCGTGCTCGATTCTTCCCGCGTTTACGACAATGAAGCGGATGACGTCGCCTTGCTGGATTGTGAAAGAACGCGGGAACACGAACCGCATGTCGTCGGTCGCTTTGACAGGCACGATCCGGGTGGCCTCCGATGGCTGGGCCGGAGCTCCGAAGGAATGGCTTCCTCCGGAGCTTCCTTGAGCGACGGCCAAGCCGGAAAAGGCGAGGACGAGGAGCGCAACCGGCAATTTCATGTCGGCATCTTGAGCCCGGCCGATACGCGAACAAGGGCGAGTGTGGTTCCCACAAGCGCCTAGCATACGAACGGAACTTCGCATGATGTTCTCAGCGAGTTAGCACGCGATTCGCTCCAAGCGATATCGAGGTCACGCGCTCCCCTTACCGGCGTTGCCGGCGGCATAGCACGCCGGACCGGGGCCGTGCGAGGCGGCTCCGCTTGCAAAGCGGGGGCGCAAGAGAAACGGCGGAAAACGCCGCGCGCGCCGCGGCGATCCGCGGCGGGCCGGGCGCCTGCCCCGGAGGGTCGGGGTCAGGCTAGCGGCGGGCGTTTCGGTGGGGCGGGAGTGAGGCTGGAAAACCGGGCGGCTTCGATGGAGAAGCGGAACGGCGCGGCAACAGGGCCCCGTGCGGGCGCTGTTACCGGAAGGCCAGCCCAGGTGCACACCTGATGCTGGGATAGGACATTCTTGCAGGAAGGCGCTGGCGACGCTGGCTGGTCGCCTTCGCGATCGCCCGTTTCCACCATCGAAGCAATCGTTAGCGATGCGCTCGGGCGATAATCGATCTCATCCATTTGGTCCGCCGCGAACGCCTGAAGCGAAAGAATCAACAGGAGAAGGTGGATGAGAAACGTTCGGGTCGGCCGGTTCATGGTATTTTTTTGCTCCGACTGAGGGTGTGGCCGCCGGCCTTCGGGTCAGGGCGCTACTCGATGTCCTGCGCCCACCACGGGCCGAAGCGCCTGAGCTGCTCCTTCTGCTCCCTGGTGAGTACCCCTTCGAGCTTGTCGTGGGCTTCGAGGCGCAATTGCAGGTGCTGCTGGCGCAGGTCCTGGAGCCTCTTGTATTGCTCCTGGATGGCCTTGTTGTCGCGCTTTTCGGCCCAGAGCAGGTTGGCCAGCTTCTGCCGCTCTTCCATCATTCTGCCCATCAGATCCCACTGCTTCCTGCGGACTTCTTCATGGATCCCCTCGATCTTCTTGCGCTGGTCGTCGGTGAGATTCAATGTGCCGAGGGGACCGTAGCCCATCATGCCAGGCCCCATCCCCATGCCGGGCCCATAGCCGCCCATCATCCCGGGGCCCATCATTCCCATCCCCATGCCTGGGCCGTAACCACCCATCATGCCACCGCCCATCATGCCGGGACCCATGCCCATTCCGTAACCGGGGCAGTAACCGCCGCCCGGCCCATACCCGCCGCGGGGCCCTGGACCGTATCCGCCCATCATGCCCGGACCCATGCCCATCCCGGGTCCCATCATGCCCGGCCCCATGCCGTAGCCGCCCTCTTGATGTCCTTGAGCCAGCGCGGTTGCGCCCAGCGCGGCGACCCCGGCGAGCGTCCCGGCGGCGAGTGTCCTGCGTACATCGATGCGTTTCATGGCAATGCTCCTTTTCGAGTACGAAGAGAAAAACAACGTGATGAGAGGCGCGCGAAAAGCGTTTACTGGTCGGATACTCGACATGGACGGAAAAAATACCGCATAACGACAACCGGCATGTTGATTTACATCAAATCGGAGCCCGGCAGACGCACCCGTCGGCGAATCCTTCATCGTTTGAGCGCGTCCCGCACCCGTTCGAGGCGCGCCCGCACTTCCTTGCCCAGCGTGTGCACTTCGGGCTTGTCCACCAGCTTGAGCACCGCTTCCGGATCCATGAAGCCGACCCAGATGCGGCCGTCGTCTTCTTCGCGCACGACAACATTGCACGGGAGCAGCAGCCCGATATCGGGATCGGCGTCGAGCGCCCGGTGGGCGAGCGGCGGATTGCAGGCGCCCAGGATGCGGTAGGGCTTGCGGTCGATGTTGAGCTTGGCCTTGAGCGTCGCCTTCACGTCGATGTCGGTGAGCACGCCGAAGCCCTCCTTCTTGAGCGCTTCGGCCACGCGCTCCACCACGGCGTCGAAGGGGCCGTCTACCGTGAGGTTGAATCCATACATCGGCGCCTCCTTTCCTTTGAAAGATCAATTCATTCTAATATTCTGATGGACGAGCGGCAATTGGCGAGGGTCCTCGAAATGCCTGACGGACGCTCGGCCCTCTCAATAGATCCCTCGCCGTGCCTTCCGCTGCGCTATCTCGCTTGGCGGATCGACGTGATGGCGTAGCCGCCGGCCTTTTTCTTTCCCAGCTCGAATTCCACTTTCATGCCGGGTTTCAACCCTTCCAGCATCGCTTTGTCCGCCACCTCAAAATCCATCGTCATCTGGGGCCACTTGAGACTGGGGATCGGGCCATGGGTTACGTTCACCATGCCACGCTCGGCATCGACCGTGTTGACCAGGCCGGTGGCCTTGTGGGCCTCCGCGCCCTGCATCGGCATGCCCGTGCCGCCATGGTCCTTCTGGGACATGCCGCCGTGGTCTTTCATTTGCGCCGCGGCCTCCGGTGCGGCGCCGGTGTATAGCGCCGCGAGGATGACGCCGAAGACGATCGCTTTCATGGAAATCTCCTTTTCGCCTTTGTTCCCCTTCTGGCCGGGGCTTGATGCGAGAGCGCGTGTTGCGTTCTTGCACCTTTTCCGCCCGGTCCGGGCGTCAGTTCTGCTTCGCCTTCTCGAAGTCCACCCTGGCCGTCATGCCCGCCCGGTGGTGGTTGTCGTGGAAGCAGGCGAAGACCACCTTGCCGTTGATCGGCTTGTTGAACTTCCAGATGATCTCCTTGGTTTCGCCAGGGGCGAGGGTGACCGCCGCCGGATCGCCCTCGTGCTTCATGCCGGGCATTTTTTCCATCATTTTGGCGTGGGCCCGCTGGGTCGCCTCGTCACCCAGAGAGAACTCGTGGGTAAGCCTGCCCGTATTGGTGATGACGAAGCGAATGGTCTCGCCCTGTTTGATGGCAGGCAGATCGAACAGGAACTTCATGTCGTCCGTCGCTTTGATCTCGATCGTTCGGGTGACTTCATGGGGCTTGCCCGGTTCGCCGAAACTGTAAGCGCCGCCGTGGCCGCCGGAATGAACGCCTGCGGCGGTCACGGCCGTGCTGGCGCCGAGCAGTACGAGGGATGCGATCGTGCGTTTCATGGGCTCTCCTTTCACTGTTGCGGGTTGAAACCGGCCATCAGCTCCCGGGCGCTTTTCTCGTCCAGCTCCCAGGCGACCGTGCCTTTGGGGTGCTCGTACCAACCGGGGTCCGAGTAATCCCCCGGCTTCTGGTCGTCGCGGACCTTCACCACGGTGAACATGCCGCCCATTTCGATGGGGCCGAAGGGCCCTTCGCCCGTCATCATGGGCAGCGTGTTCTCCGGCAGGGGCATCATGTGGGCCATGGCCGCCATGTCCTGCATCTCCGCCATGCCGTGCTCGCCCATGGGCATGTAATGCTTGCCCGGCATGAGATCCGCCAGGCGCTCGGCGGGCCTGGACTGGTCCACGCCCAGCATGTTGGGCACGCCGTGGCCCATGGGACCCATGGTGTGGTGGGGCTTGTGGCAATGGAACGCCCAGTCGCCCGGGGCCTCCGCCACGAACTCCACCACCCGGATCGCGCCCACCGGCACGTCCACGGAGGTTTCCGGCCAGCGGGCGCTCTCCGGGATCCAGCCGCCGTCGGTGCCGGTCACCCAGAAGCGGGTCCCGTGGATGTGGATCGGGTGGCTGGTCATGGAGAGGTTGGCGATGCGCACCCGCACCCGTTCGCCGGTGCGGGCCACCATGGGATCGATGCCCGGAAACGTGCGGCTGTTGAAGGTCCAGATGTTGAAATCCAGCATCTCGGAGGGATCCGGGGTGTAGGTGCCGGGATCGAACTTGTACGTGGCCAGGATGAAGCAGTAGTCCCGGTCCACGCGCCGCTCCTCCGGGTGGCGCGGGTAGACCACGAACATGCCCATCATGCCCATGGCCATCTGCAACATCTCGTCGGCATGGGGGTGGTACATGAAGGTGCCGTTCTGCTTCAGCGTGAACTCGTACACGTAGGTCTTGCCCGGCGGGATCTGGGGCTGGTTGAGGCCGCCCACCCCGTCCATGCCGTTGGGCAGGAAGATGCCGTGCCAGTGGATGGTGGTGTGCTCCTTCAGCCGGTTGGTGACGTAGATGCGCACCCGGTCGCCTTCCACTGCTTCGATGGTGGGGCCGGGGGAGGAGCCGTTGTAGCCCCACAGGTTCGCCACCATGCCCGGCGCGATCTCCCGCTTCACCGGCTCGGCGACGAGGTGGAACTCCTTCACTCCATCCTTCATGCGAAAGGGGAGGCTGCGCCCGTTCAGGGTGACCACGGGCCGGTACGGCGCCCCGGCGGCGGGGGCGGGCGGCGGCTGGGTGCGGGCCTCCGGCGCCGTCCTGGCGGCCGCGGCCGCCTGCTTGAGCAGGGCGATGCCCAGCGCGGCGCCGCCGCTCGTAGCGAGAAAACGTCTGCGATCCATCGTGTCACTCCAATTTCAGTGTTGGCCGGCGTGGGCGGCGCCGGTTTTGAGCGTTTCCTGGGGCGCGGCCGGTTCGGCATAGTTGAAAGCGACGGGCTGCGGCAACTCGCCGCCCACCGCCTGTTCCAGGTCCAGGGTGGCGATCCAGAAGTCCCGCACCGCTTCGAGGTATTGCTTGCGCGCTTCCAGCTCCTCCCGCTTCGCCTCGATCAGGTCGTAGACGCCCACCAGCATGCCGTTGTAGTGCTTGAGCGTCTCGTCCACCAGCGCGGCCTTCACCGGCAGCACGGTGGCCCGGTAGCCGTCGGCCCTGGCGTAGGCGAGCCGCAGGCGCGCCTCCCGCTCAGCCACCTCCGCCGCCACGCTCCGGTGGATTTCCAGCAGTTCAAGCTCCGCCTTGGGTACCGGTGCCGGGAGGCGGTAGAGGTTATCCGGCGCGAGGAGGGGTAACCGCACCCGGGTCTCGGGCAGCGCAGAGGCATAGCCGGTGGGGTTGTCGGCCCGGAACCGCTCTTCGGCCCGGCGGGCATCCAGCCGGTTCGCCCAGGCGAAAGCCGGCAATCCTTGCCACTGGGGCAGGGTGTCGGGTAGCGCGGGAAGCCCCGCGGTCTTCAAGGGACGGCTGCCCGGCACGAGGCTCAAGCGCCGCGCCAGCTCCCGCTGAGCGTTGGCGAGGGCGACCCGGGCGAGGTCCCGCTCGAGGGTCACTTCGGCGAGCTGAACACGATGAGGAAGCGTTTTGAGGAGGCTGGCGTTGCCCGCCTTCCGCTGGCCGTCCCCGAGCTCCGCAGCGGCCAGGGCGGCCTCGGCCAGTTGCTCGGCGTGGGGCGCGAGCGCCTCGGCGAGGGCGAGATCCAGGTAGGCTCCGGCCACTTCCCGGCTCACGGCCAGGGCCGTCCGGGCCACCTGGGCGCGCAGCTCGTCCGGGGCGCGCAAGGGTTGTGTCGCCGTGGCAAGCGGCAGGCCGAGAAAATCGCTGCGCACCTGCAAGGGCGCCGCCCGGGAGGCCAGCAGGCCCGATTGCACCAGGGCGGAAGGCGTGATCCCCAGTTCCCGGTACTCCCGCAGGAGCTCGGCGTTGGTCACCAGGGCGATGCGGATCGCGTCGTGCAGCGTCAGGGGCCCGGCGAGCAGGGCTTCCACCGCGGGCTCGACGCCGCGGGCGTAGGAGCCTCCTTGCAGGTTGGGCAGGCGGGGGCCGCCTGCCCGGTCTTGCGCCGCTTCGGCCGGAGGGAAGCCGAGGGCGGCGGCCAGAGCGACGGCCGCAAGGGCCAACGCTCCGCGAGGGATTTGCGACATAAGCTGACTCCCATTTCCAGTTGAAACCGGCTCCGCGCTGGACGTGGAGCAGGAGGAGGGCGCGAATCGTCGCGCCCCGGGGCGGCGGTTTCAGCCGCCCGACGGAATGGGGTTCAGAGGAGGGGTGGCCGCTGGAAGGAGGCGAGAAAGACCGGCCGGGGCGCGAGCACCGCCAGGGTCGGCTGGGCGTCCGCGATCACCGGGCGGGCCGTGACGGTCGCCGCGGGGAGGGCCGGCGCGCTGCACTGCTGGCATAGGCTGCAGCCGTCGCAGGCGGGCAAACCCCGGGAATCCCCGTCCTGGGAAGCGGGCGGGTCCGCGGCGGGGCTTTGGTGATCAAGGCCTTGGGAATCGTGGGGCACCCCGTGGTGGGCCAGATGGACGGTGTGCCAGCCATGATCGGCGGGGGGGCCGCCGTTTCCGTGGGTGCCGCAGAAGGGCATCGCGATGCCGGCGAAGCCCTGGGCGGGCAGCCAGAAGGCCAGCAGCAGGAGGACAATGCGTTTCATTACATTACAATGGACACGGGCGGCAGTATACGGCAGTGGCCTCGCTTCGGGCAAACATGCTCGTAGACAGGAGGACATCGGCCGAGTTCCTCGATCCGCAAGGATTCTCAAGCGTGCCAGAGGAGTACAGGAGTCAGCCATGGAACCCAGCATCGATCCGTTCTTCGAGCGGCAGTACAACGCCCGGGCGGCGATTCCCGACCATCCCCAGATTTTCGCCCGCTGGGCCGAGGCGTCCGCGCGGGTGCGGGCCGAATGGCCCTGCGCCCTGGACGTGCGCTACGGCAAGGGGGAAAAGCAGACCCTGGACGTGTTTCTGTCCCAGGGGCCGAGCCGGGCGCTGTTCGTGTATTTCCACGGGGGCTATTGGCGCTCCCTGGACAAGAGCGATTTTTCCTTCCTGGCGCCGGCCCTGGGGGAAGCGGGCGTCACCGTGGCCATGGTCAACTACGATCTCGCGCCCAAAGTCGCGGTGGCCGACGTCGTGGAGCAGGCGCGGGAGGCGGTGGTGTGGCTGCTGCGCAACGCCGGCGACTACGGCGCCCATCCGGGCAAGCTCTTCGTCGCGGGCCATTCCGCCGGGGCCCATCTGGTCGCCATGCTGTACGTCACCGACTGGGACCGGGTGTACTCGGGGCTGACCCCCAAGGTGATCAAGGGAGGCCTGGCGGTGAGCGGGATCTACGACCTGGCGCCCCTGGTGGAAACCAGCATGAACGCCGACCTGCGGCTCACCGCGGAGGCTGCCCGGGCGTTGAGCCCCGTGTACATGGAACCGCGGGTGAAGGCTCCCCTCACGGTGGCGGTGGGAGGGGAGGAGAGCAGCGAATTCCGGCTCCAGACGGAGTTGCTGGTGGAGCGCTGGAAGGAGAACCTCCAGATCGAAGAGGTGCCCATGCCCGGCTTCCACCATTTGAACGTCATCGAGGAGCTGGGCCGCAAGGGATCGGCGCTCCACGCCGCGGCGATCCGGCTGATGGGTTTGGACCGGGAGGAAGAGAAGGAAAAGCCCGAGGAAGAAGAGGACGAGTGGGAGGACGACTGACGGCCAGTTCCTTCTTTCCTCTGTGCCTCTGTGGTGATTATTTGCTTTGCTTGAACGCCGGCATGATCTCCCGGGCGAAGAAGCGCATGCCCTCCAGGGGCGGAATCGGCTGGATCACCAGGTGCTCGACGCCGGCGGCCCCCCAGGCGCGGATGCGCTCCACGCAGCGCTCCACCGGCCCCCACAGGTTCTCGTTGAGCACGTCCGCGGGCGTGGGCGGCACGGGAAAACGGTGGGCGCGCTCTTTCGCGTAGAGCACGCTCCATTTTTTAACCTCCTCGTCCGGGAGACCCGCCAGGCACACGGTGGAAGTGGCCATGGGCAGGCGCCGCCCGCCGGTACGGCGGCGCATGTCCTCGGCGTACCCGGCCACGGTCTCGGGCGGCTTGGAGTAGAACAGCCAGGCGTCGCCCAGCTCGGCGGCCAGGTCCCGGATCGCCGGCGAGTCCCCCGGCACCCAGATGGGGATATGGGGCTTCTGCACCGGCTTCGGCTCAAGATAAGCTTCCTCCAGCCGGTAGAAGCGGCCGTGGAAAGTCACTTCCGGCTGAGTCCACAGGGCCTTGGCGATGAGGAGCGCTTCCCGCAGCCGGGCCACCCGGTCCCCGTGCTCGTCCCAGGGAAGCCCGTAGCTCACGCTCTCGTGGCGGAACCAGGCCGAGCCCAGGGAGTAGATGAGGCGGCCGTTGAACATGACGTCGAAGGTGGCGGCCATCTTCGCCATCACCGCGGGATGGCGCAGGGAATTGTTGAACGTGTGGCCGGCGAAGACGACCCGGTGGGTGAGGGCTCCCAGAGCCGAGAGCACGGTCCAGTTCTCCAGCATCGGCGTCTTCTTTTCCATGTGGGCGTTGATCACGTGGTCCGGCAGCCAGACGCTGTCAAACCCCAGGGCTTCCGCCTCCAGGGCCATCGTGCGCGCGTAGTCCCAGCCCTGGCCCTGGGCCCCCATTTCCCCCTGCACCGCCAGCCTGACGCCGAACTTCATGGGTTTTCTCCCTAGCCGATGCACCCGTTAAATACTATTGTAAAAAACTATTTTGTGCAATAACGAAATAGCGGTGCTAAGATGCGCCTGTCACCGCTGTTTTTTCTCATGTCCGGTCGCCGCCCGCCCAGGAAAAATTCGGGCGCCACTCCCCCGGCGCCCCTGCCCAGCCCGCCCGCGCGGCGAAGGCGCTCGGCCGTTTCCCGGACCCGCTCCCAGCCACCCCAGGATCGCGCGGACGGGCATGACCGGCGCGTGCACGAGGTGCTGCGCAAGTTTCGCATCGTGTTCAAGTCGTCGGTCCAGCACTCCCGCTGGGTGGAGAGCCACTGCGGCGTGAGCGCTCCCCAGCTCTGGGCGCTATCGGAGCTGGCGAAGCGGCCGGGGCTGCGCGTCGCCGATCTCGCCCGCACCATGTCGCTGCACGCGTCCACCGCCAGCAACCTGCTGGACAAGCTGGAGCAGCGACGGCTCATTGAGCGTGTCCGCGATCGGGCGGATCAGCGGGTGGTCCGGCTGTTCGCCACCGATGCAGGCTTGCGGCTGCTCAAGGACGCGCCGGGACCCGCCATGAGCCTGCTGCCGGAGTCCCTGTACAAATTGCCGGACAAGGTGCTGGAAGACCTGGATCGGGCAATGACCCGGTTAGTGGCCAACCTGGGCGTCAAGGACGAAGGGGCCGGCTACGAACCGATCAACCTGCCTTGAGGAGTGCCTCTGATGATGGAACCCGCGGCTGCGACGTCCAGGCTCACGCTTCGCGGTCTCCGCGTCCGGGTGGTGAACGTGCGGATGACGCGGTCCCTTGCCACCGGGGGGCGGCCGGATTTCGACGGCGCCGCTAGTGCTGATCGATCTGTTGACCGAGTTCTCGTAGGGTGCGCCTCGGCGCACCGCGCACCCAGCGTCGTTTCAGTGCGTTTCGCTTCGCTTCACGCACCCTACGGGCATAAAAGCGGGTTGTTTGTCATTCCGCGGTCGGGGAGCTAGCCCAACTTCCACAGTTCGCGGGTGTGAATGTTGGTAGATCAGGGGCTTAAGGTCCGCAGTTGGCACTACATTTCGACGGTCTGTGGCGCGCGAAGGCGCTCAGGCAGGGTAAGGCCCAGACGGTCAATGAGTAGCGCTTGACTGCGATCGGGGTGCACGACACAGCGAATCTTGAGTTCGCGCCTCGAACCATCCGCCAAGGGCAGCACGACATCGGCGCTGGTGATGCGCGAGAGTTCGGTGAGGATCGTGCGTGGCGAATCTCCCAGACCTGCGCGCGGTTGCCACTGTTGCAGCGTCTTCCACAGCGCGTAGCCCAAGAAGCACACCAGGATGTGCGCTTGAATGCGTTCGGCCTTCTGATGCCAGATGGGGCGAATTGCCAGATCGGACTTGTGAATGCGGAAGGCCGCTTCGGCTTCGGTGAGCTGGAGGTAGGTCTTCCAGAGCTCTTCGTCGCTCCACTCGTGCACGTTGCTGCGCAGGATATAAGTGCCCTCAGAGAGGTTCGCCCACTCGTCCCACTCGGGATGGGCGCGCCATTTGAGCCGCAGGCCCGAGTCGTGGGTATCGTCGTCTTCGAGGGCGATCGAATAGCGGGCCGCGGCCCGGGCGTTACGCTCCAGCAGCTGCCCGATCTGGCGTTCGAGCGCTCTGCCATCCAAGCGGCGTTTGGCTTTGGCGATGCGCCGTGCCATGCGCTCCAGCCGTACCTTACCGAGCTGCACCGGCACCGCATCGGCGCCGTCCTCGGCGGCAAACAGATCGCGCTGCGCGCTCTGCGCCCCGCCGGTGATTGAGCGCGCCAGCACCTGCGCCCGCGTCCGAGCCTCAGCATCAAGTTCCCTCAGCTGCGCCACCGTCTCCTGCACCGCCTCCCGGCCGTGACGCACCGAGCGCACCAGGCGCCAATACACGTGGGTCTTGCCGTTCTTCCTGTGCGCCTGTGTGCCGAAGGTACATGAGCACATTCTCACGAAGCACCCAGGATCAGCCCGCGCCTGCGCCTGGCCGCGCGCCACTTCACTCTGAAAACGAACTGTTGCGGCCGCGCTACAGCCGGCCACTATCGGCAAAAATTAAAGGCAACTGTGGAGGTTGGGCTAGCCGCCGGCCTGGCGGGCCGCCCGTTCGTCGCCGGGGATCAGCCGGCCGAGGCAGCGTCGGACCCAGCGGGCAGTGAGCTTTTCCTGTAGCGCGTTCTGGGACAGCCTTGAGGCGAGGCAGGCGAAGCTCACGTGATCGAGCGGCTGGTCCTGGTTGAAGCAGGAGAAGACCACTTCCTCCCGGCCGGTGGCGGGGTCCCGGTGCAGTTGCAGGCACTGGCCGCAGATCTCCTTCATCATGCACTGCATCGGCGAATTGATGGAGCCGATGGCCCCGTGGCCGGGCTTCAGATACGGGGCGAGACACCCGGCGCGCGCCTGGGCGACGGCGGCCATCATGCGCTCCGAGCCGATGGCGATGATACGGTCCACTGCCGAGAGGGGCGGCTGCGGCTCCCCCAGCTCACCCCGGGCGTAGGCCTCCATCGCCTGCACGATGTTCCCGACGAAAGCCCGGTCCTGGAGCCGGCCCGGAATGAACCCGGGCGCTTCATCACAGCACCAGACCACCGTATCGGCCGCCGCTTCGATCCGCTCCACGTGGTATCGGTCGGCGAGGCGCTTGTAGCCGGCGAAGTAGAGCACGCGGCAGCCGTTGGCGCGCAGCGCCTGGCCGATGGAGAACAGCACCGCGTTGCCCAGGCCCCCGCCGGCCAGCAGCACCGTCTCGCCCGCGGGGATCTCGGTCGGGGCGCCGGTGGGCCCCATCACCACCACCGGCTCCCCGGGCTTGAGCAGCGAGCACACGTCGGACGATCCTCCCATCTCCAGGACGATCAGCGACAGGAGCCCCTTTTGTTCATCGACCCAGGCGCCGGTGAGGGCGAGCCCCTCCATGGCGAGGCGCGTCCCGTCGGCCCGGGGCGCGTACGCCTCGAAGTTCTGCAGGCGATAGAACTGTCCCGGGCGGAAGCGGCGGGCGGCCATGGGCGCGCGGACCACCACCTCGACGATGGTGGGCGTCAGGCGGTGGACCGCGTGCACCGTGGGCCGAAGCTCTCGATTCAGCGTGGCGAGCAAGGTCTCCGGCGCCACCGGCTCGGGCGACCGCGCCCTGAGCCTGCCCGTGACCACCGGATAGCCCTGCTTCGCGCCGGCCATGGCCTTGACCACGTTGCCGGCGTAGGACGGGTGCAGGTCGCCCCAGAAGCTCATGGCCCGCCCGTCGGGAAACAGCGCCATGAGCACATGGGGTTTCGCCGGCTTGGGGCTGCGCTCCGGCGCGACGGGCCGCCCCTCTTCGTCGAAGGCTTGGTAGTAGGCGCCGTCCAGGGGCGGCAGATGCCCGGGAAGCTCCCGCGCCAGCACGGTGTTCGGCTGGGTGCCGGCGGCGATGAGCACGGTGCGCGCCGCAAGCGCCACCTCGCCGCCGTCGCCGGCGCGCTTGAGCCGTAGCCCCCGGGCGGCGCCGAAATCGTCGGTGAGGACCGCCACCGGCTGCAGGTTCTCGGCGAAGCGCACGCCTTCCTCCATGGCCTTGCGCACTTCCTCGTGATTGAGGCGGTAGCTCGGCGCATCCGCGAGCCGCCGGCGGTAGACGAGGGTGACGCCGCCCCAGGCGTCCAGTAGTTCCCGCAGGCAGGGGGCGCGCCCTTCCCGGGCGGCCGCCGCCCGTTCGGCGCGGATCGACCGGGCGTGGGCGATGAACTCCTCCGCGATGGCCGCGTCCTCGGCGCTCCAATCGGCGCGCACCGCCTCCTCCCCCTGCTCCGCCGCCAGGATTTCGTAGCGGGAAAGGAACTTCTCCACCTGCACCGGGTAGTAGGCCAGCGTCTCGGTGGCGGCGTCGATGGCGGTCAAGCCCCCGCCGATCACCACCGCCGGCAGGCGGATCTGCAGATTGGCGATGGAATCCGACCGGGCCGCGCCGGTCAATTGCAACGCCATCAGGAAATCGGAGGCCATGCGCACGCCCCGGGCGAGGGCGTTTTCCATCGGCACCACGGTGGGCCGGCCGGCGCCGGTGGCAAGCGCGATGTGATCGAAGCCCAGGGCCAGCGCGTCCTGCGGCGTGAAGGTGCCGCCGAAGCGCACCCCGCCGAAGAGGGCGAAACCCGGTCGCCGCTCGAGGAGCAGGCGCACGAGCTTGAGGAAGTTCTTGTCCCAGCGCACGGTGATTCCGTATTCGGCCACCCCGCCGAAGCCCGCCATCACCCGCTCGCTCAGGTCCTCCCACAGGGCGCCCACGTCCCGGATCGGATGGAACGGTACTCGCCGGCCGTCCGGCGTGACGCCGGAGAGGGACTCCGGCAGCGGCTCGATCTTCAGGCCGTCGATGGCCACCACCGTGTGGCCTTCGTTCAGCAGGTGGTGGGCGAGGTTGAAGCCCGCCGGTCCCTGGCCCACCACGAGCACCTTGTAGCCCGTCTCGGGGCGGGGCACCGGCCGCGTGAGATGAAGGGGCGCCCAGCGGGTGAGGAGGCTGTAGAGCTCGAATCCCCAGGGCAGTGCCAGAACGTCCTTCAGCACCCGCGTTTCGATCTGGGGAATGTCCACCGGCTCCTGCTTCTGGTAGATGCACGCCTTCATGCAGTCGTTGCAGATGCGGTGGCCGGTGGCGGCGGCGAGGGGGTTATCCACCGTGACGATGGCGAGCGCCCCGAGGGAGGCCCCATGGGCCTTGGCGAAATTCATCTCGGAGATTTTCTCTTCCAGCGGGCAGCCGGTGAGGGCGGCGCCGAGGGCGTTGACGCGGAAGCCGCCCCCCTTGTCCCGCAGCCCCACGGAGCAGGAGTCCTTGGACTGGCCGTGGCACCAGAGGCAGTAGTTCGCCTGATCGAGGACCGCCGCCTCGCCCATGCCGGAATCGGTGAGGTGGAACCCGTCGCGCCGGCGCAGATGGGCCTCGCTCATGCGCAGGGGCGCGATCGCGTCGGCGGCTTCCGGCGCCGCCTCCACCAGCCGCGCGGGATCGAGCCTGGCGGGGACCTTGAACAGCGTGCCGGCGGCGTGGCGTGAGCGTCCGGCGGCCGTGCGCACCGCCCAGGCGCTGTAGCGTTCGGCGAGCGCCAGGGCGGCCTCGTCGCCCTCGGCGAGCCAGCGCTCCACGTGGCGCGCGAACGCGGCCTCCGAGAAGGCTTCTCCCATGCGCTGCTCTAGCGTCCGCGCCAGGGCCGTCCCGTCCTCCCGTTCCGCCTCCTCCGGAGAGCGGGCATGGAGCGCCCGGCGCTGCACGAACTGGCGCTTGACCCGGTAGATCTGTTGCGCAGCCTCGTGCTGGGCGTTCAGGCGCGCGACTTCCGCCTCGATGCCGAAGAGCCGTCCGAGAAAGGCGTCCAGATGCGGGGCTGCGTCCACCAGAAGCCGGGAGTACTGGAATTTGGTGATCGCTTCGGGGCGCGCCCGGGCCGCGACCAATTGCTCGTACACCTGTGGCGCGCTGCGCCGCAGATGCTCGAGAAAAAGCCGGTCGATGCGCTCGATGCCCGAGCGCTCGTAGAGGTCGGAAAAAGTCAGACCGAAAGCAAGCTTCAGTGTGTCCATATCCATGTTTGCTGGTCCATTGGACGCTGCGATGTGCCGCCCGTTCGCCGGTGCACCCGATTCGGCGGGCGGTGCGGCGCGCCCCACGGCCGCGGTTCCTGGCGCGACATCCCGAGAGATTCCCCAACGGGATCAGTATACGGGCCAGCGCAAGCGGCCGCGCCCTGGTGAGCCGTTCGGCCCATGCGTCGAGCGCATGGTCCCCATGCCTTGCAGCCGGTTGACGAGATATCCCAGGGACGTAAGGCTAATCCAAAGAAAATAGGCCCGTAAACCCGTATTCCGAATCGCCGATGCCGCCATGACGCTGGAGGCCATACAGACCGCTGGAAAGGACGAGGACGCAGCCCGGAGCCCAGCGGCTACCGCGCGGGTGGTGTTTACGCCCTCGGGGCGGCGCGGGGAATTTCCGGTGGGCACTCCCGTGCTCACGGCCGCCCGCAGCCTGGGCGTGGACTTGGACTCGGTCTGCGGCGGCCGGGCGGTATGCGGCCGCTGCCAGATCATTCTCTCCACGGGCGAATTCGCCAAGCTCAAGATCACATCCGCGGCCGGACATCTCAGCCCGCCCGGCGAGACGGAGAAGAAGTACGCGCGCCTCAAGGGGCTGAAGGAAGGGCGGCGCCTTTCCTGTCAGGCCCGGCTTCTCGGGGACGTGGTGATCGACGTGCCGCCCGACTCGCAGATTCACCGCCAGATGGTGCGCAAGCGGGCGGACCCGATCCGGGATCTGAAAATCGACCCGGTGGTGAAGCTTTACTATGCCGAGCTGCCGCGCCCCAGCATGGCGGACCAGACCTGCGATTTGACGCGGCTCAAGAAGGTGCTGGAGCGGGAGTGGGGGCTTGCCGGCCTGGAAGCCGATCTCGCCTTCCTGCAGCGGCTATCGCCCGCCATGCGCGCCGGCAACACGTACGGAGGCGACTGGAAGGGCACGGTGGCGGTGCGGGAGGGCAAGACCCTGATCGCCGTCTGGCCCGGCTTCAAGGAGCGGATCTACGGCGTGGCGGTCGACGTGGGAACCACCACCATCGCGGGCCACCTGTGCGATCTGGGGACGGGAGAAGTGCTGGCCAGCGCCGGAATGATGAATCCCCAGATCCGCTTCGGCGAAGATCTAATGAGCCGCATCTCCTATCTTCAGCAGAACGAGGGCCAGGCGCAGGCGCTTACCGCAGCGGTACGGGAAGCGTTGAGAAGCCTCGTCGCCCAGGTGGCCGAGGAGGCGGGCGTCGCCCTCGATGACGTGGTCGAGATGACGGTGGTCGGCAATCCCACCATGCATCACCTGGTGCTGGGGATCGACCCCACCCAGCTCGGCATGGAGCCTTTCCCCCTCGTTGTGGATACCGGGGTCACCGTGCTCGCCCGGGATCTTCAGCTCAATCTGAATCCAGGGGCCCGGGTTTATTTCCTCCCGTGCATCGCCGGGCACGTGGGCGCCGATACCGCCGGCGTCATTCTTTCCCAGCAGCCCCACGCGGGCAACGAGCTGACGCTCATCATCGACGTGGGCACCAACGCCGAAATCGTGCTGGGCAGCCGTGACCGGCTGATCGCCGCTTCTAGCCCCACCGGGCCCGCCTTCGAAGGCGCCCAGATCAGTTGCGGCCAGCGCGCGGCGCCCGGCGCCATCGAGCGCGTGCGCATCGACCGGGAAACCCTCAAGCCCCGGTTCAAGGTGATCGGCGTGGAGGCCTGGTCCGACGAGCCGGGATTCGAGGAGGCTGTCGCCAAAACGGGTGTCACCGGCATCTGCGGCTCGGGCATCATCGAGGCAGTGGCCGAGTTGTACCTGGCGGGCGTGATCGACGAGACCGGACGCATGCTGGCCAAGGGCAAGGAAGTGAGGAACCATCCGCATTTCATCCCGCGCGGACGGGCGTTCGAGTATGTCCTGTACCGGAGCGGCGAGCGCGTGGTGAAGGTGGTGCCCGGCGACATCCGGGCCATCCAGCTGGCCAAGTCGGCCTGCTACTCGGGGGCGAAGCTGCTGATGGATGAAATGCGGGTCGACCGCGTGGACCGGATTTATCTCGCCGGGGCCTTCGGCAGCTACATCGACGTGAAGTACGCCATGGTGCTCGGCATGATCCCGGACTGCGATCTGGAAGGGGTCAGCTCGGTGGGCAACGCGGCGGGCACGGGTGCGCGCATTGCGCTGCTGTCCAGGGCGGCGCGGGAAGAAATCGAGCGGGTCATCCGGCGCGTGGAGAAGGTGGAGACCGCCATCGCGCCCAAGTTCCAGGAGTATTTCGTGGCGGCCATGAGCATTCCCAACGCGGTCGATCCGTTTCCACGCCTGGCGGCGGCGGTGCCGCTGCCCCCGCGCCAGGGGCGGGCGCCGGAGCGGAGCGATTAGGAGGCATCATGGCCCGCGACCTGCCCGTTTCGCCCCAGATCGGTCCCTATGCCGTGCCGGTGGAGGAAGGACAGACCTATCTCTGGTGCAGTTGTGGCCTGTCGGCCACCCAGCCCTGGTGCGACGGTTCCCACGGCGACAGCGGGTTCAAGCCTATCGCCTTCGTTGCCCCGATCACCGAAACGTTCTACATGTGCGGGTGCAAGCGTTCGGACAACAAGCCCTACTGCTTCGGCAACTGCCGCGGGCAGCGACGCTCCTCGATCCCCCTGCAGGCCGCCGTGGGCTGGGACGAGGGCGCATGAGCCGCGGTGCCACTGCCTATATGGGTAAATCCGACATCTTTTGCGTGATCGTCGAGCATAACCTGGTCGTTGCCCTGCGCCGCGCGGGGGAAGAGGCGGGCGAAGGGCAGGTGCCCGAGACGTCTTTGGACGTGGCGACGCTACTGGCCCAGCGGTTTCAATCCGGCGGCAGCATCGACGGCGTGTACTATTTCCGCGACCACCCGCGCGCCCGGGTGTTCGCCTCCCTGTGCCTGGATTTCGTGCGAAAGCTGGCGGAAAAACGCTTGCAGAGCATCGAAGGCCTACAGGCGGGGGCGGAGTACGCGTCGGGCATTCATTCACCTGCTTCCCGGCCGGCGCTGATCGAGTAGCTGCCGGTGGGCGTGCGCGTACGCTTCCTTGGCTCCGGAGACTCCTACGGGAGCGGGGGGCGGTTCATGACCTGCATCCTGGTGGAGGCCGACTCGACCCGATTCCTCATCGACTGCGGGGATTCGTCGCTCATCGCGATGAAGGCCCAGGGCGTCCATCCGAACAGCATCGACGCCATTCTCCTCACCCATCTGCACGGCGATCATTGCGCCGGAGTCCCGTTCCTGCTGATCGACGCCATGCTTCAGAGCAAGCGCGATCGCCCCCTCACCATCGCCGGTCCACGGGGCTTCATCGAGCGGCTGGACATAATCCGCGAAGCCCTGTTCCCGGGAAGTCACGGGATGAAGCCCAAGTTCCCGGTGGAGTGCCGGGAGCTGTCGTTTGGAGCAGCGAACCGCATCCTGGATTTGGACGTGACGCCGTGGCGGGCCGTTCATAATCCGGACACGCATCCAATCATGTTGCGGGTCCAGTGTGCGGGCAAGGTCATCGCGTACACCGGGGATACGGAGTGGACGGAGGACATCGTGGCGGCATCCCACGGAGCGGACCTGCTGATCGTCGAATGCTACTTCTACGAAAAGCCTATCAAGTGGCACATGACCTACGCGGGGCTGCGCCGGCACTTGAGCCGCCTGGCGGCCAAGCGCGTGGTGCTCACCCACATGTCGGAAGACATGCTGCGGCACGCGGCCTCCGTTCCCGAAACGTGCGCGTTCGACGGGATGACCATCGACCTGTAACGCCCTTCGGGCAGACGGGTTGCGTGGGGCTCATGCCCCCTTTGAAGCGGGCGCGAGCCTGGTCTCCTTGACACGCCCATCCCCTCGTCGATACATTGCAAGGAGCTTCAGGTACTGGGCCGGCGGCCGCCGACCCAGTGAAACGGGAAGCCGGTGCGTCCGGATCGATCGGGCAAAGCCGGCGCTGCCCCCGCAACGGTAAGCGAGTAAAGGGTCTGCATCAACGCCACTGCGCGACGAGCGCGGGAAGGCGCAGACCCGGACGGCTCAACACCGCTCCACTCGCAAGCCCGGAGACCGGCCTGGAGCGATCGCAGGGGGATCGCGGAGGGCGGTCCGACGGCGCCCGGCGGCTTTTCCAGCGCACGCTCCGTTTCATCCTTCCTCCGGATCCGTTCTCAATCACGTGAGGCCTGCCGCGGGTGTGCGCGCGGGCGGAGGAGAAGCGATGAAAAAAGCCTACGGGCCGGCGGGCTTGGCGTTGCTGGCCGTTTGCAGCGGATCTTTGGGGGCGGAGACACAGCCGGCAAAGGAGATGGTGGCCCTCGCGCCGGTGATCGTCACCGCCAGCCGCACCGCGGAGACCGCCGACGAGACCCTGGCGTCGGTCACGGTGATCACCCGGGAGGACATCGAGCGCAGCCAAGCGTTGTCCGTCCAGGAGGTGCTGCGGGGACTCGCCGGCATTTCCATTGCCAACAACGGCGGGCTCGGGAAGAGCACGTCCTTGTTTCTGCGCGGCACCGAGTCCGACCACGTGCTGGTGCTGATCGACGGCATCAAGGTCGGCTCGGCCACCCTGGGCCAGGCCGCGTTCCAAGACTTTCCCATGGAGCAGATCGAGCGCATCGAGGTGGTGCGCGGCCCCCGCTCCAGCCTGTACGGGTCGGAGGCTATCGGCGGCGTGATCCAGATCTTTACCCGCCGGGGAGGAGGGGCTCTCACGCCCTACTTCAGCGCCGGCGCTGGCACTCACAGCACCTCGTCCCTGGTAGCGGGCTTGCAGGGGGGCGGCGAGCGGAGCTGGTTCCACCTGGGCCTGAGCAACCTGGACACCCAGGGGTTCAACGCCTGCACCGGCAAACCGTTCCCGGGGGGCGCGGGCTGCTTCACCATCGAGCCCGACGCCGACGGCTATCGCAACCGCGCCGGCTCGCTGCGGTTGGGGCACCGCTTCGACAACGGCGCGGAGGTGGATTTCCACGCCCTGCGCGCCAAGGGGCAGAACGAGTTCGACGGCACTTTCGTCAACGAGTCCGAGTCGGTGCAGCAGGTGATCGGCGGGCGGTTGAAGTTTTCGCCCCTCTCCCGGTGGCAGGTATCCCTCTCCGCCGGCCAGAGCCGGGACGAATCGGACAACTTCCTGAACGGCGCATTCCGGACCCGTTTCGACACCCGGCGCGACCTGTTCTCCCTGCAGAACGACATCGCCCTGGGGACGAATCAGCTCGCCACCGTCGGCTTCGACCACCAGAACGACCGGGTGGACAGCACCACTGCCTTTCCAGTGACCTCTCGCCGCAACGAGGGATTTTTCGCCCAGTACTTGGCCCGGTTGGGCGCCAACGACCTGCAAGCGTCCCTGCGCCACGACGACAACGAGCAGTTCGGCGGCGAGACCACCGGCAGCGCGGCCTGGGGCTACGAGCTCATCAAGGGCTTGCGCTTCACCGCTTCCTACGGCACGGCGTTCAAGGCGCCCACGTTCAACGAGCTGTTCTTCCCCGGCTTCGGCAACCCTAACCTCCAGCCGGAGGAGTCCCGAAGCGTAGAGGTGGGGCTGGAAGGCATCGGGCGCGCCTGGCGCTGGTCCCTTCATGCGTACCAGACCCAGGTGGACAATCTGATCGCCTTCGACGCAGCTACCTTCCTGCCCCAGAACATCGACGAGGCCCGCCTCCGGGGGATCGAGGGCATCGCGAGCGGAACGGTGGCCGACTGGCGGATCGCGGCCCACGCCACCCTCCTGGACCCGGAAAACCGGAGCAGCGGACCGAACCGCGGGAAGGTGTTGCCGCGGCGGGCGGAGCAGTCCTTCCGGCTAGACGTGGACCGGGACATCGGGCGTTTCACCGTCGGCGCCACCGTGGTGGCGGAGGGCCGGCGCTTTGACGATCTGGCCAACACTCGCCGCCTGGGAAGTTACGCCACCTTGGACCTGCGGGCCGAGTACCGGCCCCACAAGGACTGGGCGGTGCAGCTCAAGGTGGGGAACGCGTTGGACAAGGAGTACGAGACGGCCGCCTTCTTTCCCCAGAACGGCACTAATGTGTTCGTCACCCTGCGCTACCGGCCCCAGGGCGGGTGATGGGTTTATTTAGCGTTACATCAAAGGAGGACCTCATCGTGCATGCGCTTGATCGCCTTTCTCCGCTCCTGGCCGGCCTTGGCCTTGCCGCCCTGATGGCCGCCACTCGCTATCACCATTTCGGCTCGGCGGTACAGCTTCCCGATGCGTCCTGGGCCGTGTTCTTCCTGGCAGGCATGTCCCTGCGCTCGGCGGGATGGTTTGCCGCGTTTCTCGCCGAGGCCGCCGCGATCGATTTTCTCGCCATCACCGTGGGTGGGGTGAGCGGCTGGTGCGTGACGCCCGCCTATCCGTTCCTCGCCTTTGCCTACGGGGCCCTGTGGCTCGCGGGGCGCTGGTGCGGGCGGGAAGGAATGGGCGGCAGCCGCGGGTGGGCGCGCGCAGCAGCGGCGCTTCTCGCCGGTGTTACCGCCGCCTTCCTGATCTCCAACGGGAGTTTCTACTTGCTTTCGGGTTACTTCCTGGAGCTGAGCGGATCGGAGTACGCGGCCCGCGTGGCCCGCTACTACCCGCGCTATGCGCTGTACGCTTTCTTCTATGCTGCGCTGGGCCTGGCCGGATACAGGTTCCTTCGCTGGCTTGCGCATCCGCGCCCGGATGGAGTAAACCAGTCCTCGTAACTCTGCTCTCCGCCATCGGCCATGCCGCAAGGCGCCCTTGAGTCTTCGCCCCAGACCGCTGCACTCCGGCACTGTCCGGCGCTGCTGGTGACCGCGCCGGCCTCGGGGCAGGGGAAGACCACGGCCACCGCGGCCCTCGCCCGCCTGCACTGCCGGCAGGGCCGGCGGGTGCGGGTGTTCAAGACCGGGCCTGACTTCCTGGATCCCATGATCCTGGAGCGGGCCTCCGGCGCGCCGGTGTACCCGCTCGACCTGTGGATGGTGGGGGAGGCGGAGTGCCGTCGCCGCCTGTTCGAGGCGGCAGGGGAGGCGGACCTGATCCTGGTGGAGGGGGTGATGGGGCTCTACGACGGGGAGCCCAGCAGCGCCGACCTGGCGATCGCTTTGGGCCTCCCGGTGCTGCTGGTGGTGGACGCTTTCGCCATGGCCCAGACCTTCGGTGCCGTGTGTTACGGCCTGGCCGCTTACCGGCCGGGGCTGCGGGTAGCGGGGGTTGTGGCCAACCGGGTCGGGGGGCCGCGCCATGGGGAGCTTCTGAAGGCGAGTCTGCCGCCCGGGCTTACGTTTTTCGGCGCGGTGACCAACCGGGCGGACCTGGCGCTTCCCGACCGGCATCTCGGGCTGTTTCAAGCCCAGGAGATCGGCGACCTGGACGCCCGGCTCGACGCGGCGGCGCAAGCCGTGGCGGCCACCGGGGCGGCGGAGCTGCCGGCGCCCGTGGCTTTTGCCAAGCCGGCGGATTCGGACGTGGAACGCCTCCTCGAAGGGGTGCGGATCGGGGTGGCCCGGGACGCCGGGTTTTCTTTTCTTTATCCAGCCAACCTGGATCTGCTACGCCGGCTGGGCGCCGAGCTCATCTTCTTCTCGCCCCTGGAGGATGACAACTTGCCGCCGGTGGACAGCGTCTGGCTGCCAGGGGGCTACCCGGAGCTGCACCTGGACCGGCTCGCCGGGAACGAAGGCATGAGGCGGGCGCTGCGAGCCCATCATGAGCGCGGAAAACCCATCCTCGCCGAGTGCGGGGGTATGCTCTACTTGCTGGAAGCTCTGACCCATGAGGGGCACCGGGCGCCCATGGCGGGCCTGGTGCCGGGCGAGGCGGTGATGCAGGAACGGCTCGCCGCCCTCGGCTTGCAAGAGGTGCAAACGCCGGAGGGCCCCGTGCGCGGGCACACGTTCCATCACTCCCGGCTCACCACCGGCCTCGAGCCCTGGGCGCGGGCCGTCACCCCCCGGGGCGATCCCGGGGAGGCGGTGTACCGGATCGGACGCCTCACCGCCTCCTACGTGCACTTCTACTTTCCGTCCAATCCGCGCGCCGTGGCGGCCTTTTTCAAGCCTTGAACGAAAATGGCCCAGGGCAAACCGCTCCCCAGCTCCCGCAACCTCGCCCGCGGCGCGGCAATCGGGGCGCGCCTGCCGAGCCGCATCGTGTGCATGACCGAGGAGACCACCGAGACCCTTTACCTCCTGGGGGAAGAGCACCGCATCGTGGGGATTTCCGGCTTCACCGTGCGCCCGGCCCGCGCCCGCAAGGAAAAGCCCAAGGTGTCGGCCTTCACCAGCGCCAAGATCGACAAGATCCTGGCCCTTGCGCCGGACTTGGTCTTCGGCTTTTCCGACCTCCAGGCCGACATCGCCGCCGAGCTCATCCGCCGGGGCGTCAACGTCTGCATCTTCAACCAGCGCTCGGTCGAGCAGATCCTGTCCATGATCGCCACGGTGGGCGCGATAGTGGGCGCCCGGGAGAAGACCGAGGAGCTGATCCAGAGGCTGGAGGCAGGCATGGAGGAGGTCCGGCGGCAAGCCGGCGAGCTTCCCCGCCGCCCGCGGGTTTACTTCGAGGAATGGGACAACCCCCAGATCTCGGGCATCCGCTGGGTGTCGGAGCTGATCGAGATCGCCGGCGGCATCGACTGCTTCCCCGAGCTGGCCCGGCGCCCCATGGCCCGGGATCGGGTGATCGCCGACTCCCTGGAGGTGCCGCGGCGCGCGCCGGATATCATCATCGGCTCCTGGTGCGGCAAGAAATTCCGTCCCGAGCAGGTGGCGGCGCGCCCCGGGTGGCAGGACGTCCCGGCCGTGCGGCACGGGCATCTCTACGAGATCAAGTCGGCGGACATCCTGCAGCCGGGACCGGCGTGCCTCACCGACGGGCTGCGCCAGGTGCACCGGATCATCCGGCGTTGGGCAGGAGCGGTGACGTGAGCGACCGGCACCGTTACAGCGACGGGGACATCGAGGCGGTTTATCGGGTCATCGCCGAGCGGCGGGACGTGCGCCACTTTCTCCCCGATCCCGTGGACCCGGGGCTTCTGGCCCGGCTCCTAGCGGCGGCCCATCTCGCCCCCAGCGTGGGGTTCATGCAGCCGTGGCGCTTCGTGCGGGTGACCGACCGGTGCTGCGGGCCGGGATCCACCGGCTGGTGGAAGAGGAGCGCCAGCGCACCGCCGAAGCGCTGGGAGAGCGCAGGGACGAGTTCATGCGGCTGAAGGTGGAGGGCGTGCGCGAATGCGGCGAGCTGCTGGTGGTGGCCTTGATGGCGGGGCGGGAGCGGCACGTGTTCGGGCGGCGCACCCTGCCGGAGATGGATCTCTGTTCGGTCGCTTGCGCGATCCAGAACCTCTGGCTGGCAGCCCGGGCCGAGGGCATCGGCGTGGGCTGGGTTTCCCTGTTCGATCCGGACGCCCTCGCCCGATTGCTGGCGATGCCCGAAGGAAGCCGACCGGTGGCGATCCTGTGCGTGGGACACGTGGAGGCGTTTTACGAACGGCCCATGCTGGAGCGGGAGGGCTGGGCCCGGCGCGTTCCGCTGGAAGCGCTGGTGTACGAGAACGCGTGGGACCGATCCGCGGAAAACGCAGCGAAGGAGAACCCGATGAGGGAAAGCGGCGAGAAGCCGGATCTGTATGAGCGCCACCGCTGGCGCATGGCACGCAAGAAGGCGGTGGTGGACGCGAAGATCGCGAAGGCCGGTGAGGACCGGGGTGTCGTCGTCATCGCCACGGGAAACGGCAAGGGCAAGTCCAGCTCGGGCTTCGGCATGGTGGCCCGGGCCCTGGGCCACGGCATGCGGGTGGGCATCGTGCAGTTCGTGAAGGGCCGCTTCGCCACCGGCGAAGCGGCTTTCTTCCGCCGCTTCCCCGAAGTGGATTACCACGTGATGGGCGAGGGCTACACCTGGGAGACCCAGGACCGGGAGCGGGACATCCGCGCCGCCCGGGCCGCGTGGGACAGGGCCCGGGCCATGCTGGAGGAGGCGTCGTACCAGCTCGTGCTGCTGGACGAGCTGAACATCGTGCTCAAGTACGGCTATCTGCCGGTGCAAGAGGTGATCGCGGCGCTCAGGGCGCGGCCGACCATGCAGCACGTGGTCATCACCGGACGCGGGGCGAAGCCCGAGCTCGTCGCCGTGGCCGACACCGTGACCGAGATGCAGGCGGTCAAGCACGCCTTCGAGGTCGGGGTCAGGGCCCAGAAGGGCATCGAGCTGTGATGCAGACGGCCTTCGTCGCCCTCGCCGCGGTGTTGCTGGACCGCCTGCTGGGGGAGCCCCGGCGCTTCCATCCGCTGGTGGGGTTCGGGCGGCTGGCCAGCGGCATCGAACGCGCCCTCTACGGCGGCGCAGAGGCCGCGCCCTCGGCGCGGCGCTGGCGCGGCATGGTGGCGCTGGCGCTCGCGGTCCTGCCGTTCGTCGCCGCGGCGTGGTGGGCGGCGGCCCAGGGGCCCTGGATCGGCGTGGCCGCGGAAACCGCGTTGCTCTATCTCGCCCTCGGCGGCAGAAGCCTGGAGGAGCACGCCCAGCGCGTGGCGGGCGCCCTGGAGGCGGGGACGCTCGAGGACGCTCGCCGGCGGGTTGGGGACATGGTGAGCCGGGACACGGGGGCGATGGAGCCCGAGGACGTGGCGCGGGGAGCGGTGGAGTCGGTGCTGGAGAACGGCAACGACGCCGTCTTCGGCGCCTTGTTCTGGTACGCGCTGGCCGGGGCGCCCGGCGTGGTCCTGTACCGCCTTGCCAACACCCTGGATGCCCTGTGGGGCTACCGCACGCCGCGGTATCTTCATTTCGGCTGGGCAGCGGCGCGGCTGGACGATGGGCTCAATTACCTGCCGGCGCGCCTGACGGCCCTCACCTACGCCGCCCTTGGCCGGTTCGAGGGCGCGATGCGCTGCTGGCGGGCCCAGGGACCCGCGTGGGACAGCGTCAACGCGGGCCCCGTCATGGCGGCGGGCGCCGGCGCCCTGGGGGTGAAGCTGGGCGGTCCGGCCCAATACCACGGGGCGCTGAAAATACGCCCGGCTTTGGGTGAAGGAAAAGCTCCCGGCGTAGCCGACATTGCACGAGCGACGGCCCTGGTCCGGCGCGGCACCTGGCTGTGGCTGTGTGTCTTAATGACAGGAGCATGGATCAATGCTTGAGCACGGCGGCCAACTGCGCCGGGCGGCGCAGCGCTACGGCATTCCGCTGCGGCAGTGGATCGACCTTTCCACCGGAATCAATCCCCGGGGATGGCCGGTCGCCGCCGTGCCCGCCGAGTGCTGGCGGCGGCTGCCGGAAGCGGGGGACGGGCTGGAAGAGGCGGCCCGGGCCTATTACGGCGCGTCTTCCCTGCTGCCCGTGCCCGGCACCCAGGCGGCGATCCAGGCGCTGCCGCGGCTGCGGCCTCCGGGACGCGTGGCGGTGCTGGAGCCGGGTTACGGCGAGCATCGCCGAGCCTGGGCCGCGGCGGGGCATGACGTGATCGGCGTCTCGGCAGCCGATTTGCGCGCCGGCGTGCCGCCGGTGGACGTGCTGGTGCTGACGAGCCCCAACAATCCCACCGGCGAACGTTTCGGCCGCGAGGCCCTGCTGGCTTGGCGTAAGACGCTGGCGGCTCGGGACGGCTGGCTGGTGGTGGACGAGGCCTTCATGGACGCGACTCCCCAGGAAAGCCTCGCCCCGGTCAACCATTGGCCGGGCCTGGTGGTGCTGCGCTCCCTGGGGAAGTTCTTCGGCCTCGCCGGCATTCGAGCGGGCTTCGTGCTGGGTGAACCCAGGCTCCTGACGAGGCTGGAGGAAGCGATGGGGCCATGGGCGGTAGCCAACCCGTCCCGTTACGTGGCCGCCGCGGCGCTGGCGGACACCGGCTGGCAGCAGAAGACGCGCCGCATGCTGCCCGCGGCGAGCGAGCGGCTGGCCCGACTGCTCGCCGCTTCGGGCCTCGCGCCTGCCGGAGGCACCGCCCTGTTCCAGTGGGTGAAGACGCCCCGCGCCGCGGAAGCCTGGGAATTCTTCGCACGGCGGGGCATCCTCGTGCGCGCCTTCGCCGATCCGCCGGGGCTGCGCTTCGGGCTTCCCGCCGGCGGCGGCCCGTGGGAGCGCCTGGCCCTCGCGCTGGATGAATGGGCGCGCGCCGCGCCCCGTCTCGAACGGGCGGCGAGATGACGGGAAAGAGCTGCATGGAGATTCTGCGGCGTTGGGGGTGGGCCCTGCTCGCATGGGTCCTCGCGGCGGCCGCCCAAGCCGAGATCGTGGTGCGCGACGACGTGGGAAACGAAGTGCGGCTCGCCCAGCCCGCGCAGCGCATCGTGAGCCTGGCGCCCCACGCGACGGAACTGCTGTTCGCAGCCGGTGCCGGGCGCTCCGTGGTGGGTGCCGTGCAATGGAGCGATTACCCGCCCGATGCGAAGAAAATCCCCCGGGTGGGCAGCTACGTTTCCCCGGACCCGGAACGCATCATGGCCCTCGCGCCGGACCTGGTGGTGGGCTGGGCGAGCGGCAACGACCCGCGGTTGCTGGGGCAGCTCCGCGACCTGAAGCTGACCCTTTACGTGACCGAGATCCGCACCTTCGAGCAGGTGGCGACCAATCTCGAGCGCCTGGGAGCCTTGGCGGGGATCGGGGCGCAAGCGCAGAAGGCGGCGGGCGCTTTCCGCGACCGCTGGCGCCGGCTCCAATCCCGCTACGGGGGCGAGCCCAGGGTTTCGGTCTTCTACCAGATCTGGGACAGGCCCCTCATGACCGTGAACGGGGAGCATCTCATCAGCCGCGTGATCGAGCTGTGCGGCGGGACCAACGTGTTCGCTTCGGTCCACACCCTCACGCCCATGCTCAACGTGGAGTCGGTGCTGGTCGCCAACCCCCAGGTGATCGTGGCCGGGGGCATGGGGGAAGCCTACCCGGAGTGGCTGGAGGGGTGGCGGCGCTGGCCCCAGATCGAGGCGGTGAAGCAGGGCAACCTGGTGTTCGTGCCTTCCGATCTTCTGCAGCGGCCCACGCCCCGCATCCTGGACGGCGCCGAACGGCTGTGCCAGGCCCTGGACGCGGTGCGCAGCCGCAGCGCCCACGCGCGGAAGTGATAGCCCGGGGGCCGAGATTTCTTAACCACAGAAAAAAATTGAAACGCAAAGCTGTAGGGTGTGTTGAGCGCAGCGAAACGCACCGATCAGCCGCCGGCAGGACGGTGCGCCGAGGCGCATTCTACCCAAACGGAAACCATAGGATGACGTCATGGCGCATACGCTGATGATCCAGGGCACCACCTCGGACGCGGGCAAGAGCACCCTGGTGGCGGGCTTGTGCCGGGCCCTCGTCCGGCGCGGGGTGCGGGTGGCGCCGTTCAAGCCCCAGAACATGGCGTTGAACAGCGCTGTTGCCGCGGATGGGGGCGAGATCGGCCGGGCCCAGGCGGTGCAGGCTCAGGCCGCGGGCGTGGCCCCCACCACCGACATGAACCCGGTGCTCCTCAAGCCTAACACGGACGTGGGCGCCCAGGTGATCCTCCAGGGGCGCGCCATCGGCACCATGGACGCCCTGGGCTACCACGCCTACAAGGCCCGGGCCCGGGCGGCAGTGCTGGAATCCTTCCGTCGTCTGGCCGCGCAATACGAGGTGGTGCTGGTGGAAGGGGCGGGCAGCCCCGCCGAGATCAACCTGCGGGACAACGACATCGCCAACATGGGCTTCGCCGAGGCGGTGGACTGCCCGGTGCTTCTCGTGGCCGACATCGACCGGGGGGGCGTGTTCGCCCACTTGGTGGGCACGCTTGAGCTGCTTTCCCCCTCGGAGCGGGCGCGGGTGCGGGGATGGGTGATCAACCGCTTCCGCGGCGATCTCAAGCTGCTGGAGCCCGGCCTCCATTGGCTGGAGGGCCGCACCGCCCGCCCGGTGCTGGGGGTGCTCCCGTACCTGCACGGGCTGCACCTGGAGGCGGAGGATGCGATCGATGATTCCCAGCCCACCAAGGACACAGGCGCGCTCAAGCTCGTGGTGCCGGTCTTTCCCCACATCAGCAACCACACGGATCTCGATCCCCTGCGACTGCATCCCCGGGTGGACGTGCGTTTCGTGGGCACCGGTGAACCGGTGCCGCCGGCGGACTTGATCGTCCTTCCTGGCAGCAAGAGCGTGCGCTCGGACCTCCAATGGTTGCGGGAGAACGGCTGGGAGCGGGCCATCTATCGCCACCTGCGCTACGGCGGCAAGCTCATCGGCATCTGCGGCGGCTTCCAGATGCTGGGCCGGGCGATATCCGATCCCCTGGGACTGGAAGGCCCGCCCGGCGCGAGCCCCGGGCTCGGGCTCCTGGACCTGGTCACGGTGCTGGAAGCGGAAAAGCAGCTCGCCAACGTGCGTGGCACGCTGATCTTCGGCGACGCCCCCGTGACCGGCTACGAGATCCACTGCGGCGTGAGCCGGGGAGCTGCCCTTGCGCGGCCGCTGGTGCGGCTCGACGGCCGCCATGACGGCGCCATCTCGGAGGACGGCCAGATCCTCGGCACCTACCTCCACGGCCTGTTCGAGTCCCGTCCCGCCTGCGACGCCTTGCTCGCCTGGGCGGGCGTGCAAGCACCCGAGACGCCCGATTACCCCGCCCTGCGGGAAGCGGCCCTCGACCGGCTGACGGACGCGTGCGAAGACCACCTGGACATGGCGCGGATCCTGGCGATCCTCGGCCTGGACTCCGGCACGGGCGCAGCGGCGGCGAAGTGAAGACGCTGATCCTCGGCGGCGTGCGCTCGGGCAAGAGCCGGCTGGCGGAGCGGCTGGCGCGCGACAGCGGGCTCCAGGTGATCTACGTGGCCACCGCCACGGCGGGGGACGAGGAGATGGGCCGGCGCATCGAGGAGCATCGCCGGCGGCGGCCAGCGGAGTGGGTGACAGTGGAGGAACCCATGCGGCTCGCCCGGGCGCTGGTCGCCCATGGTCGCGAAGACCGCTGCCTGCTGGTGGAGTGCCTCACCCTGTGGCTCACCCACCTGCTCTGCAGCGCCGAAGCGGAGGCGCTCGCCCGGGAGCGCGAAGCGCTCCTCGCCGCGCTGCCCGGGCTTCCGGGCCAGGTGATACTCGTCGGCAATGAGACCGGCCTGGGGGTGATCCCCGTCGATGCCCTGTCCCGGCGCTATTGCGACGAAGCGGGGGTGTTGCACCAGCGCCTCGCCGCCCTCTGCGACCGGGTGATCCTCACCGCGGCGGGGCTGCCCCTCACGCTGAAAGGGCCGGCGCCGTGAGGCGAGCCGTGCCCGAGGCTCGCCGATGGGGTTCCCGACATCGTTTTCGAGATCCCGTTTGACGAGGAATCGATACGTGTCATCGTCATGGATCGACGCTCCGGCCGCGCCGGTGGATCGCGGCGCTCAAGAAGCGGCGCGGCTGCGCCAGTCCCGCCTCACCAAGCCCCCCGGCGCCCTGGGGCGCCTGGAGGAGCTCGCCGTGCGCCTGGCGGGCCTGCAGGGGCGGGAGCGGCCGTCGGTGGAACGGGTGCGCATCGCCGTGTTCGCCGCCGACCACGGCGTGGCGGAGGAGGGTGTCTCCGCCTTTCCCCAGACGGTGACGGTGGAGATGGTGCGCAACTTCGCCCGGGGCGGCGCGGCCATTTCGGTGCTGGCGCGGCACCTGGGCGCCGAGCTGGAGGTGGTGGACGTGGGCACGGTGCGGGATCCCGGACCGCTCCCCGGCGTCGTCTCCTGCCGGGCCGGTGCGGGGACCGCCAACTTCTGCCGGCAACCCGCCATGTCCGCCGCCCAGCTCGGGATCGCCCTGGAAGCGGGCCGCGCCGCGGCGCTGCGGGCCCGGGAGGCGGGCGCGGCGCTTTTCATCGGCGGCGAGATGGGCATCGCCAACACCACCGCCGCCACGGCCCTCGCCTGTGCGCTGCTCGACGAGGCGCCCGAGCGCCTGGCCGGCCCGGGCACGGGGCTCGACGCGGCCGGCGTCGCCCGCAAGGCGGACGTGGTGGGGCGGGCCCTGGCGCTCCATCGTGCCGGGCTGGGCGATCCCCTGGAAGTCCTGCGCTGCGTGGGCGGCTTCGAGATCGCGGCCCTCGCAGGCGCCTACGTGGCCTGCGCCCAGGCGGGGCTGCCGGTGCTGGTGGACGGCTTCATCGCCACCTGCGCGGCCCTCGTGGCGGTGCGCCGCTGCCCGGGCGCTGCGCCATGGTTGCTCTATGCCCATGCCTCCGCCGAGCCCGGCCATGGGCGCCTGCTCCAGGCGCTGGCGGCCGAGCCGATCCTCCACCTGGGCATGCGCCTCGGGGAGGGGAGCGGGGCGGCGGTGGCGGTGCCCATTCTGCGGCTGGCCTGCGCCCTGCACGCCGAGATGGCCACCTTCGCCGAGGCCGGCGTCTCGGAGAAGGCCCGGTGACGCCTGGAAAGGGGTGGATCGACCTGCTCCGCCACGGGGAGGCGGAGGGCGGGCCCCGGTATCGGGGAAGCACCGATGACCCGCTCACGGCCGCCGGCTGGCAGCAGATGGAAGCGGCCGTGGAAGGACAGGGACCCTGGGACCGGATCGTGACCTCGCCCCTCGCCCGCTGCGCGGCCTTCGCCCGGGCACTGGCGGCGCGGCAGGTCGTGGCGCTCGTGGTGGACGAGCGGTGGCGGGAGATCGGTTTCGGCGCCTGGGAGGGGCGGACCGCCGAGGCGCTGATGGCCGAGGACCCCCAGGCCCTGGAACGGTTCTGGCGCGATCCCCTGGCCCATCCGCCGCCGGGGGGCGAGCCGGTGCCCGCGTTCCGGGACCGGGTGCTGGCCGCGTGGCGCGAGCTGGTTTCGCGCTGCCGCGGCGAGCGGGTGTTGATCGTCACCCACGGCGGGCCGATCCGGGTGGTGCGGGCCCATCTCGCGGGCCGGTCGGCTGCGGACGGGTTGGCGATTCCGGTGCCACTGGGGCACCGGGTTCGATGGCAACCGGAAGTGTCCGGCGAGCTTTCCGGACCCCCGCGCCGCGGATCGTCTTGAGCGATGCTCCAGCCGTTCCTGATCGCGCTCCAGTTCCTGACCCGCCTGCCCGTCACGCAGGGAGATTGGCGGGAGGAGGACGTGGGCCGCTCCATCGCCTGGTACCCCGCCATCGGGCTCCTGCTGGGGGGCCTGCTGGCGGGCTTCGGCTGGATACTGCAAGGCGCGTCCCCCGGCGTCGCCGCGGCCCTGCTCCTGGCCCTGTGGGTCGCGGTCACGGGGGCCCTGCACCTGGACGGCCTGGCCGACAGCGCCGACGCCTGGCTGGGGGGTCACGGCGACCGCGACCGCACCCTGGCCATCATGAAGGACCCGCACCGAGGCGCAGCGGCGGTGGTGGCGGTGGCGGTGGTGCTGATCGCCAAGTTCGCGGCCCTGGAGGCCGCGATCGGGAACGGTGCCTGGCTCTGCCTCGCCGTCGCTCCCTTCGCCGGCCGGGCCCTGGTTCCCGTGCTGTTCCTGACCACACCCTATGTGCGCCCAGGGGGCCTGGGTAGCGCCCTGGCGGCCCATCTGCCGCGGCGCCAGGCCATCGTCAGCACCGGTGCGGCCGTGGTGGCGATCCTGGTGCTGAACGCGGGACGCGGCTTAGTGATTGTGGCGATAGCCGGCCTTGTATTCGCCCTGCTGCGCTGGCTCATGATGGCGCGCCTCCAGGGCACGACCGGCGACACCGCCGGCGCGCTCATCGAAATCGCCGAGGCCGCGGTGCTGATGGCGGCCGTGACGTAGGCCCACCATGTTCGACACCCTGCACGCGCCTTTTCGCGTGACGCTCGCAAGCGGCGCGCTGGTGGTCGAACTCGGCGCTTGTCGCCCGGTCCTGTCCAGCGCTCCCTACCGGGGCGGGCGGGTGCGGAGCCGATTCTGGGTGAACCACTCCGTGGGGCTCGATTTCTGCGAGGCCGACCTCCAAGGCTGGATCGCCGCCCGGCTGGCGTCCCTGGGGCTTCCCGCGGAGGAGACCACCGGCTGCCTCACCGCGGCCCGGGTGGAGCGCTACGGTGAAGGAAGCGCGGCGCGGGACGGGTTTCGCGCCTGCGCCCTGGTGACCGCGGGCCTGGGCAACCTCTCCGCCCCGGGGCTGAGCCCCGTGTTCGAGGGGACCGTTCCCCACACGATCAACGCGTGCGTGATCGTGGAAGCCGCACTGCCCGAAGCCGCTCGGGTGGAACTGGTGCACTTGATCGCCGAGGTGAAGGCCCGGGCGCTCGCCGGGCTGCGCACGCCCGATGGCCATCCGGCCACCGGCACCAGCACCGACACGGTGACCGTGGCGCTCGCCCCGGGCCCTTCGGCCCGGTACGCGGGCGCCGTTACGCCTGTGGGCTGGTGCGTGGCGCGGGCGTTCGAGCAGGCGCTCCAGCAGGCGCGGGAGCGCTCGCGAGCTCTGAGGTGAGCGATTCGCGTTCGCGAGAAGGCGGCCCGCAATCGGTCGTTCAAGTTGAAGTGGGTCACGGTGCGCGGGCGGCTGCGCCCGGGGGTGGAATTGACGGACCGCGATGCCCTTTACGAGCGCATGGAAGGGCGCGCTTGATCGCGATCGATTGAAGGCGGTCCGGGCTCGGGCATGACCAGGTGCCGCAGGCGCCGGACCCCGGCCCACACCAGGGGCACCACCACCAGGAGGCTTCCCGCCTGGAGCAGCTCAGGGTCAAGGCCCGGGAAGAAGTTGGCAAGACCTTTGAAGCCGTACCCCAGTAACCCGATGGCATAGTAGCTGATGGCCACCACCGAGAGGCCCTCCACCGTCTGCTGCAGCCGGAGCTGCAGTTGCGCCCGGCGGTTCATGGAGCGCAGCAGGTCCCGGTTCTGGGCCTGGAGGGCCACATCTACCACGGTACGCAGGGAGTTGCCCGCTTGGGCGACCCGCACCGCCAGGGCGTTGATCCGGGCGCTGACCGACTCGCAAGTCTCCATGGCTGGGGCGAGCCGCCGGTCCATGAACTCGCTCCAGGTTTGGAGCCCCTCGATGCGGCTCTCCCGCAGCTCGGCGATGCGCCGGCGCACCAGGCTGTAATAGGCCCGGGCGGCGCCGAAGCGATAGCTGGTCTGGCTTGCGAGCCGCGCCGTTTCCGCGTCCAGGCGGGTGAGCGCCGCGAGCAGCGCCTGTTCCGTCTCCAAGTCCTTGACCTCGGCGATCTGGCCGGTGAGCCCGGTCAGCTCCAGCTCCAGCTCCCGCAGCCGGGGACGGATTTTCAGCGCCAGGGGAAAGGCGAGCAGGGCCGCCGTGCGGTAGGTTTCCACCTCCAGCAGCCGCTGCACCAGCCGGCCCGCCTGGCGGTCGTTGAGCCCCCGGTCCCGGGCCAGGATGCGGACGAAGCCGTCCGCATTGAGCCGGAAGTCGCTCCAGGCGATAGCTTTGCCGCCGGCCATGAGGGAGCCCACGTAGCGGTCGGAGCCGCACAAGGCTGCCAGGTTCGCCGCATCCCGCTCTTGCGCGGCGGCGTTCTCCAGGGCGAGATGCACCGCCACCAGGAGCTGGCCCGGCAATTGACGCAGCCAGTCCGCCGGGACGTGGGCGATGGCCGGATCCCGGAACGGCTCGGCGAAGGGTCTTTGCCGGTAGAAGGTGTAGGTGGTGAACTCAGTGTGTCGCTCCCAGCGCACGAGCGCTTCCCCCAGGTCGGCCACATGGTAGTTTGCCGCCGGCGCTGGCGGCGCGGTGCCGAAGCGGCGACACAGCTCGGCGAGATGCTCCCGGTTGCGCTCGTTTTCCAGCTCGCCGGAAAGCACCGCGAGGTGGGAAGCCTCCAGGGGCGCGCGCAGCGCCATGAAGGGCCGCGCGTGGAGCTCGTTCACCAAGGCTTCCCGCTCGGGCAAGGGATTCAGCAGCCAGGCGGAATAGGGGTGGGGCGCGTCCAAGGTCCTGTCCTCCGGGAGGGTCGGCTTCCCGGCGAAGGATAGCAGAGCCCCGGTCCCTGGCGCAGGCCGCGACGCCTCAGGCGGTGTAATCGGGATCGACCCCGGCCAGGAGCCGCTTCAGCGCCTCGAAGTGGAGGATCGCATAGCTGTCGGTGGAAGTGAATTCCTGGAAGGTGCGGCGGGCGATCTCGTCCGGCACGCGCCTCAAGGGCAGCCCCGTGGACAGGGCCAGCACCTGGGCCTGGGCCGCCCGCTCCAGGTAGTAGAGGTCGTCGAAGGCGGCGGCGACGCTCTTCCCCACCACGATGACGCCGTGATTGGCGAGGAAGAGGACGCGCTTATCGCCCAGCGCGGCGGCGATGCGGTCCCCCTCCGATTCGTCCAGCGCCAGCCCGTTGTAGGCGTCGTCGTAGGCGATGTCGCCGTAGAAGCGCAGGGCGTTCTGCCCCGCGGGGAGAAGCTCGCCGCCCTCCGTCATGGCCAGCGCCGTGGCGTAGGGCATGTGGGTGTGGAGCACGCAGGCGGCGCGGGGGTTGCGGCGGTGGAGGGCGGTATGGATGCAGAGCGCCGTCTTCTCCACCCGGCCTTCCCCCTCCAGCACCCGGCCCTCCGCGTCCACCAGGAGCAGGCGGCTCGCGGTGATCTCGCGCCAGTGGAGGCCGAACGGGTTGACGAGAAAACGATCGGCCGCGCCCGGGGCTTTGACGCTGAAGTGATTGCACACGCCTTCGTGGAAGCCCAACGCCTCGGCCGCGCGCAGGGCGGCGGCGAGATCGATGCGCGCCTGCTTCAACGGATCACCCACCGGCGGCGTCCTCCGGCAGGATCTTGCCCGGGTTGAACAGGTTGTCCGGGTCCAGGGCTCGCTTGATGGCGGCCATCAGGTCCACGGCATCCCCCAGCTCCTCCCGCAGGTAGTCGCGCTTGCCGACGCCGACGCCGTGCTCGCCGGTGCAGGTTCCGTCCAGAGCCAGGGCCCGCTCCACCAGCCGGTGGTTGAGGGTTCGCGCTTCCCTGAGGTGCCCGGAGTCCTGGGGATCCACCAGGACGATCAAGTGGAAGTTGCCGTCGCCCACGTGACCGAAGAGAGGCACCGGCAGGGGCGTCCGGGCGATGTCCTCCAAGGTGGTCTCGATGCATTCGGCCAGCCGCGAAATGGGAACGCACACGTCGGTTACCAGGGCCCGGCGGCCGGGAACGAGCTGCAGGCAGGCGAGGTACGCCTCGTGCCGGGCTTTCCACAGGCGGCTGCGCTCTTCGGGCCGGGTGGCCCATTGGAAATCCACGCCGCCGTGCTCCCGGGCGATGGCCTCTACGGCGCGGGCCTGTTCCGCCACCCCCGCTTCGGTTCCATGGAATTCCAGGAACAGGGTGGGCGCCTCCCGGTACCCGGTTTTTGCGTAGCGGTTGACCGCCTGCATGGTCAACGCGTCCAGCAGCTCGCTGCGGGCGATGGGAATGCCCGACTGGATGGTCTGGATCACCGTGGCGACGGCGGAGCTCACGCTGGGGAAAGGGCAGACGGCGGCGGAGATGGCCTCGGGCACCGGGTGAAGCCGCAGGCTCACCTCGGTGATGAGCCCCAGGGTGCCCTCGGCGCCCACGAACAGGCGCGTGAGATCGTAGCCCGCGGCGCTCTTGCGGGCGCGCCGGGCGGTGCGCACCACCCGGCCGCTGGCGGTGACCACGGTGAGCCCCAGCACGTTCTCCCGCATGGTGCCGTAGCGCACGGCGTTGGTGCCGGAGGCGCGGGTGGAGGCCATGCCGGCCAGGGTGGCGTTGGCGCCGGGGTCGATGGGAAAGAAAAGCCCCGTGTGCCGCAGATGGTCGTTCAATTGCTCCCGGGTGACGCCGGCCTGCACCGTGGCATCCAGATCCTCGGGATGCACCGCCAGGATGCGATCCATGCGGGTGAAATCCACGCACACGCCCCCATGGGTGGCGAGGACCTGGCCCTCCACCGACGTGCCGGCGCCGAAAGGCACGATGGGTACCCGGTGGCGACGGCAGGCAGCCACGATGGCCTGTACCTCTTCCGTGCTCTCGGGAAACACCACCGCGTCGGGCGGGCGGGGGGCATGGTACGACTCGTCCTTGCCGTGATGGGCGCGAACCGCGGCCGACGTGGAGAGACGGTTGCTCACGATCGCACGAAGGTCGTCGAGAAGATCGTCGGGAAGCGGAGTTGAACGGCCCATGGATAGGTCTCGCGGCAACATGGGACGATTCTAAACGCAAACGGAGCTCAATGCTTGAGCCCGTGTTTGGCCATCAGGCGGTACAGAGTCATGCGGCAGGGTCAAGCTTGGCGGGGCCTGGGGCATCGTGCAGGAGTGCACCAGCGCATCCGGGAAAAATCCCAGCAATTTCTCAAGCGGCTTTTCCACATCCCTATTCGTTTGGCATGAGGCAAGCGTTTTCGCGCTGGAAGATGTCGCAGGTCTGTTACACTTTCGTTCGTCTACCCCGCCAACGGGACGGACCCGCTGGGCGCCGTTCCGGCGCTCGCACCGGCACAGAGGGGCAACGCTCGGCCGGGGATCTGTTCCTTGTCCCGGCGGCGGGCAGGCCTATACTCCTGATTCCATGAGCGCGTCCTTGCCAGAGGTGAGAAACGTGAGAGGATCCTGGCGCACCCCCGCCGTCGCCCTTCTCTTCGGGGGCGTGATCCTGACCCTTTCCCTGGGCATTCGCCACGGGTTCGGGCTGTTTCTCCAGCCCATGAGCGGCGAGTACGGCTGGGGCCGGGAAGTGTTCGCCTTCGCCATCGCGCTCCAGAACCTGGTCTGGGGCCTGGCGCAGCCCTTCGCCGGCATGGTGGCCGACCGGTTCGGGACGGGGCGGGTGCTGGCCGCGGGCGGCGTGCTCTATGCCCTGGGCCTGGCCCTGATGGCCTACTCGGACAGCCCGCTCACCCTTTCCTTGAGCGCCGGGCTGCTCATAGGGCTCGGGCTCTCGGGTACGGCCTTTTCGGTGGTCTACGGAGCCCTCGGCCGGGCCTTTCCGCCCCACAAGCGCAGCATGGCCTTCGGCATTGCCGGGGCCGCCGGTTCCTTCGGCCAGTTCATCATGCTGCCGGTGGAGCAGTCCTTGATCGGGGCGTTGGGCTGGTTCGAGGCGCTCTTGATCCTCGCCGTCCTGGCGGCGTTCATGGCGCCCCTCTCCGCGGCCTTGGCGGAGCGCCGGGACGGCGGGACCGCTGGCGCCCTTTCGGGGCAGACGATGCGGGAGGCCCTGGTGGAGGCGGGCGGGCACTCGGGTTTCCGGCTTCTGTGCTTCGGCTTCTTCGTGTGCGGTTTTCAGGTGGTGTTCATCGCCGTGCATCTTCCGGCCTTCTTGACCGACCAGGGGCTGCCTGCCCGGGCGGGGATGATGGCGCTGGCCCTGATCGGGCTGTTCAACATCGTGGGCACCTACGCGGCCGGGTGGCTGGGCGGGCACTACCGGAAGAAATACCTCCTGGCGGGCATCTACCTCGTCCGGGCGGGGGTGATCTCGGTGTTCCTGCTCGTCCCCATCACCGAGGTTTCCGTCTACCTGTTCGCCGCCGGAATGGGGCTCCTGTGGCTGAGCACCGTGCCCCTCACCAACGGGGTCGTGGCCCAGATCTTCGGCGTAAAATATCTCTCGACCTTGTTCGGCTTCGTGTTTCTCGGTCATCAGGTGGGAAGCTTCATGGGTGTGTGGCTGGGCGGTTTTCTGTTCGACCTGACTGGCACCTACGACGCGGTCTGGGCCATCACCATCGGCCTGGGGGTGCTGGCGGCCCTCCTGCACTGGCCCATCGACGACCGGGAGCTGAGACCCGCCTCTTTCGCCGGAGCGCCAGTGAAATGACTTCGAGGCATGGGGAAGTCTTCGGGCTCCCGCGGGCTATGAAAACCGCACTGGACGGGAGCCCCTGGGCCTGGGTGGCGGTGGCGCTGGTGGCGGCGCTCACCACCCTCGGGGTGTGGGCCTTCCGCGGCTACCTGGACCCCGACGCCCTTTTGTGGTTTTCCAACCTGCGGCTGTGCTGAAGCGGTCCGGGGTGCCGGCCCACGCGCCTCGCCGCCGGAGCGGCCTACCAGTAGTTCTCCACGGTGATCTGGCCGGGGTCCTTGCGCCGGTTTTTCTTGAAGCCCCGGGCCTCCAGCACGGCACTGGTGTCGCTCACCATGTCCGGGTTGCCGCAGATCATGACCTGGGAGCCTTCGGCGGCGAGGGGCACGCCCGCCCGGGCTTCCAGCCGCCCGTCCTGGATCGCCTGGGGAACCCGGGCCTTGAGGGCGAAGTCCGTATCCTCCCGGGTGACGAAGGGCACGTAAACGAACTGGCTTCCCCGCCGCTCGGCGATGGCCCGCACCGTCTCCTGGTAGGTGAGCTCCTTCGCGTAGCGTACCGCGTGGGCCAGCACCACCTTCTTGAATCGCCGCCAGGGTTCCTCCGTCTTGCAGATGGAGAGGAACGGGCCGAGGGCGGTGCCGGTGGAGAGGAGCCACAGGAAGTCCGCGTCCTGGATGTCAGCAAGGGTCATGAAGCCCGAGGCCCGGGGAGCGATCCAGATGGGATCTCCCGTACGCAGCTTCACCAGCCGCTGGGTGAGGGGGCCGTTCTCCAGGGTGATGAAGTAGAACTCATGGGGCCGTTCGAAAGGGGCGTTCACGAAGGAGTAGGGGCGGACGATCATCTCGCCATCGTCTCCGGGAAGCGCCAGGCGCCCGAATTGTCCCGCCCGGAAGGGCTCCACGGCCGCCTCCACCTGGATCGAGTACAGCCGCTCGGTCCAGGGCTTGAGGGTCACCACCCGCCCTTCGACGAACTTGGCCGCCGCTGGGCGGTGCCCGGTCGCTTGCGATTTCGCCTGACTCACCGTGCCTTTTTCGGCGTCGCTGGCCATCGCGCCCGTTCGGTTCATCGGGTTTGGGTCTTGGGGCCCTCGCCGCCCGCCCGGCGGGTCGAAGCCCCTTGGATTAAAGCGCCGACCTTCTCCAGCGCGTCCGGGTCGTCCCACTCCTTGGCACCGAAGAGGGAGTAGCGGATCCGGCCTTCCGCGTCCACCACGAAACTGGTGGGAAAGGCCCGCACTTTCCACGCCCTCAGGGCGGCGCCGTCCTTGTCCAGGAGGATGGGGAAGCGGACCGGTACCTCCTTGAGAAAATCCCGGACCTCGGCCTCGGTTTCGCCCATGTCCACCGCCAGGATGGTGAACGGCCGGCCGGCGAGCTTGTCCTGGAGCCGCTGCATGGAGGGCATCTCCGCGCGGCAGGGCGAGCACCAGGTGGCCCAGAAGTTGACCAGCACCACCTGGCCCCGGTAGTCCTCCAGGCGATGCACGCGCCCGTTCAGGTCCGGCAGGGCGAGGGGCGGGGTTTCGCCGGTGTGGGGCTTCAACTCCCGCCCATCGGCGATGTCCGCCAAGGGCAAGGCGAGGAGCAGGATCATCCATGCGACGGGCTTCCTCATGACGGATTCCTCCCGTTGATCTTTTTCCACGCCGACTCCAGCACCGCGGGAAGCCTGGCGGCCATGGCCTGCTCGTCCTCGGTGGCGTCCTCGCGGAAGTAGAAGCGGTCCCGCACCGTCTGGAGGTAATAGACGTACACCGGCGCGCCGTGGCGTGCGAGGCGCGCCTTCAGCTCGTCCACCCACCAGTACCAGGGCGACAGGGTGGGTTGGATGATGGCCACGGGGAGGTGGTTCGCCGTCGCGGCCGGGACGTAGCGCGGCTCCTCGCCGGGATCGGGCGTGGCGGCGTAGAAGTTGGGAGACAGTAGAATGGTCCCCTTGAGCATGGAGGCCGAAGCGCCTGCCTCCCGGCGCCAGAGGTCGGCGGCCTCCAGGGCGAGGACCGCTCCCCGTTCCTCGGCGATCAGCACGACGGGCTTCAAGCTCTCCACGGCCTTGGCGAGCACCGCCACGGCATCGGAGGGGGGGATCTGGTCCATCTGGCTGGGCACGGCCGCAAGGAATCGGGCGGCGTGCAGGTCGGCGAGCCACACCTCGAAGCCCCGCCCGGCGAGGGCCCGGGCCGCTTCCCGGTCCCCGGCGGTCAAGCCGTGCTCGGAGGGCAGCCATAAGGCGATCACCGGCCCCGAGCCCTCCCGCGTCACCGGGATGGCGGTGCCGTCCACGGCCCGAACGTGGAGCGTTTCCGCGTGGCCGAGGGCGGAGAGCAGGGCCAGCGCGAGAACCCACAGCGACCGGCGGATCGGATGGGATGGGATCATGGCGCGAAACATAAAAATGGGAATTTTACGCTATCCGACCCCTGGACCCGGGGGACGTTCATTTCAACGGCAACGGTTCCATGAAATACCCGAGCCGGTCGTGCCGGATCGCCTCGGGTTGTACGGTGAGCATGGAGGGGATCACTGGGCGCTTGAGGGCGATGCGATCGTCGTGGACCTCGAGATAGGCGTCGGCCACGTCGCGCCCGCGCTCGTCCCGCACTTCCAGAAATCCCGAGCGGCCCCGACGCCGGGCGAACACGGTGCCCGCCGGCAGCTCCTGGAAGTTCATGCGGTCCAGGTCGGGCGGGAAGCACAGATCCCCGTCGCAGTCCCCGAAACCGAAGGTCACGTGGCGCGGCACGGTGACGCTCGCCACGGTATGGAACAGTTGCACGTCGCCCGGGCGGGGTGGATGGCCCGGCACCTCCGCCAGATGCAGGCAGGCGTCCACGAACTCGGCGGCGTGCTCGATGCCCGCCGCGTCGCCGATCTTGCCGCACTCGCAGGTGACCGCCGGGCCCAGGGCGGAAAAGGCGGCCGACTGCACCCCCAGGGGGCGCAGGAAATAGACCACCGTGCGGCTGAACAGGGAGGCCAGATGGAGCCAGGGCGGATCGAGGCGGTTCACGCACGCATAGTGGGGATTGACGCCGCTGTTGTTGTGCAGATCGATGCTCGCGAACACGCCCCGCTGGCCCATGAGCTCCACCACCCGCGCCAGCACGGCCCGTTCCCTGGGATGATCCGTCCCCTCGGCGCCGGGCCAGATGCGGTTGTAGTCCGGGCCCCCGGGCAGCAGGCGCACCCCGTACTGGGCCGCGGCCACGTTGCCGATGAAGATGGAGAGGGCCCGGGGAAGCCCGTGGCCGGCGTGCCGGGCCAGCACCCGCTGGAGGGCGTGGAGCCCCACGGTCTCGTCCCCGTGGAGCAGGATGGAGACGAGCAGTGGCGGCTCGCGCCGGCCCGGCAGGTGGATCAAGGTGGCGTTGGGCACCAGGCGGTGGAGCTCGCGGGCGCGTACCGAGAGAAAACCCTCCGGGAGCGAGCCCAGCACCGTCGGCTCCGCTGGCCCGGAGTCCGCCTGGACGGCGCCGGAAACTTCGTTCAAGACGTCAGACATCCCATTCGTGCACCGGGCGGCCCGATTCCTGGCCCTCCAGGTAGGCCGCCACCAGGGCGTGGAAGTCTGCCCCATGGCGTTCCACGAAGGCCCGCTGCCAGGCGGCGCCGGTGCGCCCGCTGGTGGCCCGCGCCTCCACGATCTTTAGCAGCTCCTCCGCCAGGGACCGCTCGACGTGGAGCTGGGCGAGCCCGTAAGCCGCCAGCGGCAGGAGGCTGTCCAGACCATGGTGCCGACAGGTTAACATTGGTGAAGCGGCGGGCACAGCCCGGGAGGGGCGCCTCCCGGCGCATCGAGGTCGGTGAACCCGGAACGCGAAACGGACTCTATCCTATGGCAATGCCAGCATAATCCCGATTCTAAGGCCGATCGATGCCTCCGATCACGCAAACCCTCATCATCGTCAACGCGGCGGTTTTCCTGCTCCAGCTTGCGACCGGGCATCAACTGGTGGCCTCCTTCGCCCTGTGGCCCCTCGCCGGCGATCCCTCCTTCGGGCCCGATCCGGGCGGAGGATTCCGGGTCTGGCAGCTCATCACCTACAGCTTCCTGCACGGCGGCATCGCGCATCTGTTCTTCAACATGTTCGCCCTCTATATGTTCGGCTCCGAGCTGGAGCGCCTGTTCGGCCCCCGCTTCTACCTCACGTTCTACCTCGCCTGCGTGATTACCGCCGGCATCGCCCAATTGCTCGTCGCCGCCATGACCAGCGCGCCGCCTTACCCGACCGTCGGCGCCTCGGGGGGCGTGTTCGGATTGCTCCTCGCCTTCGGCATGTATTTCCCGCGCCGGACCATCATGCTCATCTTTCCCCCGATCCCCATGCCGGCGTGGCTGTTCGTCACCTTGTACGGGTTGCTTACCCTGTACATGGGGGTCACCGGCGCCCAGCCGGGCGTCGCCCATTTCGCCCACCTGGGGGGCATGCTAGGGGGCTATCTGATGATCCAGCACCGTCGCGGGCGATTTCCCTTCGGCGGGCGGCGGAGGGGGTGACGAATCTTCTCGGGGGGCAAGAACGGCTGGAGACATCGGTCCCGGCGCGACTTCGTCCGTCGGGCCTTATCCCGCTCCCCAGGACGGTGGGGCGGTAGCCGGTGAAAGACCTGCGGTCCCGGCCGAAGGGAAAGACGCGACCGCAAGGCTCGTTTCGCAAGCGAGGGGGTGGGAGGAGGGAGGGGTAGAAGTTGGCGCCCCGAACACGAATCGAACGTGCGACCTGCCCCTTAGGAGGGGGCTGCTCTATCCACTGAGCTACCGGGGCGATCCCATCATTTTATGCAAAAATATCGCATCTTACCGACTTGTCCAGGAAGACGGCAATCGATCGAGGAGAACTTCCGTGCGTATCCTCGTGGTGGAGGATGACACCTTACTCGCGGACGCGGTGGCGCGAGCGCTCACCCAGGCTGCCCATACGGCGGAAGTGGTGCATACAGGCGAAGCAGCGGATCGGGCCCTGGCGGCCGGCCGCTTCGACCTGCTGATCCTGGACGTGGGGCTGCCCGGGATGGATGGATTTGAGCTGCTCAAGCGGCTGCGGAGCCGACGCTGCGATACGCCGGTGCTGGTGCTCACAGCCCGGGACGCCGTGGAGGACCGGGTCATGGGCCTGGACCTGGGGGCCGATGATTACCTCACCAAGCCCTTCCACCTGGCGGAGCTGGAGGCGCGGGTGCGGGCCCTCATCCGGCGTGGCCACCACTCCGCCGCTGGCACCCTGGTCCATGGCCGGCTGCGCCTCGACGTGGCAGGCCGCAGGCTCTACTGCGATGACCAGCCGGTGGACCTTTCCAGCCGCGAGCTGGCGGTCCTGGAGCTCTTGCTCATGCGGGTCGGGCGGGTCGTCACCAAAGAACAGCTCGCCGATCATCTTTACGGCTGGGGTGACGAGGTATCGAGCAACGCGATCGAAGTTTTCGTGCACCGGTTGCGCAAGAAGCTGGAACCTGTGGCCAACATCCGCACCGTGCGCGGTATGGGTTATCTGATCGACAAGCCCCATGGCGACTAGCCGGCCGCTGTTGCGGACCAAGTTGCTCCAGTGGCTGTTGGTACCGCTGGTCGCCCTGCTGGCGCTAGACGCCTTCGTGAGCTATTTTGCGGCGGTGCGCTTTTCCCAGCGCGCCTACGACCGGTCTCTCGCCGACATCGCCCGAGAGCTGGCGCTGCACGTGGCGGAGCGCGAGGGTCAAGTGGTCTTCGATCTGCCGCAGCCGGCGCAGCGGGTGCTGCTCACCGACCCGAGCGACACTCTTTATTTCCGCGTCGTCGCCGCTGACGGAAGGATCCTCGCTGGCGACGAGCAGCTCGGGCGGCTGTCCGCTTCTCCCGCGCGCGAGCGCGAGCAGCCGTTTTTCGATGCCATGGTCGACGGCGTGCCGGTACGGGTGGCGATGCGGGAAGTGCTACAGCCCGGCGGCTCGATACCCCTTGCCACAATCGTCGTGGCGGAGACCGAGAACAAGCGCGGTGAGCTCGCTCGCGAAATCCTGCTCTCGGTGCTGGCGCCTCAGCTTCTACTGATCGCCATCGCAGGGCTGCTGGTGTGGAACGGGGTGCAGCGCGGTCTGGCGCCCCTGGAGACGTTGCGACAGGCGATAGCCAGCCGCTCACACGTGGACCTGCGCCCGTTGCCCGAAGGCGGCGTTCCGGGCGAGGTGCAGCCCCTGGTGCACGCCATGAATGACCTCATGCACCGGCTCGACCACGCGCTTACCTTGCAGAGTCGGTTCATCGCCGATGCGGCGCACCAGCTCAAGACCCCGGTGGCAGGCTTGCGGGCCCAACTCGAGCTGATGCTGCGCGAGACCGATCCCCAGCGGCTACGGGAGGGGCTGAGCCGCCAATACGTGGGAGTCGAGCGGCTGGCACGGCTGGTGTCACAGCTGCTTTCCCTCGCCCGCAATGAGCCGGAAGCGCTCAGGACGGTACGGCTTCAGCCGGTGGATTTGAACGACTTGGCGCTGCAGAGCACCATGGACTGGGTGCCCGAGGCTCTCAAAAAGGACATCGATCTGGGTTTCGAAGGGCTCAATCGGCCTGTGGTGATCCAAGGCGATTCAGCGCGGCTGCGGGAGCTGTTCGACAACTTGTTGGACAACGCTATCCGCTACAGCCGGCAGGGCGGGCGCGTGACTGTCCGGGTGCACGATCGGCCCCGTCCAGCGGTGGCGATCCATGACGACGGGCCCCGCATCCCGGTGGAGGAACGGCGGCGCATCTTTGAGCGCTTCCACCGCCTACTGGGAAGCGGTGCCGACGGCAGTGGCCTGGGTTTGGCCATCGCCCAGGAGATCGCCCGGATCCACGGCGCCGAGATTTCCCTTGACGATGACGCCGATGGCATTGGTAACACCTTTAGCGTGAGCTTCAACGCTCCAATTTCCTCTCACTCCCCGTAACTCGCGACTTTGTCTCCGCGTGCCGCAGGTCCGGCGCTCATCGCAACGCCAAGGGCACTTGGCGAGCGCCCGCCAGGCCCGTGCGTGACGTTGCGGGCTGTAAGCTCGCGTTAAGTTTCGCGCAAGCTTTCCTTAAGCTGCGCGACAGGGCCGGTTAAGCTTATCCCGCTAAGCTCGTCTCCATCGGCTGCGACATGGAGTCGCGCCGAACCGTCAATGATTTCGAGGAGCTTGACCGGTGGAGACGCTTTCGATTGATAGTTCGCTATTCTGGGTGGCTCTCGCTCAGATTGTCATGATCAACATCTTGCTCTCGGGCGACAACGCGGTTGTGATCGCCCTGGCAAGTCGCAATCTCCCGCCGCAGCAGCAGAAGCAGGCGATTCTGTTCGGCAGCTTCGGCGCTATCGCGCTGCGGGTAATCCTCACCTTCTTTGCAGCGTACCTGCTGACACTACCCTACTTGAAACTCGCGGGCGGCGCGTTGCTGCTGTGGATCGGCATCAATTTGCTCGGCTCCCAGGACGAAGACGAGCACATGGACGCCCATTCCAACCTGCTTGCCGCGATCAAGACCATTATCGTCGCCGACTTTGTCATGAGCTTAGACAACGTGATCGGTGTCGCGGCAGCGGCGAAAGGCAGCCTGCTGCTCCTACTAATAGGGCTGGGCATCAGCATTCCGCTTATCGTCTACGGTAGCACCGTGATCCTCAAGCTCATGAGGCGTTTCCCGGTGATCGTAACCGTCGGGGCGGGTCTGCTGGGCTACGTGGCCGGAGAGATGGGCGTCTCCGATCCGGTGGTGAGCGGTTGGGTCGAGGAGCACGCTCCGTTACTGCACCAGGTGGCGCCGTGGGCTTTCGCTGCGCTGGTCGTGGCGATCGGCAAGTGGCTATCGGCCCGTTCTGCCGGAGAAGCCGCGGAGCTGGCTGAAGTAGATGCGGTGGAAGTGGAAGAGTCGGCCCGTTGATCCGATGGCCCGGGCAAGCGCAGGGCTCGCCGTGGCCGTTAGAATGAAGGGAGAAAACCATGGTTGAAAACGTGTTGCTTCCGGTCTCCAGCGAACGGGATATGCAGTGGGCGGTGGATTACGTGACCCGCCTGTGCCGGCAAGGGCGGATCCGCGTGCATCTGTTATCCGTACAGACGCCGTTCAACGGCCACGTGAGGATGTTCTTCAAGGACGATGATATCGCCCAGTTTCATCGCGAGGACGGGGAAAAGGAACTTGCGCCGGTGAGGGAAGCATTGGAGGAAGCGGGCGTGCCGTGCGTATCCCACGTTGCAGTGGGCTACAGCGCTGCCACCATCGCCGAATTCGCGCGGCGCTACCGGTGCAGCCGCATCGTCATGGGGCCCCAGCGCGAGCCCCTGACGGTTTCAAGCCTGCTGCTGAGTGGATTGTCCCGCCAAGTGGAACAACTGCTGCGGGCCGCCGGGCAGGCGTGCCAGGTGGTATGAAAGGCCTGCCAAGTGGTCTGAAGGGCAGGCGCTCCTGAACGTCCTCCAAACGTCGTCAGGGCCGGCGCTCCTGCGCCGGCTTTTGTTTCCTTCCGTAACCACCGACCGCCGGACAGGATTCGGGCGGATCGCCAGACCGTCCGACTTCTTTCCCACCGCTCAGCCGCGGGATCGTGGTAAATTCTGAAACGGGGACTGGGGTCTAGAGGGCGCTCTCTTACTCAATGAGCAAGGGGAGGGAGCGATAGGGTTTCGTCCATGACAAGCCTGAACCAGCGGCAGCAAAAGGCCTTGCGCAAGCGCCTGACGGAGCGGCGGCGCCAGATCGTCCAGGACATCCGCGAAGCCCTGGCCCGCTCCGACGCGGAGCTGGCCGCCAAGCTCTCCGACCGGGTGCGGGACGCCGGGGACGAGTCGGTGGCGGATTTTCTGGAGGCCCTGGACGCCGCCCTGGTGGACCGGGACGTCCAGGAGTTGCGCGACATCGAGGCGGCCCTGGCGCGGCTGGAGGCGGGCGAGATCGACCGTTGCGTCGACTGCGGGGGCGAGATCGGCTTCGAACGCCTGCAGGCCTTCCCCACCGCTATCCGTTGCGTGCAATGCCAGGCGGTCTACGAGAGAACCCACGCCGGCTCGGCCGGTTCCTCCCTCTGATGTCAGGTTTTTGGGGCGGGTGAACGCCATGGCCGTGCATAACGCGGACATCGCGGCCATGTTCGAGGAGATCGCCGATCTGCTCGAAATCCAGGGGGCCAACCCTTTCCGCGTGCGCGCCTACCGCAATGCCGCCCGCACGGTGGAGGGGCTGGGGCGCGATCTCGCCGTCCTGGTCAAGGCGGGAGAGGATCTCACCGAGCTGCCGGGCATCGGCGAAGACCTGGCCGCCAAGATCAGGGAGGCAGTGGAAACCGGCCGCCTCGCTTTCCTCGACCGGCTGCACAAGGAGCTGCCACCGGCCATCACCGAGCTGCTGAAAATCCCCGGGCTGGGGCCGAAGCGGGTGAAGGCCTTGTATCACGACCTGGGGGTGCAGACCCTGGAGCAACTGGCGCGGGCGGCCCGGGACGGACGCATCCGGGAACTGCCGGGCTTTGGCGCCAAGACCGAGGAGAAGATCCTGGAGGCGGTGGAAGCCCACCTCTCCAGCGCCCGCCGCTTCAAGCTGGCGGTGGCGGCCCAGTACGCCGCGCCCCTGGTGGAGCACCTGCGGAAGGCCCCAGGCGTGGGTCGCGTGGTGGTGGCGGGCAGCTTCCGGCGTATGCGGGAAACGGTGGGGGACCTGGACATCCTGGTGACCACCACCCATCCTGAAGAGGCGGTCCGGCGCTTCGCCGGCTACGAGGAGGTGAAGGAGGTCCTGTCGAAAGGAGGCACCCGGGCTTCCGTGGTGTTGCGCTGCGGGCTGCAGGTAGACCTGCGGGTGGTGGCGGAGGAGAGCTACGGCGCGGCGCTACATTACTTCACCGGCTCCAAGGCCCACAACATCGCCATCCGGCGCCTTGCCCAGGAGCGGGGGCTCAAGGTGAACGAGTACGGGGTGTACCGGGGCGAAGAGCGAATCGCCGGCCGCACCGAGGAGGAGGTCTACGCCACGGTGGATCTGCCCTACATCCCGCCTGAGCTGCGGGAGGACCAGGGGGAGATCGAGGCCGCCCGGGCCGGACGCCTGCCGCAACTGGTGGAGCTCGCCGACCTCAAGGGGGATCTCCACGCCCACACCAAGGCGACCGATGGCAAGAACACCCTGGAGGAGATGGCCGAGGCGGCGCGGAAGCTGGGCTTCGAGTACCTGGCCATCACCGAGCATTCCCGGCGCCTTACCGTGGCCCATGGGCTCGACCCCCGGCGGCTGGAAAAGCAGATCGACGAGATAGAGCGGTTGAACGCTCGGCTGAAAGGCATCCGCCTCCTCAAGGGGATCGAGGTGGACATCCTGGAGGACGGCCGCCTGGACCTGCCGGATTCGGTTCTCGCCCGCCTGGAGCTGGTGGTGGGGGCGGTGCACGGCAAGTTCGATCTCCCCCGGGCGCGCCAGACCGAGCGCATCCTCAAGGCCATGGAGCACCCGTACTTCACCATCCTCGCCCATCCCACCGGGCGGCTGATCGACGAGCGCCCACCCTATGACGTGGACATGCTGAAGATCGTGCGCAAGGCGAAGGAACGGGGCTGCTTCCTGGAGCTCAACGCCCATCCCGAGCGGCTGGATCTCCTGGACGTGCACTGCCGCATGGCCAAGGACGAAGGCGTGCTGGTGGCCATCAGCTCCGACGCCCACAGCGTGCTCGACTTCGGCAATTTGCGCTACGGCGTGGGCCAGGCCCGGCGGGGCTGGCTGGAGGCGAAGGACGTGCTCAACGCCCGCCCACTCAAAAGCCTGTGGCCCCTTCTCGCCCGCTCGGCGAAAGGGGGCAAGGCCCGCGCCCGGTGAGAAAAGAAACGCGGGGCCTTGCGGCCCCGCGCGGCGCCGCCATGGGGAGGAGGGGGCCTTGGCGGCGCCAAAGGGTGCGGCGCTTGCGGCGCCCGGATTACGACTCCACCACCAGGGAGTTGACGACCTTCTTCACCCCCTGCACCTGGGAGGCGATCTCGGCGGCGCGCTCCGCTTGCTGCCGGTTCTTGACGAAGCCCGAAAGCTGCACCACGCCGTCCTTGGTCTCCACGTTCACTTTCAGGCCGCTCACGCTCTTGTCCTTGAGCAGCATGGTCTTCACCTTCGCCGTGATCCAGGCGTCGGTCACGTACTCGCCGGCCTGGATGCGGTCGCTGTAGGACTTGGCCTTGACCAGCTCTTCCGGATTGAGGCGGCCGTCCCCGTCCCGATCCGACTCGCGGAACGCCCCGGTTTCGCCCCCTTTCTTGCGGAACTCTTCCAGCGACACCCAACCGTCGCCGTTCGCGTCGTAGCTGCGGAACATGCCATCGGCGCCGGCCGGATCGGCCGCCAGGGCCAGGGGCGCCGCCGTGGCGATTCCGGCGGCGGCGGCCAGCAGTTTGAGCCCCATGAGGAGCGACGCGTCACGCGTATGAAGGTTGCTCATCGTTTTTCCCCCTTCGCAGTTTCCGGTACACGGCGCCAGCGGCGCTCCCATCCCTCCACGCGAAGACCGTGCCAGAAAGGAAAAAATCCATAAAACAATTGGATAGCCAGATAGGCCGACGAGCCTGGTGGGCCACCGCCGTCGCCTAGGCGCGACGGGATCGCCCGGTGCGGTCGCAAGGTATTGATTCAGAGATTATTTTGCGTCGCCGGGGGGCGACGCCCCGGCTTCAAGCGCCGGATTCTTCTCCCGGCGCCACATCCGGCAGGTGATCGTATTTGAACATGCCGGGCTGGAGGTTCGCCCGGCGCAGGAGGCGATAGAACTCGGTGCGATTGCGCTGAGCGAGGCGCGCCGCTTCGGCCACGTTGCCCCGGGTGAGCTTGAGAAGCTGGATCAGGTAATCCCGCTCGAACCGGGCTTTCGCCTCGGCGTAGGAGAGGACCTCGGTCGGGTTCTCCCGCAGGGCCCGGGTCACCAGGGCGACCGGCACCACCGGCGTCGTGGTGAGGGCGCAGCATTGCTCCACCACGTTGGCGAGCTGGCGGACATTGCCGGGCCAGGGGGCCGTCATCAGGGCGTCCAGGGCCTCCGGAGCGAAGCCCGTGATCTCCTTGCGGTACTTGGGGGCGAGCAGGTGCAAGTAGTGGTTGGCCAGCAGCGGGATGTCCTCCCGGCGCTCGGCGAGGGGCGGAAGGCGCAGGGTCACTACCGCCAGCCGGTAATAGAGGTCCTCCCGGAAACGCCCTTCCTCCACCGCCTGGCGCAGGTCCCGATGGGTGGCGGAGACGAAGCGCACGTCCACCTGGGTGGCCTGGGTGGTGCCCACCGGCCGCACCTCCCGATCCTGGAGCACCCGCAGCAGCTTCACCTGCAGGGGCGTGGGCATGTCCCCGATCTCGTCCAGGAACAAAGTTCCCCGGTGGGCCGTCTGGATCAGCCCGGTGTGGGGCCGGTGGGCGCCGGTGAAGGCCCCCTTCACGTGGCCGAACAGTTCCGACTCCAGGAGCGGCTCGGGTATCGCCCCGCAGTTGATGGCCACGAACGGCCCTCCGCGGCGGGGGCTCGCCCGGTGGATCGCCCGGGCGAGCAGCTCTTTTCCGGTGCCGCTCTCGCCCTGGATCAGCACCGCCGCGTCCCCGGCGGCCACCATCTTGGCCTCCGACAGCACGGTGCGCACGGCCGCGCTGCGGGTGATGATGTCGCGGCACCATTCGTCGTCGCCCCCGGGCGCCGTGCCGCCGGAGAGCTGGATCGCCTGGGCCACTTTGGCGAGCAGCACCTCCGGGTCGTAGGGCTTGGTGAGGTAGGCGAACACGCCGCTCGCCGTCGCTTCCACCGCGTCGGGAATGGTGCCGTGGGCGGTGAGCACGATGACCGGCAGGGAGGGATCCGAGGCCCGGATCGACTGGAACAGGGCCATCCCGTCCAGGCCCTGGAGCTTGAGGTCGGTGACCACCACGTCGGGCCGCGCCAGCGCGAGGCGCGAGAGGGCCGCCTCCGCGCTTTCGACGGCGGTCACGGCGTAGCCCGCCGACGCAAGCCGCGTGCTCACCAGCTTGAGCAGCGCGGGGTCGTCGTCCACCAACAAGACGCTCGGGCGCTTTGCGGCCATCTTTGCCGGACCGGTCCAATGGGGATGGGGCGAAAGAAGAGCATGCTAGAATAATGCCCGCGCGCCCTTTCGGGAAGCACGCCGGGAAGGAGCGTTCGTTCCCGTCCCGCCGGCTCGATGGGCTTCAATCCGATGCGGAGGGCCAATGGCCAACAAAAAGCCGCTCCTCACCGATGGAGACGGGTAAATAGGCTCGGCGCCGCCCACGGAGACCGCTTCTTCCGTTCCCGGCGGTGCTTTCTCCCGCCGTTCTCCATCCATGACGGACTTCTGGACCCATTGCGGCTACCACCTGCTCGAGCGCGACGGCGCCGGGCGGTTGCGGGTCACCGACGACTTCCTGCGGGCCTACCTGGCGCGGCCGGAGCTCGCGCCGGTGCCGGAGTCCTGTCCCGCCGAACGGGCGCTGCACGAAGCCCTCGTGGCGAGCCCCCGGCGGGAGGTCCCCGAGGCCGAGCTCGAGGCCGTCGCTGACCAAGACGCCCGGGAGAACTACCGGCTATTCCTGCGCTTCCGCCGGCGCCTGCTGGCCGCCGAGACCCTGGAGGCGGGCTACCTCGCCCTCTTCCGGGAGCCTAACGTGAGCGTGCCGCCCCTCTTCGTGCGCCAGCTCACCCAGGTCATCCTGCGCGGCATCCTGGAAGGCACGGCGGACGCCCTGCAGGCCCGGGCCGCGGAGCTGTTCTTCCGCCCGCAGAAGATCCGGCTCCAGGAAGGGCGGGCCATGGCGGCCGACCTGGAGACGGTGGAGCTGCACGCCACCACAGGCGGCTTCGGTTCCCTGGGAGAGCTCCTGGTGCAGTCCAGGACCCCCGTGCGCACCATCGAGCTGGACGTCTTGTCCGAAGAAAGCGCCTCGGCGTACTGGGAACGGGACGAGCGCTTCGATACCGTCCTGCCCCTGGGGCCGGCCCAGCCGGGGGCCCGGGCGCTCGCCCGGGTGATGGAGCGCTGGGTCGAGCACTTCCACGGGGTTCGCGTGCGCATCCGGCCCCTCGGGCGCATCGAGGACGAGCGCTGGAGCTGGCACGTGGGGCTCGACGCGGAGGCGAGCGGCATCCTGAACGACCTATACCGGGGCGTGGAAGTGGAGGAGCGGCGGCTCGAGCGTCTTCTCTGCCTTTTCCAGCTCGAGTTCGAGAATCCGGCCGACATGCTGGCTCCGGTGGCCGGCCGGCCGGTCTACCTGGGGCTCGCCATGGACGAGGGGGAAGTGCTGCGCATGAAGCCCCAGAATCTGCTGGTGAACCTGCCCCTCGCCCGTCGCGTGTGACCGCCATGACCTGGGAGATTCTCGCCTTTGTCGTGCTCGCGGCGGGGCTCGTGTTCTGGTACGACGCCCTGCGGGCCCGGGAGGCGGCCCTCAAGGCGGGAAAGGCCTTGTGCGAGCGGGCCGGGGTCCAGCTCCTGGACGAGACGGTAAGCGTGGCTGCTCTGGGCCTTGGCCGGGATGCCGACGGGCGGCTCGCCATCCGCCGGCGCTACCGCTTCGAATACAGCGATACCGGGAACAACCGCCGGGAGGGGCGCATCGTCCTGCTCGGCACCCGGGTGCTGGAGGCGCGCCTGGAATGGGGAGGCGACGGGCCATGGCTCCAGGCGATCCACTGATCCTCCTCGGCCCGGGTTCCGCGTGATCTCCGGGCCATGAACGGGCCCGGGCGCTTTCCGAGGGCGTCGCCCTACCTCCTGCTCGTGGCCGCCACCCTGTTCTGGTCGGGCAACTTCGTGCTGGCCCGGGCGATGCGCGAAGCGATCCCGCCCCTCGCCATGGCCTTCTGGCGCTGGTGCGGTGCGGCGCTCCTGCTGCTCCCGTTCGTTGCGCCCCGGGTGTGGGCCCAGCGCCGCCTGGTGTTCGGCCATCTTCCGGTGCTCGTGGCCCTGGGCATCTTCGGGGTGGCCGGGTTCAACACCCTGGTCTACACGGGCCTGCAGTCCACCACCGCCACCAATGCCGTGCTGCTCAATTCGTCGATCCCGGTGGCCATCATGGCGTTGTCATGGGCATTCCTCGGCGAAAGGCTTGCCTGGCGCCAGGCGCTGGGGGTGGCCGTATCCCTCGTCGGGGTGCTGGCGATCGTGACCCGGGGGGAGCCGCAAACACTGCTCGAGGTGCGGCTCGCCGAAGGCGATCTGTGGGTGCTGGCGGCGGTGGTCTCCTGGGCGGTCTACACCGTCCTCCTGCGGGCGCGGCCGCCGGGACTGGATCCCCTGGCGTTCCTGGGGGTGATCGTGCCGGCGGGGGTGGTGGTGCTGCTACCCCTCTATCTATGGGAGCTGGGGGCGGGGAAGATGATGGAGTTGAGCGCCGCGACAGTGGCGAGCCTCGCCTATTTCGCCGTTTTCCCTTCGATCTTGTCCTACCTGTGCTGGAACCGGGCGGTGGCGGAAGTGGGCCCGTCCCGGGCGGGGCTCTTCATCCACTTGATGCCCGCCTTCGGGACACTGCTTTCCGTGGCGTTCCTGGGCGAGGAACCCCAGCTCCATCAAGGCGTAGGAATCGGATTGATCCTAGGTGGGATCGCCCTGACGGTGCGCGGTACCCTGCGCTGAGGAGACGACGGGAGCGATACGCGGGCGGGGGATGCAGGCGCTACAATACGCTCCGCCGGACCGGGCTGCCGCGCGGACGGAGTTCTAACTTATTGAACTTCGGCCCTTCCGACCCAATCTAAGGAGGGGTCGTGCAAGCCCCGGAAAAGATCAACTCAAGGGAGTGGTTCGATGGTCAAGCGCATCTTCCTGTTTCTGGTGACCAACCTGGCCGTCATCGTGGTGTTGGGTATCGTGCTGCGGCTGCTCGGGATCGATTCGTACCTAGCCCAGCAGGGCGGCCTCAACTACACCGCCCTGCTGGTCTTTGCCTCGGTGTTCGGCTTCGGCGGCGCCTTCATCTCCCTCGCCATGTCCAAGTGGAGCGCCAAGCGCATGACGGGGGCCGTGGTGATCGAGGAGCCGAGAACCGAGCTGGAGCGCTGGCTGGTGGAGACGGTGCGCCGCCAGGCCCAGGCAGCCGGCATCGGCATGCCGGAGGTGGCGATCTACGAGGCTCCGGACGCTAACGCCTTCGCCACAGGCATGAGCAAGGACAACGCCCTGGTGGCGGTCAGCACCGGCCTGCTCCACAAGATGAGCCGCGATGAGGTGGAAGCGGTGCTGGGCCACGAGGTCAGCCATATCGCCAACGGCGACATGGTGACCCTCGCCTTGATCCAGGGCATCGTCAACACGTTCGTCATCTTCCTGGCGCGGGTGGTGGGCAATATCGTGGACAAGGCGGTGTTCAAGACCGAGAACGGGCACGGCCCGGCCTTCTGGATCACCAGCATCCTGGCCGAGATCGTGTTCGGCATCCTCGCCAGCATCATCGTCATGTACTTCAGCCGGCAGCGGGAGTTCCGCGCCGACCGGGGCGGCGCCCAGCTCGCGGGCCGCGACAAGATGATCGCGGCGCTGGAGCGCCTGAAACGGGTCTATGAGGAGCCCCACCTGCCTGACCAGATTGCCGCGTTCGGCATCTCCGGGCGCACCGGCGGGGGCTTGAAGCGCCTGTTCATGTCCCACCCGCCCCTGGACGAGCGCATTGCGGCGCTGAAGGCGGGGGTGTGAAGGAAGGGGATCGGGGCAACCCGGTCAGAGGGGCGGGGGAACTTCGATGGCCAGTTGCTCCCGGAGGATTTCGGCGCAGCGCTCCGCGTCCCGGCGGTCCACCATCAAGCGCATCTCCCCCAGGGTGGTCACCGGCAAGAGGCTGCCGAAGTTCTCGCCGGCCACGTAGTAGCGGATTCCCTGGGCGTCCAGGTGCAGCTTGATGAGCGCCAGCGCCTGCACGTCGGGCGGGCGGTAGAGCTCGACGTAGTCGGTGTCCATGGGCGGCTTCGGCTTCACTGCGGGATTGGGTTCATCCCGCCCGATCCCGGTTTCATTCTTCTTCCTCCAGCTTCGGCGGCCGGCCGTCCCGAATGAGGCTTTCCCGGCGCTGGAGGTAGGCGTCGCGCACGAAGACGTAGCGGTCCAGGGCCGCCTGCTCCAGCAGGTCTTCCGTCCCCAGCAGGTCCGCCCGGACCTGGATGAACCTTAGCACGCCGAGTCCCCCGGCCACAGCGTCGTCCTCCACGTAGCTTACCGGCCATGCGTAGAAGTCGCCGACGATGCCCGCCGTGTCCCGCGGGAACGTGCTGGGCCCGAGGATGGGCAGCACCAGGTACGGCCCGGCGGGAAGGCCCCAGTAGCCCAGGGTCTGCCCGAAATCCTCGTTGCGCTTTTCCACCCCCAGCTCGGAGGCCACGTCCATGAGGCCGCCCAAGCCCAGGGTCGTGTTCACCATGACGCGGCCGGCGTCGTTGACCGCGTCATGCCATTTCATCTGCAGCGTATCGTTCACGAAGACGATGACGTCCCCCAGGTTGGCGAAGAAGTTGCGCACGCCCTTGCGCACCTGCACGGGCACGGTGTTCCGGTAGACCTCGGCGACGGGCTTGGCGATCTTTTCGTCGAAATCCTGGTTGAACTGGAACATTTCCCGATTGAAGGGCTCCAGCGGATCGCGGCGGTCGGGGGCGGTGGCGCAGGCGGAGAGGAAACCCAGGGCGGCGAAGCTCGCGAGGCGCAGGAGGGAGCTGGAGGGCATGAACCGTTCCTTTTCTTGTTCCCGACCGCCGATTATAGCAATAGGGCCGCTCCCCCGCCTTCCGGACGGGCCCGGTGCCGAACCATAATGACGGTTTTTCGAAAGGAGCATCCCCCATGGACCTGGGAATCCGCGGACGCAGCGCGCTGGTGTGCGCCTCGAGCAAAGGACTGGGACGGGCCTGCGCCTTCTCCCTCGCCCGGGAAGGGGTGGAGGTGACCCTAGTGGCCCGCACCCGCGAGCCGCTGGAGCGCACCGCGGAGGAAATCCGCGCCGCCACCGGCGTGGGGGTGACGGCGGTGGCGGTGGACATCACCACGGCGGAAGGCCGCTGCGCGGCCCTCGCCGCCTGCCCCGCCCCGGACATCCTGGTGAACAACGCGGGCGGCCCGCCCCCGGGCGATTTCCGCGACTGGACCCGGGAGGACTGGATCGCCGCCCTGGACGCCAACATGCTGACTCCCATCGAGCTCATCAAGGCCACCGTGGACGGCATGATCGCCCGGCGCTTCGGACGTATCGTCAACATCACCTCCAGCGCGGTGAAGGCCCCCATCGACATCCTGGGGCTCTCTAACGGCGCCCGCGCGGGGCTCACCGGGTTCGTGGCTGGCCTCGCCCGCAAGACCGTGCGGCACAACGTCACCATCAACAACCTGCTGCCGGGACCCTTCGATACCGAGCGGCTTCGGGCCACCATCGCCCATGCGGCCCAGGTGGCGGGGAAGAGCGTCGAGGAGGTTCGCGAAGAGCGCATGCGAGCGAACCCGGCGGGGCGCTTCGGCGATCCCGGCGAGTTCGGTGACCTGTGCGCCTACCTGTGCAGCGCCCAGGCGGGCTATATCACCGGTCAGAACATCCTGATCGACGGCGGGGCCTACCCGGGCACCTTCTGAGGCTCCCTCCGCCCGGGAACCCTGGCGCCCGCACCGTTCGCCAGGACGGGAGGCAGGCCCGAATCCGGCCGCTCCGACGCGATGTAAAATATAAACGTTTCTTCCGGATTCAAGCTCATGGGGTACTGCCATGCTCACCCTCAAGGATTCATCCCTGCTCAAGAACCGCTGCTACGTCGACGGCGAATGGATCGAGGCCGATAGCGGCAAGACCTTCCCGGTGCGCAATCCCGCCGACGGGTCCGAGCTGGTCCGGGTCCCGGACATGGGCGCCCAGGAAACCCGGCGCGCCATCGAGGCGGCGAACGCCGCCTGGCCGGCCTGGCGCGCCAAGACCGCCAAGGAGCGCTCGGCGGCGCTCAAGCGCTGGTACCAGCTCATCATGGACAACCAGGAAGACCTGGCGCGCCTCATGACTGCCGAGCAGGGCAAGCCCCTCGCCGAGTCCCGGGGCGAGATCGCCTACGGGGCGTCCTTCGTGGAGTGGTTCGCCGAGGAGGCGAAGCGCATCTACGGCGACGTGATCCCCCAGCATCAGCCGGACAAGCGCCTCGTCGTGATCAAGCAGCCAGTGGGCGTGTGCGGGGCGATCACCCCCTGGAACTTCCCCAACGCCATGATCACCCGCAAATGCGCTCCGGCCCTGGCGGCGGGCTGCACGGTGGTGGTGAAGCCCGCCGAGCAGACGCCCCTTTCGGCCCTGGCCCTGGCCGAGCTTGCCCACCGGGCCGGTATCTCCAAAGGGGTGTTCAACGTGATCACGGGGGACGCGCCTACCATCGGGCGGGAGCTGTGCGCCAGCCCCCTGGTGCGCAAGATCACCTTCACCGGCTCCACCGAGGTGGGGCGGCTGCTCATGCGCCAGTCGGCGGACACAGTGAAGAAGATCTCCCTGGAGCTGGGGGGCAACGCGCCGTTCATCGTCTTCGACGACGCGGACCTGGACGAAGCGGTGGAAGGCGCCATGGCGTCCAAGTACCGCAACACCGGCCAGACCTGCGTGTGCGCGAACCGCATTTTCGTGCAGGACCGGGTGTACGACGCCTTCGCCGCCAAGTTGCGGGAGAGAATCGTGGGCCTCAAGGTGGGCAGCGGTTTCGAGGAGGGCGTGCAGCAGGGGCCTCTCATCGACGCCCAGGCCCTCGCCAAGGTGGAAGAGCACATCGCCGACGCGGTGGCCAAGGGGGCGAAGGTGGCGGTGGGCGGCCGCCGCCACCCGCTCGGCGGCACCTTCTTCGAGCCCACCCTGCTCGTGGAAGTGAAGCCCGGCATGAAGCTCATGCAGGAGGAGACCTTCGGTCCCGTGGCGCCCCTCGTTCGCTTCGAGACCGAGGAAGAAGTCATCCGGCTCGCCAACGACACCGAGTTCGGGCTCGCCTCCTACTTCTACGCCCGCGACATCGGCCGCATCTGGCGGGTGGCGGAAGCGCTGGAATTCGGCATGGTGGGCATCAACGCCGGGATCATCTCCAACGAGGTGGCGCCCTTCGGCGGGATGAAGCAGTCGGGACTGGGCCGGGAAGGATCCAAGTATGGCATCGACGAGTTCGTCGAGATCAAGTACCTGTGCCTGGGCGGCATCGACCGGTAATTCCGGGGAGCAAGGCGTCAAAAAATTGTTGGCCTACAGTGGCACAGAGGGAATCTTTTTTTCTTTGTGCCTCCGCGTCTCCGCGGTCAACTCTTCTTTTCCGGCGGCACGCGTCCCAGCAGATAGAATTCCTCGTTCGGCCGCAGGTTGATCAGGTTGGCCATGCGGTTGGACAGGGCGAAGAAAGCCGCGATTGCCCCGATGTCCCAGATGTCCTCGTCGGAAAACCCATGGGAGCGCAGCACGGCGAAGTCCTCGTCCCCGATCCGGTGGGATTCCTGGGCCACCCTTAGGGCGAAGTCCAGCATGGCCTTCTGCCGCGCCGTGATGTCCGCCTTGCGGTAATTGACAGCCACCTGGTCGGCGATCAAGGGGTTCTTCGCCCGGACGCGCAGGATCGCGCCGTGGGCCACGACGCAGTACTGGCACTGGTTGGCGCCGCTGGTGGCCACCACGATCATTTCCCGCTCGGCCTTGGTGAGGCCGCCTTCCTTTTCCATCAAGGCGTCGTGGTAGGCGAAGAACGCTCGGAACTCCTCCGGCCGGTGGGCCAGGGCGAGGAATACGTTGGGGACGAAGCCAGCTTTCTCCTGTACCTTCAGGATGCGGGTGCGGATGTCCTCCGGCAGGTTTTCGAGGTCGGGAACCGGATAACGGCTGATGGGGGAGTTCGACACGGACGTGCTCCTTTCAACGACTGGCGATCGTGCAGGAAAAGGCGACGCGCGGGCAAGGGGGAAGCGAGGGCGCATCGGGTGACGGAGCCCTCCCTTCTACAGTAACATACCGCCGCCCGTTCGCCGCCCCCACCAGGGGCCGCTTCCTGCTCCCTCTCGATCCGATGGCGAGGAACCCTGCTCCATGAATCTTCATCGATTGCTGCTTGAGCGCGCCGCCCAAAGCAAGCCGGTGCGCGTCGCCCTGGTCGGCGCCGGGAAGTTCGGTGCCATGTTCCTGTCCCAGGCTCCCAGGACGCCGGGGCTGCACGTGATCGGGGTGGCCGATCTGTCGCCCCAGCGGGCGCGGGAGGCGCTGGCGCGGGTGGGCTGGCCTCAGGTCCGGTACGCCGCCCCCTCGGCGGATGCGGCCCTCGCCACCGGCGGCACCTGGATCACCGACGACGCCCTGTCCTTGATCGCCGCGGGCCCAGTGGAGGTGGTGATCGATGCCACCGGGGATCCTGCCGCCGGCATCCGTCACGTGCTGGCGTGCTGCCGGCACGGCAAGCACGTCGTCATGGTGAACGTGGAGGCCGACGCCCTGGCCGGGCCGCTGCTCGCGCGTCGGTGCCGGGAGGCGGGCGTCCTCTATTCCCTGGCCTACGGCGACCAGCCGGCTCTCATCTGCGAGCTGGTGGACTGGGCCCGGAGCGCGGGGTTCGAAGTGATCGCCGCGGGCAAGGGGACCAAGTATCTCCCCGAGTACCATCGCTCCACGCCCGACACGGTCTGGGGCCATTACGGCTTCAGCCCCGAAATGGTGGCCCGGGGGGACTTCAACGCCCGGATGTTCAATTCCTTCCTGGACGGCACCAAGTCGGCCATCGAGATGGCGGCCGTGGCCAACGCCGCGGGCCTCGTCCCCGCCCCCGAGGGGCTTTCTTTTCCGCCTTGCGGCGTGGACGAGCTGCCCCAGGTGCTCAAGCCCCGCAGCGAGGGCGGGACACTCCACCACCGGGGGCAGGTGGAGGTGGTGTCCAGCCTCCTGCGGGACGGCCGGCAGGTGCGCCGGAGCCTGCGCTGGGGCGTGTACGTGACCTTCGCCGCCGACAGCGACTACGTGCGCCGCTGCCTCCGGGAGTACGGCCTGATCACCGATGCGAGCGGCAATTACGCCGCCATGTACAAGCCGTACCATCTGATCGGGCTGGAACTGGCGATCAGCGTCGCGTCCGTGGCCCTGCGCCGGGAGCCCACGGGCGCGCCCGTGGACTTCCTCGGCGACGTGGTGGCCAGGGCCAAGCGGGATCTCCGGGCGGGTGAGACGCTGGACGGGGAAGGGGGGCACACCGTGTATGGACACTTGCTGCCCGCCCGAGATTCCCTCGCCCTGCAGGGACTCCCCATCGGCCTGGCCCACGGGGCGAAGCTCAAGCGCCCAGTGGCGGCCGACGACCTGATCACCTGGGGTGACGTGGAGCTTACGGACGGCGAGGCGGTCCGTTTCCGCCGGGAGATGGAACAGATCTTCGCGCCGCCGGCGGTCCGACCCGCGGCCAGGTGATCCGGCGGGCGGCGCGGGGCACCCCTTCCAGAAACCTCTCCATGTCCTTGGACTTCCTTCCGGCGTGGCCACCGGAGATCAACACGCTGGTGATTTTCGGCCTGGTGCTGTGGGCCGGCCTGGTGGGGGGCGAGATCGCCCACCGCAGCCGCTACGTGCCGCGCATCACCGGCTATATCGCCATCGGCTTCCTGCTTGGGCCCAGCGTGCTGGACGTCTTCACCCGTTCCATGGTGGCGGGCGCCGGGATTTTCGTCGACACAGCCCTCGGCCTCATCCTGTTCCAGATCGGCCGGCGGCTCCACGTCCCGTCCCTGCGCAACGACCGGGCCGTGCTGGCGACCGCCTTGGCGGAATGCTTCGCCTCCTTCGCCGCCGCCTACTGGGTGCTCGCCGCGTTCGACTTTCCCCCCGTGCACGCCGCCATCGCCGCCGCCATCGGCATTTCCTCTTCGCCCGCGGTGATGCTGCTGGTGATGCGGGAGTTCGACGCCCAGGGCCCGGTGAGCGACCGGGCCCTCACCCTGATCGCCATCAACAACCTCCTGGCATTTTTCTTCTTCATCGCGATTCTGCCCTGGTTGCACCAGGAGCAACAGGCCGATTGGGTGGTGGCGGTCCTGCACCCCCTGTACCAGGTGGCCGGGTCGCTGCTCCTCGCCTACGTCCTCGCCCACCTCACCATCCGGCTCGGCCAGCTCATCGGGCATCGGGACAGCGCCCAGTTCGCCTTGCTGGTGGGGGTGATCGTCCTGGCGGTGGGCACGGCCCAGGCGCTCCATGTGTCTATCCTGCTCACGCTCCTCGCCCTGGGGGTCCTGTGCCGCAACCTGGACCGGCGCCAGGCGCTCCTGGAGGTGGAGTTCGGCCACGGGGGCGACATCTTCTTCGTGGTGCTGTTCGTGGTGGCGGGCGCCAACCTGCACCTGGAAGAGCTCGCCCGGGCGGGCCTGCTGGCGGTGGCCTTCGTCCTCGCCCGCTTCATTGCTAAGTCCGCCGTCGTGTTCGTGGCGGGCCGGTATTCGGGACTTTCCCCGGCCCAGGCTTTCGGGCTGGGGCTCTCCCTCGTGCCCATGGCGGCCATGGCTATCGGCCTGCTTAAGATGACCGAAGAGCTCTACCCCGGGATCACCGCGTCCCTGACCACCACCGTGCTCGCCGCCATCGCCATCCTGGAGACGGTGGGTCCCCTGGCCGCCCTCTGGGGCCTGCGCCTGGCAGGGGAGATCAAGCCGGACGCGCGGTTGGATCATTAAATTGAAGCGGAAAACACCGAAAATCTAGTTCCGTCGCGGCAAGCTGGCGGCGGCGAGGAGATAGAGGGTGAGCGCCGCCAGCACCACTACCGTGAACCCCGCGTGCACGGCGAGAAGGCTCGCGGCAACGGCGCCCACCACCGAGGCGCAGCCGTTGATGGCCCAGGCCCACGGTACCCAGTGTCCCCAGTGCCGGGACACGCGGGCGAGGCCGAGGGGAAAGGGCATGCCCATGGGAAAGGCGATCGGAGCGATGAGGGCCAGAGCGAGCGCGATGCGGCCCGGGTCGGGCAGCCCGATCCCATGATCGGTGAGGAGCGGCAGCGCCATGAGAGCGAGCGCCGCGCCGGCACAAAGCAGGAGCACCGCCCGCCAGAGGGGATCCGGGCGGCGGCCCGGCTCCCGGGTGTAGCGAGCGGCGAAGCGGCTTCCCAAGCCGGCGAACAACAGGAAGCCGGCTAGAGCGACGGCCACCGCGTACAAGGGGTGGCTCAGAAACAGGGTGAGCTTCTGGATGAAGGCGATTTCCATCAGCATGAAGGCGAGCCCCACCGCGGCGAAGTACGTGGCGATCCGCCAGGCCGGCGCAGCCCGGGCGGACACCGGTCCCGGCCGCAGAAACTTGAGCGGCAGCAGGATCAGCACGGCGCTCGCCAGCAGGGCCTGGAGCAGGGTGGCGACCAGAACCGGATAGCCCCAGTCGATGGGCGGCAGCGCCCCCTGGCGGCGCAGCGTCAGGAATTCGGGCGCCGAGCGCCACTTGAAGGAATTGAAGAAATAGGGCCGGTCGTCGGTGGCCGGCGCGATGGCGAACTTGTACCGGGCGAGATAGGCGTCCCGGTCGGGGGAAAGGAGCGCCTGGGCCCCTTCGTAGTACCAAGGCTGGGGTAGGACCGTGTAGCGGTTGGCTTCGGTCCGCTCCATGCCGGGGAAATAAACCGGGTCGAACGACCGGGTGCGGCAGAAGGCCCGGATGCGTTCCACTTCTTCGGCGCTGAAGCTCCCGTTCTTCACTAGCAGGGTTACGGTCCGCCATCCCCGGACCATGGCAAGTTGGCGGCCGGGATCGGCCACGCCCGCGCGCTCCAGGCCGACGACGGCGGTGGCGAAGAGCTTGAGCGCGTCACGGGGTGGAACCGTGGCCCAGCGGGTGATGGCCAGCAGCCCGCCGGGCCGCAGCCGGGCGAGATAAGCCTCCAAAGCCTCCACCGTGTAGAGATAGCTTTCGGCCAGGGCGTGCAGGCCCGCGCTGGAGGCGCCGAAGGCGTCCAGGAGGGTCAACTGGATCAGGTCGTAATGGTTCCGGTCCCTCGCCACGAAGCTCCGCGCTTCGGCGAGATGGAGGCGCACCCCGGAGAGATGGTAGGGCCGCCCCGAGAACTCGGCGTAGCGGCGCTCCACCAGCTCCACCACCTGGGGGTTCAGCTCCACCGCATCTACTGAGCGGGCGCCGTGGTAATGGGCCTGGAGCAGGTCGGTGCCGGTGCCGGCGCCCAGTACCAGCACGGCGGGTCGCACCACCAAGTGATAGGGAAGTGCCCAGGTGACGAAGTCCAGGTATTCGAGGGACTCGCGCCCGCCGTCGAAGCGGTCGATAGCGTGGGGCCCGTCCCCATCGATGAACACGGCGAGCTGGAACGGGGGCCCCTGGGGCGCGTTCAGGGACGACCCGGGCGCGTGGCGCAGAGGCACCACCGAATTCTCCACCACGCTCACCAGGCCCAAAGGGGAAGAGGTCTCGAAGTCCAAGTGCGCGCCCTGGACGTCCAGGGCCTGGGCCAGGGGTTTGTACTCGGAGAGCTTGAGCCGCGTGAGCCCGTCCGGCAGTCCCGCGGCGCCGGCGATGACGAGGGCGAGGAGGGCGGCGCCCAGGCGCGGCCGGCCCAGCCGGAAGGCACCGGCCGCCGCGGCCGCGCCGCCGGTGCCGGCGACCAGACCCAGGGCCTGTCCGGGAGCGAGGGCGAACAGGGCCGCCACGATGCCGAGGCTGCCGCAGGCGCCCCCCAGAATGTCGAAGCTGTACACCCGCGGGATCTCGGCGCCGAAGCGGGTGAGGGTCAGGCACACGCACACCGCGGCGAAGAAGAAGGGCAGGGCGAGCAGGGCGTAGGCCGCTGCCAGGCGCGCGAGCTGGCGGCCGGTCCAGGCGAGCTCCAAGGGGTTGAACCCTACGTGCTGGGCCGCCAGGCCGCAGAAGAGGGCGGTCGAGCCGAAGAGGGCCGCCGCGACGACGAAGGCGAGATCATAGCGCCGTTCCAGCGGTGCCCGCAGCGCGCTCACCACAGATCCCGCGGCCCCGTAGCCCAGCAGCGCCACGCTGATGATCATGTAGGCGAAGTGGTGCCACAGGACGATGGAGAAAATGCGGGTAAGCAGCACCTCGTAGGCGAGGGCCGCGGCGGAGACCAGGGCGACGGCGAAGAGCGGGGGAGTGCCGGAGGAACGGGAAACGGGGGGCGCTGGATGAGGGAGGAGGGAGCGAGCGTCATCAAACATTCTTTGCGGCGCTCAGCTAGCCCGGGCTAGTGACCTCCCACGAGGGGCACGAACCTCACCGGCAGGATCTGGCGGCTCTCGACGGTTCCCTCGGCGTTCTTGCGCACCAGCATCAAGTGCTGGGTGAGGAAGGGCGCGCCGACCGGGATTACCATGCGTGCCCCGGGCTTGAGCTGGCGCACCAGGGACGGCGGGATGTGGCTTGCCGCGGCGGTGACGATGATGGCGTCGAAGGGCGCTTCCTCCGGCCAGCCGTAATAGCCGTCGCCCAGGCGCACCCGCACCTGGCGGTAGCCCAGACGCTTGAGCCGCTCATCGGCCGTGCGTCCCAGAGGCTCGATGATCTCGATGGTAAAGACCTGGGCGCTCATCTCCGCCAACACCGCCGCCTGGTAGCCGGAGCCGGTGCCCACTTCCAGCACCTTGTGGCCCGGTTTCACCTCCAGCAGATCGGTCATCAGGGCCACGATATAGGGCTGGGAGATGGTCTGGCCGTGGCCGATGGGCAGGGGTCGGTTCTCGTAGGCGTAGGGCGCCTGGCCCGAAGGGACGAATTGGTGGCGGGGCACCCGGGCGAGCGCCGCCATGACTTTGGCATCGAGCTTGGTGCGGCCGGTCTCGGCCGCAGTCAGGGCGGCCATCCGGGCCACCTCCTCCACCATGCGCCGGCGCAGGGCGTCGTAACGCTCGTCTGCCTGGGCCGCCTCTAGCGCGAACCACAGAGGCATGGAGGCACAGAGCAGAAGAAAAGATTTCTTTAACGCAGAGGGCGCAAAGGGTGCGAAAGAAAATCCCGAAAAGAGGAAATCGTTTTTGCTTTGCGCGCTTCGCGCCCTTTGCGTTTCGGAAAAATCGCTCTCCCTCTGTGCCTCCGCGCCTCCGTGGTTATTCCGGTGATTCATCACGCCGGCTTTTCCAGGTCCGCGATCACGGCCGCCAGGAAGCGGCCCGCCTCCCCGCCGGTGACGGTGCGATGATCGAAGGTGAGGGACAGGGGCAAGAGGCGGTGCACGGCGGGCCGGTCTTGCACCGCCACCACTGCCTCCCGGATACGCCCGGCGCCCAGGATGGCCACCGTGGGCGGCAGCACCACGGGCGCGGCGTAGCGGCCGGCGATCATGCCGAAGTTGGAGAGAGTGATGGTGTTGCCCCTCAGGTCCTCCGGCGGCACGCGCCGGGCCTTCATGTCTTCCACCAGCTTGTCGATGGCTTTGCGCAGCGCCGGGGGTTCCATCTTGTCCACGTTGCGGATCACCGGGACGAACAGGCCGTCCGGCGTGTCCACCGCCAGCCCCAGGTGCACGTCCTTCACCAGCCAGCGGGCCATGGCCTGGGCGTCGTACCAGGCGTTGAGCGCCGGCTCGGCGCGGCAGCCGGCCACCAGGGCCCGGATCAGGCGCACGGTGACGTCCTCCCCCGGCCGCCAGGCGTGGATGTCGGCGTCTTCCACCAGGGTGGCCGAGGCCACCTCGGCGTTGGCCAGGGTCATGTTCTGGGCCATGGCGCGCCGCACGCCCCGCAGCACCTCCCGCGGCCCCGCCTCGGCCAGGATGCGCGCCACCCGCTGCACGTCGGCCGCCGTGATCAAGCCGTCCGGGCCGGTGGGGGTGACCATGGCGAGATCCACCTGGAGCTTCTGGGCCAGGGCCCGCACCGCCGGGGTCGCCTTGATGCCGCCGCCCGCCGGCCGGGCCACCAGCCCCGGGGCCTCCTCCACCACCGGACGCTGCTGCGCGGGCATCTGGCCCACCACGGTGCCCGCGTCCTCTTCGGCGGCTTCCCCCTCGAAGCCGACCAGGGGCGCCCCCACGTGCACCACTTCCCCGGGCTCTCCGAAGCGCTTGGCGATGCGCCCGGCGTAAGGCGCGGGGATGTCCACGATGGCCTTGGCGGTTTCCACGGACACCAGGGGCTGGTCGGCCTGTACCTGGTCCCCCTCTTGGACGTGCCACTGGGCGATCTCCGCCTCGTGCAGTCCCTCCCCCAGGTCGGGAAGCTTGAAGATCCTCATCGTGCCTCTGGGTCTCTGCGGTTCAACCTTTCGCGTTACGCGAATTTGAGCGTCTTGCGCACGGCGGCGACGATGCGCTCCACGTTGGGCATGTACTGGTACTCGAGCCGGGCGAGGGGTACCACCACGTCGTAGCCCGTGACCCGCTCCACCGGGGCGAGGAGGCTGAGAAGGCCACGCTCGGCGAGGCCCGCCACGATCTCGGCGCCGAAACCTCCGGTGCGCGCTGCCTCGTGGACGATGACGCAGCGGCCGGTGCGGGCGACCGACGTCAGGATGGTGCTCAGATCCAGGGGCTTGAGGGTGGCCACATCGATCACCTCGCAGGAGATCCCTTCCGCCGCCAGGGTGTCGGCGGCCGCCAGGGTCTCGTGCACCGTAGCGCCCCAGGAGACCAGGGTCACGTCGCTGCCTTCCCTCAGGGTGAAGCACACGTCCAGGGGGAGAGCCTCCCCGTTGTCCGCCACCTCCTGGCGGAACAGGCGGTAGAGGCGGGTGGGCTCAAGGAAGATGACCGGATCGGGGTCGCGGATCGCGGCGAGGAGCAGCCCGTAGGCCCGCTGGGGAGACGAAGGAATGACCACCCGCAGCCCGGGTACGTGGACGAAGAAAGCCTCCACGCTCTCCGAGTGGTGCTCCGGCGCATGGATGCCGGCGCCGCACGGGGAGCGCAGCACCATGGGGCAGGAGAGGCGTCCCCGGGTGCGATGGCGCATGCGGCTGGCATGGTTGACGATGTGGTCCAGGGCCGGGTAGATGAAGCCGGTGAACTGGATCTCTGCTACAGGCTTGAGGCCCTGGGCCGCCATGCCCACCGAGATCCCGGCGATGGCGGTTTCCGCCAAGGGCGTGTCCAGCACCCGCTCGGCGCCGAAGCGCGCGAGCAGCCCCACGGTGGCGCGGAACACGCCGCCGTTCACCCCCACGTCCTCCCCCAGCACGATGACCGCGGGGTCCCGGGCCATCTCCCAGGCGAGGGCCATGTTGATGGCTTCCACCATGGTGACTTCAGCCATCCCTGCCCTCCTCGGAAGGGGCGGTCCGCGGCGCGAAGGCGAGGGCGATGGCGCGCTGCTCTTCCAGCGCGGCGGGCAGCGCCGCGTAGAGGCAGTCGAACATCTGTTCCGGCCCCGGCGGCCGGATCGCCAGGAACTCGTCCACCGCCGCCTGCACTCGACGGGCGCATTCCTTTTCCAGCGCCTCTTCCTGCTCCCGGTCCCAGGCGCCGCAGCGGGCGAGGTAAGCCCGCAGCCGGGACAGGGGCTCCTCCGCCCAGCGGGCCTTCACCGCTTCCGCGTCCCGGTAGCGGCTGGCGTCGTCGGCGGTGGTGTGATCCCCAAGCCGGTAGGTGAGGGCCTCGATCAGGGTGGGGCCGCCGCCGGCGCGGGCCTTGGCCAGGGCCTCACCCACGGCGTGGCGCACCGCGATCACGTCGTTGCCGTCCACCTGCTCGCCCGGGATGCCGGCGGCGACGGCCTTCTGGGCCAGGGTTTCGGCGGCGGTCTGGCGGGCGCGGGGCACCGAGATGGCCCACTGGTTGTTGTTGATCACGAACACCGCGGGCAGCCGCCACACGCCGGCGATGTTGAGGGCCTCGTAGAAATCGCCCTTGGAGGTGGCGCCGTCGCCGAACACGGCCACCGCCACCCGGGGCTCGCGCCGGTACTGGAAGGCGTAGGCCACCCCCGCAGCGTGGCACACCTGGCTGGCGATGGGGACGCAGATGGGAAAGTCGTGGGGCGGGCCGGAGAAGTCCATCCCGCGCTCGTCCCCGCTCCAGTAGAGGAGGATTTCGGTCATGGTGACGCCGCGGAGAAACTGGGCGCCGTATTCCCGGTACGCGGGGAGCAGCGCGTCCTCGGGGCGCATGGCGCTGCCCACGCCCACGCTTACCGCCTCCTGCCCCAGAGAAGAGGCGAAGGTGCCCAGGCGCCCGGTGCGCTGCAGGGCGATGGCTTTGGCGTCGAAGGCGCGGGTGAGGGCCATCGTCCGGTACAGGGGGATCAGGTTCCGGGGATCGGCGGCGAAGGGGGGAAGGGGCTGCACCACGCGGCCCGCAGGGTCCAGAAAGCGCCGGAATTGGACTTGGAACGTGGCGACGACGCTCAAGCGCTACCTCCTCAGCATGAGGGAGACGAAAAACGCGGATCTCTTGCCGTTAGACGCCTTTTTGCTCCGCTGGTTGGCTATCACAGGCAACGCCCGCGGTGCGGTTTCACCCAGCCGAATCCTAGCATACGTCCTTCCCGCGTCGGGACGAACGAACGGGGGAGGGAAAAGTCAAACGAAAAGAAAACCATTGGCTTCGTCTGGCGCGAAAGGGGCACGATGACCGGGGAACAGCCCAATCCCGTGGGTACCGACGGTTTCGAGTTCGTCGAGTACACCGCCCCCGATACCCGCAGCCTCGCCGAGCTGTTCGAGCGCATGGGATTCTCGCCCGTCGCCCGCCACCGCTCCAAGGACGTGGTGCTGTACCGCCAGGGCGACATCAATTTCATCCTCAATCACGAGCCCCACAGCTTCGCCCAGGCCTTCGCCCGGGTCCACGGACCGTCCGTGTGCGCCTTCGGCATCCGCGTGCGGGATGCTCAGGCCGCCTTCCAGCGGGCGCTGGCGCTGGGCGCGAAGCCCTATTACGGTCCGGTGGGACCGGGGGAGCTCACCATCCCGGCGATCCGGGGCATCGGCGGCAGCCTCATCTACCTGGTGGACCGCTACGGCGACACCACCATCTACGACGTGGACTTCGTCCCGGTGGACGCGCCCCCAGTGCCTTCCGCGGGGCTCACTGCCGTCGACCATCTGACCCACAACGTGCACCGGGGCCGCATGGACCAGTGGGCTCGGTTCTACGAGCGGCTGTTCGGTTTCCGCGAGATCCGCTACTTCGACATCCACGGGATCGCGACGGGGCTCAAGTCCCGGGCCATGGCGAGCCCCTGCGGCAAGATCCGCATCCCCATCAACGAGTCCGCCGATGACAGGTCCCAGGTGGAGGAGTATCTTGCCGCCTATCGGGGAGAGGGGATCCAGCACATCGCCCTGGCCACCGGCGACATCTGCGCCAGCGTGGGGCGGCTGCGGGTGCGGGGCATTCGCTTCCTGGAAGTGCCAGGGGCCTACTACGACGCGCTGGACGAGCGGCTTCCCGGCCACGGGGAGGACCTGGAGCGGTTGCGGCGCGACGGCATCCTGATCGACGGCTCCCCCCAGGAAGGATGGCTGCTGCAGATCTTCACCGAAACCGTGATCGGGCCCATCTTCTTCGAGCTGATCCAGCGCAAGGGCAACGAGGGCTTCGGCGAAGGCAATTTCCGCGCCCTGTTCGAGGCGATGGAGCGGGAGCAGATCGCGCGGGGAGCGCTCTAGGGAGTCCTTCCTATGGCCAAGTGGATCACCTTTCCTCGAGTCGAGGGCGTCGCTTCCCGCCAGGCCCACGCTGATCTGCCGCCGGGCACCTACGAGCGGGAGCTGGGCCGGGAGGGGTTCTACGGGCCTTCCACCCAAATGTACCATCGCCATCCACCCACCGCCTGGAGCCGGTTCGAGGGGCCCCTGCGGCCGCGGGCTTTCGACACCAACCGGCTGGAACGGGGGAGCGCCTCTCCCTGGGACGCAACCTTGCTGCTGGCGAACCCCCATCTGCAACTGCGGCTGTGGCGGGCCGAAGGCGTCATGGATCACCTGGTGCGCAACGCCGACGGGGACGAGCTCGCCTTCGTCCATGAAGGCGCCGGGGACCTCTTCTGCGACTACGGCCGTCTGGCGTTTCGGGACGGGGACTACATCCTCCTTCCCCGAGGCACCCTGTGGCGCATCGAGGCGAGCGGCCCGGTGGTGCTGCTCCTCCTGGAAGCGACCAACGAGAGCTACCGGCTGCCGGAAAAGGGCATCGCCGGCGAGCACGCAGTGTTCGACCCGGCGGCGCTCGACGTGCCGGCCATGGACGAGGCCTTCCGCGCCCAGCAGGGGGAGACCGAGTGGCGCGTGGTCATCAAGCGGCGGGGAGCCCTCTCCACCCAGACCTTCCCCTTCAACCCCCTGGACGCAGTGGGCTGGCACGGCACCCTGGCCCCGGTGCGCATCAACTGGCGGGACCTGCGCCCGTTGATGAGTCACCGGGCCCACCTGCCCCCCTCGGCCCACACCACCTTCGTCGCGCCCCGCTTCGTGGTGTGCACCTTCTGCCCGCGCCCGCTGGAATCGGACCCCGGGGCCCTCAAGGTGCCCTTTTTCCACAACAACGACGACTACGACGAGGTGCTCTTCTACCACCGGGGCGAGTTCTTCTCCCGGGACAATATCCGCCCCGGCATGATCACCTTACACCCCTCGGGCTTCACCCACGGGCCCCATCCCAAGGCCTTCGCCGCCGCAGCGGCCCGCAGGGAGACCAACGAGGTGGCGGTGATGGTGGATAGCCGGGACGCCCTGGACGTGACCCCCGCCGCGGAGATGATCGAGTGGCGGGAGTACGTGGACTCCTGGAAGGACTTCGCCAAGCCGTGAAGCTCGGCAGCCTCAGGTCCGGCGGGCGGGACGGGACGCTCGTCGTCGTGTCCCACGACCTAACGACGGCGGTCCCGGTGCCGGAAATCGCCCCGACCCTCCAGGCGGCCCTGGACGACTGGGAGGCCTGCTGCCCGGCCCTCGGTTCGGTCTACCGGCTGCTCAACGAGGGCTGCATGCCCGGCGCTTTCCCGCTCGATCCGGAAGCCCTGGCGGCGCCCCTGCCCCGGGCTTACCAGTGGCTGGACGGGAGCGCCTACCTCCCCCACGTGGCGCGGGTGCGGCGGGCGCGGGGCGCGGAGATGCCCCCCAACTCGGAAACGGACCCCCTCATGTACCAAGGGGGCTCGGACGGCTTCCTCGGCCCCCACGACCCCATTCTCGCCGAGTCGGAGGACTGGGGCATCGACTTCGAGGCGGAAGTGGCGGTGATTACAGACGACGTGCCCATGGGGGCCGGCCCCGCCGAAGCGGGCGAGCAGATCGTCCTGCTGGTCCTGGTGAACGATGTGTCCCTGCGCCACCTGATTCCCGCGGAGCTGGCCAAGGGGTTCGGCTTTCTCCACGGCAAGCCCGCGAGCGCCCTTTCCCCGGTGGCGGTCACCCCCGACGAGCTGGGTGCGGCTTGGGACGGCGCCCGGGTCCATCTGCCCTTGCGGGTCCAGGTCAACGGGACCCTCTTCGGCGCTCCCGAGGCGGGGGAGGACATGACATTCGACTTTCCGGCCCTCGTGGCCCATGCCGCCCGGACCCGGCGCCTGGGCGCCGGCACCCTCGTCGGCTCGGGAACGGTGTCCAACGCCGACCCTTCCCGCGGCTTCTGCTGCATCGCCGAGAAGCGGGCCCAGGAGCTGATCGAGACCGGCGCGGCCCAGACCCCTTATCTCCGGTTCGGCGACCGGGTGCGCATCGAGATGCTGGACGCGGAAGGGCGGTCCATCTTCGGGGCGATCGACCAGGAAGTACAGCCTTATCGCCGGGGACAGGGAAGTTGATAGATGGGGGACCCTGTGCTGCAGCTCTACACCTACCACCGCAGCTCCGCCGCTTACCGGGTGCGCATCGCGCTTCACCTGAAGGGACTCGAGTACCAGCCCCGGTTCGTCCATCTCGTCCGCGGCGAGCAGCACCGCCCGGAACACCGGGCCCTCAATCCCCAGGGGTTCGTGCCGGTGCTGGTGGACGGGGACCGGGTGCTCACCCAGTCCCTGGCCATCATGGAATACCTGGAGGAGCGCCACCCGCATCCGCCCCTGCTGCCGGCGGATCCCTGGGGGCGGGCCCGGGTGCGGTCCCTGGCCCAGACCATCGCCTGCGACATCCATCCGCTCAACAACCGGCGGGTGCTGGTGTACCTGGAGGCGTCCCTGGGCCTGGGGGAAGAGGCCCGGCGCCGGTGGGTCTGCCACTGGATCGCCGAAGGGCTCTCTGCCCTGGAGGCCCTGCTCTCGAAGGACGCCGCCACCGGGCCCTACTGCCATGGGGATCGGCCGACCCTGGCCGACGCCTGCCTTGTGCCCCAGCTCTATAACGCCCGGCGCTTCGGGTGCGATCTCGCGCTGTATCCCGCCCTAGGGGCCATCGCCGAGCGTTGCGAGGCGCTTCCCGCGTTCCAGGCGGCTGCCCCCGAGCGGCAGCCGGACGCTTCGCCTGGGAAGTCTCCCACCCCGGAAAGAGGAGGGCGGTAAACCAAGCCCCGGCGATGGGGGTCAAATACTTAAGGGATTTGACCCAAAGAATGGGAGGAGCGCCGTGCTCGCGGGCGAACTTCAGGATTACGCCGCACGCCGGGGACTTGCGGGGCTCACCGCGCCTTCCCTTCAGGCGATCCAGGCGGGGCGGCCCGGCTATAGCGTCGAGCGAGGCAAGGAATTCCTGAGGTTCCAGAACCGGATCAACCGGGAGCTGCTGACCCACCGGGTCATCACCCGCAACGCCTATACCGCCTGGTTCAAGCGGGGGGAGCAGAACGAGGCCCAGATCCGGGCCTTCGTCGTTCAGTTCTCCGTGTTCTCCAACCAGTTCCTGGTGGCCCAGCTCCACAAGATGATCAACGCCGACACCCTGGAGGGCATGCGGGCTTCCAAGGAGATCCTGGCCAACGAGATCGGCGTGATCTTCAACCCCCACGGCGCCCGGCGGCCGGCGGAAATCCAGGACTACGATCCCGACAAGGTGGGCACCGAGGGCACCGTCCAGGGCGGTACCTTCCGCTTCGAGGCGGGCCACTTCGAATGGCTCTACCAGATCGCCCGCAAGCTGGGGCTTCGCTTCGACGAGATCGGCAAGCGCCGCCACGGGACCGCTTCCACCCTCTTCTTCTGCGACGAGCTCATCCGGCTCTACGGGAGCGAGGACTACGCGGTTTCCCAGGTGGCGAGCTACGCGGTGGAGAACTGGGCGTCGGCGGGCTTCTGGGAGGAGCTGATCGAGGGCTTGAAACGCTACAACGAGCGCCACGGCGCCGACCTGCCCCTGGGCTTTTTCGTCTGGCACAGCCGGCTCGAAGCCCAGCACGCGCGCCACACCCAGGAGGAGCTGGAGGAATACTACTTCCAGAACCCTCTCGACGAAGACGCTTTCATCCGCTACGGCAACGAAATGCTGGACGCGGTGGCGGCCTTCTGGGACGGCCTGGACGAGCAGCGCAAGCGGCTCGCATAGAGAGAATCCGCGCCGGGCGGCGTGCATAAGTTCACAAACCTTTGGCACTCCTTCGAAGCGGGAGGAGCGCCTTGCAAGTGCATCATGTCGGGTACCGGGTCCGGGGGTTCTACCGGCTAGCCAAGCTGGGGCATCTTTGGGAGATGACC